>CALXMR010000002.1 GCA_944389525.1 uncultured Alphaproteobacteria bacterium | reverse complement strand
ACCCCTTAATAAGCTTGACTTTTAGACACTTTCGAGCCAGGTTACAGCTGAACTTAAATACTCTATTTGGATTTATTTCTGTCTTATTTCATTTTTTTAATCGGACACGATAAATACTTTATGTAAATGATTAATCAAAACGAATGGACAAGATATGAGTATTAACATATATGCCAAAGTTTCAGAAATAGCAAATATCATAGAAGTTATATCTAAACTGGATAACAGTATTAAAATATCAGTTTATATTGAACACGAATAATCACAGGAATAATACAATGGAAATAGTTCTGAATAATGCATCCAATTTTAATTTAATGAGACAATTACTGAATGATTTAGATTATATAACTTTGTCATATCAATATGATTCCAACAAAGCATCTGATTACCGCGGTAATAATACAATTATAACTGGTGATGATTCCAGCCAACATTATCAATTTGAATTATTAACCAATAAAATACAGGAACTGGACGAAGCTGTATTAAAAATGGGATATGAATGTTGGAATAATATAATTATAGACATCAGAACACCATCAAAATGGTCAGAGATAGGTGGATTATCTAATATAATTGGAACCAGTCCAGAAGCAATAGAAGCATTGAAAACAATCAGACAAAAATACGAAGATAAACAAGTCATAGTTGCCATAATGAATTCAGGGCAATTATTTTTTGATTATCCAATGGAATTAACAGAACTGATATATCAAATAACATCAGACCCAAACAGTCATCTGCTTATGGCCACTGGTGATGTATCAGGAATGGATTGTTTAACATCAGATGTAGTAAATTGTTTTGAGAACAGAATAGTATTCCAAACAGAAAACCCAATGTTTTCAAATATGTTAATTGGTAATGACGAAGCCACACATTTACCATCCCCAGACCATTATTGCCAATATTCCACCAAAACAAATCAGATTATAATTGTGTAAGGGGAATTAATTTTTATTTATTGTACAATATACGATTGGTTGATTTAGCAAGTCCCAGCAGTAATAAATTGCCTTGAATGGGACTTGTTTGTCATTTCCAATAAAATTAAATCGCTTGTTTGGAATTAGTAATTGCATAGATTTGTTTGCCTTGGCATAGGCATCCAATGCACCATTATCATTTAACCAGCTGGCGGGTAATAATAAAGCAAACGGTTTGTTGTATTTCAATGCTTTGACCAGCCAGTTTTTCTTGTCCCTGAACGGCGGATTCGTTATTATGCAATCAAATTCAAAATCTGGAATCGTGGTCAGAAAATCAAAACCATCTGATAAGTGGGTTGCAATAACCCTGCAATACGGTAATTCAGATAAAACTTGATAATATTGGGAATCAGATGTATCCGCTGGACACCAAACTGTAATTGGGTGATTTAATTTATGATACAGCTGTTCCAGATATGGGATAATCAGTTCAACCGCTTGCTTTGGGGTATATTGTTCATCTTGCAGTGGTGAATTATGCAGGTATAAATAATGTGAATGTTGCCGTTTATCATTTGTTTCCGCCAGTTTTTTACCAGCACATTGTTTGAATGTGATTTTTTGGCCATTAAAGGCATATTGTTTTGTTCGCGGGGTGCTGGCCAGATAAACACCAGGTTCGTTTGTTTTTGATATATTCCAATGGTATTTATCAGCGATGGCATTGGCCAATGTATCAACAGATGGAACAGATTTCTTGCGACCTGGGTAAAAATATAGTCCAGGAATTATACGAATTAATTTTTGTTCCTGTGCCAATGAATATAATGCCACATCAATATCAGTCCGTTTGTAATCTGGTATTCTGTCTGCCCAGATAAAACGGTCTGGGCAAGATTTAACCAAGGATAATATTTTATCTTTAACTGACTGTGCCATTTTTAAGATTTTAGCACATTTTTTCTTAAAAAACAAACGGAGTGTAAGTGTATAATTGAACCTTGATTTGTAAAACCGCTTTTATTAAGATGTTTTTAACACATCAGGATTAAAATCTATATTATCCATCAAAAGGAAGGGGACAAATGTCGGGAAAACTTATTACAAATCAAGAAACTACTTTGGCCAGCATAATAAACGATGCCCTTCCTAATTGTGCAGATGTCCGATTCTTGATCGGGTATTTTTATTATTCTGGTTTTAGAGAACTGTATAAGGGGTTAGCTGATAAGAATTTAAAAATTTTATATGGTCTAGACATAGATATAGATTTGTTAAAAGGTATAAGAGAAATAGAAGAATTAGATTATCAGCGAGTTTCTAAAAGCGAAGACCAGAAGCAACAGTGGGAAAAGATTGTAAAATTATTTGACACAAACAGGATGGACACAAAAGATTCTGTAGAGTCTTTCAGATTGTTTTGTGATAAAATCAAACAAGGCACATTACAAATACGAAAAACTAAAGATCCAAATCATGCTAAAATGTACCTATTTGAAGCCAAGGACAGCGATAAATTTGGTAATACACTGCCTGGCCATATGATAATTGGATCTAGTAATTTATCTGGGGCCGGATTAAGAACTCAACATGAATTAAATGTTATTTTTCATGGAGAAGAATATAATCAAGGCAAAGAATATTTTGATACATTATGGGACAGTGCAACACCAATAGCAGATGTTGATATTTGGGAGGAGTTCCGTAAAAATGTTGTGGAAAAAATATGGATAGACAAATTACCCTCTCCATATTTAGTTTATTTACGAGTATTAGAAGAGTATTTTAGCACAACCGCACCACAGGATTTTAAAACACCGTATGAAATAACTAAAGATAATCGGTTGCCGGATGGAAAGGTTTATAACGATTTTGCATATCAAACAGATGCAATAATAGAAGGTATAAACAGACTTAAAAGGCATAATGGGGTTATCATTGCCGATGTTGTTGGACTGGGTAAATCAATTATTGCCTCTGCGATTGCAGCAAATATGAATATGCCTGTTATTGTCATCGCCCCACCTCATTTAAAAACTCAATGGGAAGATTATTGCAAAGATTTTCATATCCAACATAATTCGCATGTGTTCTCTAGCGGAAAAATATCAGAAGTAGCGGACAAATTTGCCAACGATGAACAGCCCTTTTTATTAATAGTGGATGAAGCCCATAAGTATCGTAATAAAAACAAAGATTATGATAATTTATACAGATTGTCAAAAGGTGGCTATAACAAAGTGATGTTGTTAACCGCGACCCCATATAGCAATAAACCAGATGACATATATAACTTAATACGGTTATTCCAAATTCCGGAAAAAACCACATTAAGAAACATTAATAATTTGGGCGGTCAATTTGAAGAACTTATCAGGGAATATAATAAAGCATACAAAGAAGCCAGAGATAACAAAAATAATAAAGCGGTACAAGAAGCATTTGATGATTTGGTGAAAAAAATCGCAAAAAGGATACAACATATAATAACCCCTGTAGTTATTCGTAGATCCAGAAAAGATTTGGAAGCCAGTAGCAAATATAAAAAAGACTTGGCCAAACAAAATATCAAGTTTTCCAAAGTCAGAGATCCTGAGATTATATCATACGATTTAGGCGACTTAGAAGAAAAATATATAAACACATTGGATGTGATATACCCAAAAGATTTTGACGAAGAAGAATCACCAAGAAGTATAAAGGATGGTGTATATAAGGCGGCCAGATATCAACCACTAAAATATGCAAAAGAGCCCGCGAAAGATAAAATTATCAGAGCAATGTCTGATGAAGAAGCAGAATGGGTATTCTTGGAAGGTTCCCAGAGCAATTTGGCTAATTTTATGAGACGGCTGTTAGTGCATAGATTTGAGAGTTCAATCGCTTCTTTCAAAGCATCTCTTCAATCTCTGAGAAATAATTCACGGACGATTTTAAACTGGATAGAGGTCAGGCATACTATACCTGTATATAAACGGGGGTATTTGCCAGACATCAAGGCATTAAAAGAAGATAGTGAAGACAAAGATATGACATCTCTTTTGGACGGTATTGACCAAGTAGAGATGAAAGTATCTGAATTGAAAGCCAAAGGATTGGTTGAATTAGATATGGATTGGATAAAACCAGAATTCATATCAGATGTAAAACAAGATGCGGAAATATTAGATAAAATTTATAAAGATTGGTTTGGGGATAAAGGCAACATAACAGATGACCCTAAATACGATACATTTATAAATAAAATTAATAAAATGCTAAAAGAAGAACCAAATCGCAAAATAGTAATATTCAGCGAATTTGCAGATACTGTAAAGTATCTATACTCAAGGTTAAAAAAAGATGGTCTGCCTGTATTTTGTTATTCATCTGATATAGCCAATACCGTCAATAAAAAGGCTATAATAGAGAATTTTGATGCAGGATTGCCAAGTAATCAGCAGAAAGACTTTTATAAAATATTGGTGGCCACAGATGCTATTTCAGAAGGTTATAATTTGCACAGAGCCGGCACAATATTTAATTATGATATACCATATAATCCTACAAGGGTAATTCAACGAATTGGTCGTATAAACCGTATTAACAAGAAAGTTTTTGATGAATTGTATATTTACAACTACTTCCCATCAGAAGTTGGTGCCAGCAATGTAAATCTGCAAAGAATTACAACAATTAAAATGCGGATGATTCATGCCATTATGGGCGGGGATACCAAGATTTTAGACAAAACAGAAAAGTTGACTTTATCTAAATTTAATAATGAGTTTAATAAGGCAAAAGAAGAGTCAGAAGAATTATCTTGGGACACAAAATATCGCGAAGAATGGGAAAACACAAAAAAACTGTTTGAATACCAAGAAGCACTGGCTATTAACCCGAGAACAAAAATACAAAGGACAAAATCTAATGGCCATCCTGGTATAATCGTGTTTGGAAAACGAGGGGGCGAATGTGTTTTCAAATGGCAACAACCTTATGATGAGACACCAGAATACATATCACCAGAAGAAGCAATTCCTTTGTTTGAGGCTTCTAAAAACGAAAAATCAATAGCGGTCTCAGAAAGTTTTTATAATGTATACCAAAATATTAAAGACAATCTGTTTACAACCCAAAAGGCAAAAGTTAGTACACCGCGAGTCAAAGCATTGTCAAAAGTACGGGCTATGTTGAATAGTAATGACGAGCAATGTGATAAGGAGTATCTGGAACTGCTATTTAAAGTACTGGAACTAGATGGGTTGCCAGATTTATCCCCAATAAACAAAGCAAAAGATTGTAAAAAATTAAAAGAAAGCATTTCTATAGAGATTTTATTACATATTCTGAAATCTGCAGACAAAATAGATAAAGAGCCAGAAAATGTCATCTTGGCGGAGGAAATGATATGATCTACTTAGACGAAGCATACGACCGCGATAGTTTTCAACAATTTTTAGAAGATCAGTTCTTGCCAAATGATTACCGTCCCACCCAGCTTCAAGAACCTCTTATAGGTCGCGGGCTGATAAAGGATATATTAAATTTAGGCACCGTTCCATCTTTGGATAATTTGCAAATTTTTGAGGTAATACACACAGCCAAAGCAGATGCCCGTGTCACATTATCAAACGAGATGGTTAAGTATATGCAAAACAACCAAATCACATATGCTTTGGTTGCTTTTGTCCGAGAAGGTGATCCCTTAGTTTGGAGATTTTCTTTTATAAAAATGTCTCCAAAGTGGAATAAGGAAGGAAAAGTAGAATGGGATAAAACCCCTTCAAAACGATATTCCTTTTTGCTTGGGAAAGGACAACATATTAAAACCCCAACACAATTTTTGATTGAAAAGGGTCGGGTCAAGGGTTTAGAAGATTTAGGCAATCGCTTCAGTATAGAAACTCTTACCAGTGCATTTTATGGAGAATTATATGATTGGTATATGTGGGCTTCATCAGAAGAAGCGGGGGTTCATTACCCAAATAATTCCTGTGACCCAGATGATGACAGAAGTTTTTTGCCAAAGCATTTAATCCGTTTAATTACCAGATTAATGTTTGTGTGGTTTATCAAACAGAAGGGTTTTGTTCCAGATGTTTTATTTAATGAACAAAAATTGAAAGAAGATATTTTAGTATCTTTTAATCCAGACAGTTATACAGAAGGTAATTATTATAATGCTATATTACAAAATTTATTTTTTGCTTCATTAAACAAAAAAATTAATGAAAGAAGATTTGCTGCTGGACATCGTGAATATGGAATAAAAACTTTGTTTCGCGATAATGACGGTCGTAAAAATCAAACCACTTGGTTTAAGAAATCACACGAAGATATAATTAAATTATTTGAACCTGTCCCCTTCTTAAATGGTGGATTATTTGAATGCCTGGATCAAATAAAAGAAGAAATAGAAGATGAAACAAAAAATAATCCAAAACCCAAAATTGAGTATTATGACGGCTTCAGCCGTGATGATGTACCTAAAAAACGAGCATTTGTCCCAAATGCACTGTTCTTTGCTAATGAACATAAGACCATCATAGATTCAAAAGAAAAAACAGTTAATGGGATTATAAATATTTTCAAAAAATATAATTTTACCGTAGAAGAAAATACCAGCAGTGATATAGAAGTAGCATTAGACCCAGAATTATTGGGCAAAGTATTTGAAAATTTGTTGGCCGTATATAACCCAGAAACGGGGGAAAGTGCGAGAAAAAGCTCGGGAAGTTTTTATACACCAAGAGAAATAGTGGATTATATGGTTGATAATTCCATTAATGCTTATCTTGAGACAGTTATAGGCAAAGATTTTGAAACAAAGCAATCTGATATAAAAAAAGCATTACAAGAAATAAAAATCATAGACCCAGCCTGTGGTTCTGGGGCTTTCCCTATGGGAATATTAAACAATATAATGGACAGATTGAAAGATATTGATCCTGAACTTGATCCTTATAATACAAAGCTACAACTAATAGAAAACTGTATTTATGGTGTTGATATTCAGCCAATTGCTGTCCAAATTAGCAAACTTAGATTTTTTATTTCATTGATATGCGATCAAAAAGAAAAGAATGATAATCCAAATGATAATTATGGAATTGCACAGCTGCCGAATTTAGAAACCAAGTTTGTGTCCGCAAATACACTAATAGACATAGAAAAACCCAGAAATATGTCATTGTTTGGTGATACAGAAATAGAAGAAATTCAACACAAAATAAATCGTATACGACACCAGCATTTTAATGCAAA
Source organism: uncultured Alphaproteobacteria bacterium (assembly GCA_944389525.1). Taxonomy (GTDB): domain Bacteria; phylum Pseudomonadota; class Alphaproteobacteria; order Rs-D84; family Rs-D84; genus Enterousia. Next base: position 162,032 of record CALXMR010000002.1, on the reverse strand, counting down.
AACCTGGGAAGAAAAACATAAATACCGTGATAGAGACAAAGATCTGCGAAAAGAATTATCAAAAGTGCTGGAAGCAAATGGAATGGATGCTACTTTTGAACTGCAACGACAAGCAAAGGAAATTGCTAAATGGGATCCGTATAATCAAAATGCTTCGGCCGGATTTTTTGATTATAAATGGATGTTTGGATTAGAAGATGGCTTTGATATAGTTATAGGAAATCCACCATACATCAGCCTTGAAGAAATAAAAGGCGAATTGAAAACTTATTACTCTGACCCAAAAAAATGGCAGGTAAAGACAGGAAGTATTGATCTGTATTGTTTATTTTATGAAAAGGGTATGCAACTTTTAAAACCAAATGGTCATTTGTGTTATATAACTTCTAATAAATGGTTGCGATCTGGCTATGGCGAAGGTTTAAGACATTTGTTTTCAACGAAATATACACCTAAGCTGTTGGTCGATATGGGTGGGCAAGTTTTTAAAAGTGCTACCGTTGATACTAATATCTTGTTGGTTCAGAACTCTTTAAGCAAATCTACTCAAACCTGGTGTTGGTCTAGACCAAAAGACACTGGTATGGAAAATATGAGCGATTTAATTGAACAAGATGGGCAGTATATGAACTTTACATCCGAACCTTGGGTAATTTTGTCCCCCATAGAGCAATCTATAAAAGAAAAACTAGAGAAATATGGCACCCCATTAAAAGATTGGGATATTGAAATAAATTATGGAATTAAAACTGGGTGTAACGAGGCATTTATTATCAACGAGGCCAAACGAGCGGAACTTATAAAGAAAGACCCTAAATCGGCAGAGATTATACGACCGATTTTACGAGGCCGTGATATAAAAAGATATTCGTACGAATTTGCAAATTTATATTTGATTTGCACCTTTCCAAGCAAACATTACGACATAGAACAGTTCCCAGCTGTCAAAGATTGGTTGATAAATGGCGATTGGGTATTACCAAAATCTCCAATCGGTACTGGCAAATTACGATTAGAACAAACAGGAGCTGAGCATATTGTAGGGGGTATTAAATTTAAATCTCGCAAAAAAACGAATAATAAATGGTTTGAAACTCAAGATAGTATAAATTATTGGGACGATTTTTCTAAGCCGAAAATTTGCTACTCTGAAACTAATAATGCTAAAGCAACAAAAATAGCATTTGACATTGAAGGTTATTACCCCGACAAAACCTGTTTCGTATTAGTCGCAGATGAATTAGAAACAATTAAACATATATATTCAATTATGAGTTCTGAGATTTTTACCTGGTATATGTATAATACCTCTCCATTACTAAACGATAGCGGCATTTCTTTAACTAAGGATAGTGTACTTAGATTCCCCGTTTGTGATAAAGGAGCCAATTACTGTTTAACTGAAGCAGAAATGAATTGCATCTCTAAGTCGCTCAAATGATACAAATCGCCAAGATGTTGTTCGATTTCGATCCCCGTTGAATTTGTAATAGCTTGTTCTGTATCATACAAAGGGACTACAATTGGTAAGTTCATAATATACTGATTGAGCCAACGAATTCCTGTGTTCCCCATTGAGGTTGAATAATAAGTTTTAAAAGCAAATTCTATTATCTTAGAATTTAAAACTTTCAAGAGATATTGTAATTTATCCCCCGTAAGTAAATAAGCTGTATTTGACACGAAGTATTCCCCAGCTTTATCTATAGCAAAACGACTACCTTGTGTAAGTTCTTGATATACAATTTTCGGCTTAGAAAAATCGTCCATATAAGCACAGCTACGAAGATTATACGGTGTATCACCTTGATCGGCTCTTTTGGCTATAATTTCATATCCTTTATATTCTTTGCCGTTATATGCAATACCGCCATTATCCAGCCATTCTTTAATTGCAGGATAATCATCAATATTTACCCTTGGAACATCTTTATATCCATTATGGGTTGCAATTAGATACAATCCCTTAAAATCATATCCATATCGTTTAATGTCCTTGCCTCGTAAAATCGGTCGTATAATTTGGGCCGAATTTGGATCTTTGGCTATTAATTCGTTTTTCTTGGCCTCATCTATTATAAATGCTTCGTTACATCCTGTTAATATTCCACGGTATATATTTACATTCCAATTCTTTAACGGTGTTCCATATTTTTCTATTTTAGCCTTGATTGATTGTTCTATTGGAGAAAGGATTACCCAAGGCTCAGAGGTAAAGTTCATATACTGACCATCTTGTTCAATTAAATCGCTCATATTTTCTAATCCAGTATAATGGTTATACAAGGAAAGGTACAAAACATAGGAACATAAGATGATATACGGATATATAAGGGTCAGTACCGACAAACAAACAACAGAAAACCAAAGGTATGAAATAAATAAATTTTGTAAAAATAATGAATTATCAGTAGACAAATGGGTTGAAGAAACCATCAGTGCAACAAAAGATGTTAGCAAACGAAAATTAGGAACTCTTATTAAACGGCTGCATCAAGATGATATTATAATAGCCAGTGAATTATCCCGACTGGGCAGAAAATTATTGGAAGTTATGGCTATATTGAATCATTGTACAAATTCTGGTGTCCAGGTATGGACAATAAAAGATAACTTTCGTTTGAATACAGATATACAATCTAAAGTATTGGCCTTTGCTTTTGGATTAGCCGCGGAAATAGAAAGAAATTTAATATCACAGAGAACCAAAGAAGCTCTGGCTGCTAGAAAAGAAGCAGGAGTAATATTGGGAAGACCCAAGGGCAGACTTAGTAATTCACTAAAATTATCTGTCCATAAACAAGTTATAGAAAATTTGTTGCGATCAGGAATTTCTCAACGACAAATCGCCAAGAGGTTAAAAACCAGCAGAACTACACTTGCAAAATTTTTAAAACGGGAAATATTTATCAACACTAATTCACTGGGGTGACACTCTGTGTTTTAACGGAGCATTTTTAAGAATTTAGCACATTTTTTCTTAAAAAAGAAAGATGTTTTTGGACAGTTTTCATAAATCATCTGGCCAAATGGTCGGGATAAATTATTCGTAAAACAATAATATTTCACACTGATAAATAACTGTATAGATTAAACAAAGGGCGATGAAATGTCAGAATATAAGCAAACAGTTAATCAAAATAGTGAATATGTATCTATACACGAAGGCGAAAAAGTACATATGATTGAATGTCCAAAGGACTTTTTGGACTATTTTAATGCCGTCCTTGACTTCAAAGAAAACAGTGTCCAGGAATTAGCATATGCAATAAATAACAGGCTTGATTTAACCCCTGCTGAAACAGCGGATGAAAAACAATGGTTCAGTTATTCTGATGAAGAACTGGAAGATATGTTTTCTCAACAAGAAACTTATAATCAAAACACTGTGGCGAAAACTTCAAATATTACCCTAAGTACATTTCTGCAAAAGGCGAAGCTTACACATCCCGTCAGACCTGTATTTTTGGAACTGTTTGATTTCTTGTTAAGGCAGTTTATACAATATGCCTATGATTTGCAACCAGATGAAGAAAAACGAACTGTATTAGATATAGAGCACGATTATAAAACCGCAAAAAACAATTTTGCACAGCTGATTAAAGATACTTTATATACAGACAACAATATTAAAGCACCAAAAAATATAGATCTTGCCCAATATGATTTGAAAGAGCCAAAGAAACTATCCGGCAACCAACTGATATATGGCAAACTTTTTATAGAGGCCGCGGATTTATACTGCTGTTTTCGTATGTATTGGTTGGCAATTGTAAAGGAATCTCCACCTGCGGCGGAATTATTGGAAATATTATTGGCAGATGCCGTTAAATTCGGTTACAGCCATTGCAGATTGAAATATATTGAACAGGAAGTAAAAATGATAACGGGGTAATTCAGTTATCCCTATAAATAAACCGCCGTTATGGCGGTTTTTATTTAACAACCACAATTAACCTCCGGCTCCTTACTTGGTTGGGGTTCATTCGTGTTTACTGCCCCATTTATACCATTTAATATATTGCTTAAAGTTGTTTCCGATATCTCGTTCTTAGATTTTTTTAATGCTAGCTTCACAACATCTATCATAGGATTATCACTTTTATTGCAATCCGATATACATTCCGCAGGATTTTTGTTAACGGTATTTAATGTTTGTAGTAAGAAAGTTTCTCGTACTTTATTAGAACTAATATATTCTCCCGCTTCATTTGTTTTAAATACTTGAATAAATAATCCATTAAATGTTTGCATCATTGATGCCTTATGTGCATATTCTTCAATGATTTTTTTCGATATATTTATTTTTTTATTTTGGTAAATGCCAATCCAAATTAGCGGTGCAACTAAAATCAATCTGGAAAACCAAGCTATATAATCGTTTTCTGCTGGAGCTATTTCTGGTATAAACAAAGATATGCCGATACCCAGCATACAAACAATTATCACAACGAAACAACCAAAACCCCATCTTAAACTTCTTTCTTCTGCTCTTTTTTTGTCGTTGTAAGCAGAAGCTAAACCGGCAGAAGTTGCAGCAGGTAATAAACTTTCTATAGATTGTTTTAAATCGTTAAAATTTTTATCCCATTCGGACAAATAATCTTTATATTTTCTTTCAGAATCCTTTTCTAATTGTGAAATTTTATCGGAGGCGACACTATAAGCTTTTTCTAATTTGTCTTTTAAACCATCTTCGTGATCCGTTATTTGGCCATTTGAATCTTTGTTGTCAAAGCCGTATATCTGCTTGTAAATAAGTACAATTTGCTTCTGAAGGCCTTTTATATTCTCAATAACAGTCTCTAGATTTTGGGCTTCTTCGTGTAAATCTGGATTTTCTTCTAAGAACTTTACTATATCATTTACTTGGGTATCAAAATCCTGTTTTGTTTTATTAACTTGGTCTAAAGTTGTTTTTATGTCTTGTGAATTTGTGGTCATATCGTGAAACAAGTCTTTTACTTGATTGTAATAAGAACCAATGCTATTTAGTGCCCTTGAAGCTTCGGCTTCCATATTTGATAATTTTTCTTTAAATTCTTTTGCATATGCCATTTTGTATCCTTTGTTTATATTTGTTTATTTCATATTCTGTATAGCAAATTTTTCCCAAAAATACAATAAGATAAAAAATAAAGCACAAAAATCAAAAAGTTGTATACGGAATGATGGGATTTTAAGCAATCCGTAAAATTTAATATTTTTACTGCAAATTTCTTAAAAATAATCGTCTTGCGGGGGCTAATAGAAAAACTTTCCAATTTAGACAATATTTCTATTATAATAGAAAAAGTGTTGAATTTATCATTTTTTTCTATTAGAATACCTGTAAAAGGATTCTGATATGCCAGAAGAAAAACTGATAAATCGCCCAGAATATCTGGAAAAATTGATAAAATGGTCCGCGGATACAACCCTGATAAAGATAATCACAGGGGTGCGGCGGTGTGGAAAATCCAAGTTATTGGACTTATTCAAATCGCACCTGTTGGCCAATGGCACATCAGAACCCCAGATACATAAAATAGATTTGGATTTATTGGAAAACAAATGGCTGCACGAACCAACCGCCCTGTACAACCATATATTGAATATGGTACAGCCAGACAAATTAAACTATGTGTTCTTGGACGAAGTCCAGCTGGTCAAAGATTGGCAGGAAGTAGCCAACAGCCTGCGGAGCAAAGATAACATAGATTTATATCTGACTGGATCAAATGCATATATGTTTTCCAGCAAGCTTGGGACTTTATTAGGCGGTCGGTATATAGAAATAAAAATGCAACCATTGTCGTTCAAGGAATTTCTGGACGGTCTGCATCCGGGGGAAAGCATAACAGAATCCGCCAATCTGATGGCTGATTTTAACAGATATATAACCCAAAGCGGTTTCCCCCAGACATTGAAATACAACGGTGATTCTGAATTAATAGAAGATTACCTGTTGGATTCCGTCTATAAAAACACTATAACCAAAGACATCATAGAACGGTATCAATTAAGAAGCCCTGAAAAACTGTCGGAAGTAATCAAGTTCTTGTTTGACAATATATCCCGTGAAACAAGTATATCCAGCATAGAAAAAGCCCTGGGGCAGACGGTCAGCAATGACACCATAAACAAATACATAAATGGGTTGCTGGACAGTTATTTATTATATGCCTGTGAAAGATATGACATCAGGGGCAAGAAAATATTGACTTCGTTGCCAAAATACTATGCCTGTGATGTCGGTCTAAGAAATGTTGTTCTGGGTCGCAAGATAGGTGATGAAGGCCATATATTAGAAAACATAGTATATCTGGAACTGATACGGCGGGGATACCAGGTTTATGTTGGCAAAGTCGGCAAAAAAATGGAAAACGGCGAATATAAAAGCATAGAAGTAGATTTTGTCGCGACCAAGGGGTCTGGGGTTGTGGAATATTACCAAGTGTCCAAATCCACATCAGATGAAAATGTTTTAAGACGGGAATTGGCTTCATTAGATGCTATAAAAGATAGCTATCCCAAATACCTGCTGACTATGGATTTGGGTGGTGGCAACCATAATGGCATAGAACACAAGAATATATTGGATTGGCTGGTGGAAAAATAGCCACCGTGGCCTTTACCCATTCAAATAATTATACACGGATGCACGGCTGATGGAATATCGTTTCATCAGTTCAGATATTGGCCAAACAATCCTGTTCTGTGCCAGTTCTTTTAATTCTTGAATCTGTGCCGCGGTCAATCGTTTCTTAGTCCCCTTAAACTTGCCATTGGCTTTGGCGATTGCTATGCCTTCCCGCTGGCGGGTTCGTATCAAAGTCCTTTCAAATTGTGCAATAGATGCCAATATGGTCAATATCAACTGGCTGGTGGCATCATCTTTGTCTGGCGAAAAATGCAGGTTTTCTTTGATAAAATGAATTGAAACACCCTTGGCCAGAATTTTATTTACTAAATCTATTAAATCAAAAGTGTTTCTGGCCAACCGCGACAGTTCGTGGGCATATACTTCATCACCTTCGCGGATATAGTTTAACATTTCTTGCAAAGCAGGTCTGTCGGTATTTTTACCAGAACATTTATCTTCAAAGATACGATCGTATTTATCAGAATCCTGTAATTGACGATCCAGATTTTGACCGATTGAACTGACACGAGCATACAATACGATTGCCATAACATTCTCCTTTTGTTTAATAAATCCAAATAGAGTATTTAAGTTCAGCTGTAACCTGGCTCGAAAGTGTCTAAAAGTCAAGCTTATTAAGGGGTTTATTTAGACAGGTATTCCAATGTCCATTTTAGGTATAGGGTGTTTGGATATATCTTTCACGAATTTCACGAATGCTTTCACGAATTATTTTTCCCTGTTTTCTGGCATATTCAGACCCAATTCGTGATTTCGTGATGTGTTTTTAAAAAGTTTTATTTTTCATGAATAATTCTTATCTTGAATTATTATTATGGATTTAAAAAATTTTTTTACTTCACTAATCACGAATTCACGAATTTTGTGTGAATTATGTTAATCATATGTTTCCCCAAAATAAATTCGTCAGGATTCAAATTATGCTAAACATCACCCCAGTGTCAGATTATGTGGTATGGGTCGTAAGTTCATCCAGCAACCCAGTCAGATTTATTACATCTTCATATGTTTCTGTTCGAAGTCTGTCTATAATTGCGAGCCAAGATAGACAACCCTTTGTTTCAAGCATTTGAGCAAAGGGCTTTTTTATTGTTATTACTACATTTTTTCCATCAACTAAACAGTTCGAGGTCAACAGTTTTAATAAATCCCTTTTTTCACTAAACCTCGAACTTTTTATTAAAAAATGGCTGTTATCCGCGATTTTTATCATCCGGGACAAATTATCATAAAATGTACTGATGCTGTTATCCAAATTCAATCGCCGGTTGATGATGGTGGTCAGTTCATTGTCCAATTCAGCTGTTACCCGTTTGTATTCACCTTCTTCTATTCCGCGGGATAGATATAAATCCAATAATCTATTTTTCTTGTCCGTTATTTTTAATTCCATTTCATTTAATTCCAACAATATTTTATCCCGATTTGATAATTCCATCTGTTTTTTATCGTTAATTAATCTGATTACATCTGGCAATTTTTTATTTTTACTTTCTTGGTTATTGTCCTTGGCCTTTCAATTAAGGTATTACAAAATCATACTATTTAGCCCCAACATTTACACAGCCAATGTAACCGCAAACAAAAATTCCAAGTTTTCTGCGGAACTCGGCCGTTTTTGAAAAAACGGTGCAATTCACGATTAATCCGTGTGTAGTTTGTTCGGGGTTGGCCGTCCCGCCAAGGGGGGGCAAAGTCTTTGTTATGCATTTATTGGGGCGAGTGTTTCTAAGCACATATTCAACCACAGGTTGAATTATCCAAAGCGTTTCAGTACAGCGCATAAAATTAGAAAAACTCAAACAATTCAACCAATGGTTGAATTTAACCCATATTTTCGCCTGAACAAAAACATGTGCACACTGCGGGATTTTAACAAAATATTCAACCACAGGTTGAATTCGGTCGACCAAAACAATAGTTTTGTCTTGTTTGCACAACCTATGATTGAATCGGACGATGTTTTTCTGGCACTGGCGAATTAAAAACATATTTTTTCTCAACCTATAGTTGAACAGGCTGCAGAATTTTCAGAACGAACAATAAATGTGTCACAGTAAAACCTTTTTTTATAACGATAACCCCCTGACCTAATTCAACCTGTGGTTGAGTTGACTCAATAATTCTATTCTGACTAGAACACTTACAGAATTTCAACCTATGATTGAACACTCGGTTTAAATTACATAGCATAGAGAGCTAATGCATGACAAGATTGTAATTCCTGTATTCACGCTTTCGCGACAATTTTGCCTTATTAGATAACCGTTGATTTATCGATTTGTACGACAAATATAGACACGATTTCAACCACAGGTTGAATTGTATGTTGATAAAACCGGCATTTGGTTTATTTTTGGGTAAAGATGGGAAAGGTCGATATATTCTCGTCCTGATGAAATAGGTCGTGCTTCACTTATAGATAGACGCTACGCGGGATTATGTGCTTGCACCGGCAGAAAAAATATCCAAATTTAATATTTTTTCTATCATAACAGAAACATTTGATAAATTGGACAGTTTTTCTATCAGCACCAATTTATTACACGAAAGCTCTCACGCAATTCAACCCATGGTTGAACCATGCCCCTGCGGTGGCGGGTTCGACAACCCATAATTGAACATTTGCAGTAAATCAACCTGTATTAGAGTTGGGCATTGGGTGCCCTGGCTTTGTATCATGTAGGTACATTTGCTGCGAACAAAAGCATTAGTATCACAACCTGTGGTTGAACTGGATGTCGTTTTTCTATTGTTTGCGGAAAAACATACTTTGATTCAACCCAAAGTTGAATATGCGGCCGGTATAGCAAATATTGTTCTGTAATAGCAATATACACATGTTTTCGTTCGGGCAAAAAACACGGGGGTTAAATTCAACTATTGATTGAACTCTTTGTGCTTTTCTAATTTCTTGTGCCGCAAATATGCCGGATTACCCATTAAAAATCTTTTTTACCTTGTCCAGGGCGATTTGTATAACAGAGCCTTGCTTACGTGGCTGGGCATTGATTCTTTTTGTTGCCGCGGCCAAGTCTTGCACTTGTTTGTTATAGAAATAATCATCAAAGGCCGCTATGGGGACACCAATTCCACCATTGTTATCCAAAGAAACAAACACGCTATCTATGCCAAGTTTATCCAACTGCCTTTGTATTCCCTGGGTTGTTTCTGCACCGGTTTGGGTCTCTAACTGGCTGGGGACAGGGGTAAGCCAAACGATATTATCTTCTAGGGTTGAATTAGCCATTAAATCTGTTTTTCGAATTTTTTCTAATGTATCAAGTTCGTGAATTCGTAATGTGCCGCTTGTAATTTCCAGAAAATCTTTTGGTGCGGCCCGCCACGCATCAATTACCGCTGGCAAATATATTATATGATTTCTGTAGTATTGATACGGGCTGCGTTCATTGTATGGGGTTCCTTCGACAAATTCGCTGTTGGCAGATTTTAACAACGCGTCTATATCCGCGGCGGGCAATTCATTATTCAATGCGCGTTGTTTCAATATCGCCGCGGGATATTTTTTCTCTAGCAGTGCGCAAACCTGATCCAGTTCTGGATATGGATTTTTGTTCATGTCCGGCATTTTGTTCAACCAGCCACTGTCAGAAATTCCCTGCAATGGGTACCATTTACCAGATGCAATACCGTATTCCGCTTCCTTGCCGGCCAGTCCAGACGATACATAAAAAGGCAAACGATGACCATTAATAACAACAACAGCAATTGCACGACCACCGCGACCTACAATACCTGATGCTTTGCCAGACTGGGTCGTGATTAATTCCAAATAAACATCGTTACCATGAATCTTGCCAATTGGTTTGGTATCCGCCAGATCTGGTACACGCCCCCACATAATATTTTCTATGCGATTTTTATCCAGTTCGTTTTGTACAACGGCAATCGATATATTGTCATCTGGATATTCCAGGCATGTATAGAAAACATTTTGACGCTGGTTTAATTCGCCGGCAATTCGCTGAAACTCTTCATCATTTGCACATGCGTGTTCGTAATATTTAACCCCAAACTGATTTTTATTCGCAGGAACAAAATGAAAATCAGCGTCTGTTATACGATTTAATTTTTTCAACTGTTTTTCCTGCATGACACTAGACATATCGCATTCCTTTTTCGCGGATTATACAACATTTTTTCAAAAATATCTATCAGTTTTACCATGGCGCCCTGTCCCGCTTTTTAACAACAAACAGGTAAATTGTCTGGGCGGCGATGCTGTTGAAAAAAGAATCAGGTCATGCAACAATTACAAAACCGCCGTTACGGCGGTTTTGTTTCATAACTCTATCAGTTCGTATTTGGTTGTCCCCAATCCAATTGATTCCGCATATGGTAATATATGCCGTCCCATTTGGCGGTCGATGCGTTCCTGTAATTTTTTTGCACCTGGGTCAGTGGATGCGTATATCATATCCACGAACGCCTGGTCATTTGCGACCGGATCAGTGGATGCAACAATACCCAAATCTGCCATAACAGGATCCGTTTGATCTGCATCGCAATCGCAATCCACAGACAAAAAGTTCATCACAGTTATATACACTATCTGCTTGTTTTGGGATGCGAAATAATCGCTGACCGATTTGGCGGCCTCGGCCATAGATTCTATAAACGCCTGTTGCTGTGGCAGGTTAGACCACGCCATATCTGGGTCCGCCGTAAATCCGGCCGAATGGATGTACGCCTTGCCATTTCTGGACGCGATGCCAATAGATTGATTTTTCAAATTCGCGCCAAATCCGCCCATCGCATGCCCTTTGCCATGCGCCAGGTTCAATATAGAATCATAATTATCCAAATGCGTTCCAACCAGGTTGTATTTCAAGTGCTTTCCATTATTAACTGGAATTTTCATTTCACCGTCTGCGTCCATAATATCAACATTCGCGATTTTGGCAAAACCATGTTCCGCGGCAACCCGCAAGTGATCGGCCGCAGTGTTGCGTTGCCCAGCGTATGCGGTATTGCACTCTATAATCGTGCCATTTAATTTTTGCACCAATGGGCCGATTAATTCAGGCTTTAAATAACCGCGGGATCCGGCCTCGCCAGTGGATACTTTGATGCCGACATTACCCTTTAATTCTACCCCCAGCGCGTCATATATTTTTATCAGATTTTCTGGTGTGATTTCTTTGACATAATATACCTTAGACGGTGTGTTTTCCATTTTATCCCCCGATTTAATCATTTTTGTTCCAACAATCCCGGCACAGGTTGCAATGATTGCCGCGCACCCCAGGATTATCCCAAGTTTTTTATAGTTCATTGGCATCCCCGTTTTTATTCCAGATTTGTCTTAAAGAATGTTTCAATTTTATCAAACGGAATCTTGTCATGATTTTTGCCGCCGTCATATAAATCGACATGGACGGCGTCCGGAATAATCATTAATTCTTTGTTATCGCCGGTCAATTGCCGGAACGCATCTTCACTGAAATAGCGACTGTGCGCATTTTCACCATGAATCATCAAGACTGGCGTGCGAATTTCATCTATGTATGACAAAATTGGCATATTCATAAATGGCAGCGCGGTTGTTAATGTCCAATCCGTATTAGAATTTTTGGACCGCGCATGATAGCCACGCGGCGTTTTGTAATAATCATAATAATCTTGGACATATTGTGGTTCGTTGCCAGTTATTGTTTGTGGCAACCCATCGCCAACGGCATAGGTGCCAGACGCAAAGTCTGCCGTACGCTGGGCGTTCAATTTTTCTTTTAACGCCTGTCTGTCTGCGGCAGTCATTGAATCAAAATAGCCGTTTGCGTTTACACGACTCATATCATACATAGTTGATGTAACCGTTGCCTTGATACGCGTATCTATTGCCGCGGCACTTAATGCGAATCCGCCAAAACCACAAATCCCCAGCACACCGATTTTATTTGCATCTACATTTTTATTGTTTGATAAAAAATCCACTGCCGCAGACATATCTTCGACACTGATTTCAGGGGATGCAATATTGCGCACGGTGCCACCACTTTCCCCCGTGAAAGACGGATCAAATGCCAGTGTCACAAAACCGCGACTGGCTAATTCCTGGGCATATAGTCCGGACGCCTGCTCTTTATCTGCGCCAAATGGCCCCGATATTGCAATTGCGGCGGACGCGCCCGCAGGTTTATCCTTTGGCATATATAAATCACCAACCAGTTCGATACCAAAGCGGTTTTTGAATTTTACTTTTTCGACTGTCACATTTTCATTTTGTGGGAATGTTTTATCCCATGTTTGTTTTGTCATGCTGTTTACCCCTATTGCAATTGCAGTGATTCCGATTAAAGTTAACGCGATTGTTATTGCTGGTTTCATATTTTTCCCTTTTTATTATTTTATGCTTTCCGCCCAGGTTTTCAGTTCATCCGTGCTGACACTGGCGGGAAAACGCCGTCCATTTATGATTTCGGGGGTGCCAGTGGCGTCTTGGGCTAAATCAGACGCGGTATCGCCCAGACCACTGGAACCAGATGTTGCAAATAAAATGATTTTTTTGTCCGTCAGGTCATAACTTTTTACAAACTGGTTTACAATTTTGGGCGATGTCCCCCACCATATCGGAAAGCCTAAAAATATCGTATCGTAATCTGTGACCGGCGCATTCAAATCCGCCAATTCAGGATATGGAATTTTTCCATCCATTTCCAAAGATGAACGACTGGATTCATCGTGCCAATTTAAATCTGCATCTGTGTATGGTTGGGCGGGTCGGATTTCATAAATGGGCGCATCCAATGCCGTTGCCAGTTTTTGCGCAACATTTGCCGTTGTACCCGTTGCTGAAAAATACGCAATCAGAACAGAAGATAAAATACTATTCATGTTTTTCCCCCTGGTTATTTAACAGTAAAAATATTGTTTGGTATGCGAAATCATAAACCCGTTTGGTCGGGAATTTTACCCCGGCCGCAACCATCGCATCTTTTTGTTTTTGTGTAACGTTCGCGTATGGATACAGCCCGAACATAAATGGAAAGAATATATAGATAAACTTGTTTCTGTCCGACCGGCCCATCTGCGGAAAATATACCACCAACAAATGTTCCACGGTATCCAAAGCGCGCCGGTATTCTTGTTTAAATATCGTTAAATCGGTCAACGAACAGTTTTCTTCTAAATCATACAGATTCATAGACAGCAATTTTAATAACACAGGCCGTCTTTCCAATGTCTGGGCCAGTTTGTCCGCAAAACTTTTTACATTCAGTTTCTTGTATTTTGTTATTATGGCATCCATATCATCACACCAACGGGCGTATTCTTGCCTGAAAATTTCCAGAAAGATGCTTTCTTTGGTTGCGAAATAATTATAAATAGACGGTCTGGAAAAACTGGTATATGCGCTGATTTCCTTGATTGTAATGTCTTTAAATGCCATCGTTTGGTACAGTTCGCGACATGCGCGTACAATTTCAGATTTGCGTTTTTCACTGTGACTGGCGTTCGTCATGGTTTGCCCCCTTTTCACATCCTGACACGATGTCAGAATATCACACAATCTGACACCGTGTCAAGTTATGTTTTGCCAAAACTGTCAATTTTTGTTACTGGGTAATTTTTGGTGACAATCATGCAATGCACCCCGGGGCACAAAAACATTTATAATGTGCGGAAAGTGTTTTCGTGCCCGGGGGTCACCCTGTGGGCGAGGCTTCTCTCTCCTGGTCTTTCCGCAATAGGCACAGTATCACAAATATGACGCTATGCACAACATGTTTAAATTCCTGATACAAAAAAACGCCCCTAGGTGGGGCGGATGACATGAAGTTCCTGTGTGACTTAGCGTTCATTACGAACAGGCCGGTCGATAAACATCCAGATTACCCACACCAATGCCGCAATACCGATTATGCTGTATACGATACTGCTGGCGATTGTGGCCGGCCCAAAGATAAACGCAACCAAGTCAAAGCCAAATATACCAATCAGCCCCCAATTCAAGGCGCCAATAATGGTTAATGGCATTAACACATATGTTGTCAGTCCTCTCATCTCTTTTTTCTCCTTTTAAAGGGTTATTTTGTCTTGGTTCAAGACAATGTAATTATACAGTCTTTGCGCCGCATATGCAATCGTAATACCGCATTTAGGAAAAGGTCCCTATGGTGCAGAAATTCACCATGTTTACAAAATCACACGGGGACATATTGCCGCATATGCAATGCCCTATTTTATCAATTTTTGAATACAATAATTTGCCGCCAATAATCCAAAAATACCCGTAATGGTTATCACAGATCCAAATGTGCGACCGTTGTCCGTGGTATTTTTATCGGGGCATTCATCAGAATAAACAACATCAAATTCAGGGATATTACTATCGCGCACGGCGCGGCGAATTCGGGCCGCCAGTGGACATACAGATGTCTGGGAAATTGGCGCAATTTTTATTTGTGACGCATCTGTCTTGCGCGCGGCACCCATGCTGGATATAAATGGTATATTCCGCTGGCTGCACCATTTACACAATGCGATTTTTGATTCAACTGTATCAATTGCATCAATTACAAAGTCTGGCGTGCAATCCAGGTGTGTGTTGGCATCAAAAAATAATTGCAACCCATCAACACGAATTGTTGGGTTTATATCGCGAATTCGCGCGGCCGCAACTGTAACCTTTGGCAGACCAACAGTAGAATCCAGTGCAAACAACTGGCGATTTATGTTTGATTCTTCGATTACATCGGAATCAATCAGTGTGATATGGCCAATGCCGGTACGGGCCAATGCCTCGGTCGCGAATGATCCGACCGCACCACACCCAACAATCATTACATGTGCGCGCGTCAATTTTTCAATCGCCACATCCCCAACCAGCATTCGTGTTCGGTGTAATCTGTCCATTTTGTTTCATCACCACTGTTGTATTGTGATAGATTATATCGGCCATTTTATCAGACGCAACCGATTTTATTTCTGCAATCGTGTTCACTGTATCAGGGATAACAGATGAATTATCAGAATCACTTTCGGCCAAAATTCTGTCCATTGGTATATGACACAGCGCGTGGCGCATACGCCGATGGCGCACATCCATAATCATTGGCGAAAAAGAAAAGTATCCATTATACTCGTTTGCCAATTTTTCAATAATATTTATCGGACCAGAAAACGCATGCAATACAATTGCCGGTGGCATACGGCGCATCGTACGCGTTTTAAATATATGCACCAGCGTGTCCCATGCACCGACACAATGAATATGGGTCACACGCGCAAATTCGCACGCGATATCCAATTGCGTGTTAAATACTGCCACCTGGGTGGTGACAGATGGATAATGTTTATCCAGTCCAACTTCGCCAACCATTATATCTGGCGCGGCGGCCAAGATGTTTTCCATACGCATTTGCCAATCTGGTCCCACATCAGACGCATGCCACGGATGAACCCCGATACACGCGTGGACTGATGGATGCGCATCATGCAACTTTAAAATCGCATTCCAATCATCTGGCGCGCCAGAATTACATATAAATTCCATAACCCCGGCCCGATGCGCCGTATCAATTGCCGTGGTGGGAATTGGTGCATTCTGTAAATGACAATGGGCATCAATATATTTATGCATACGGAAATCATAAATCTATTATGTGAATTTGACAAGAAAATACATATATAGAAAACAGGCAAAAAATCATTTGATTTACATTTTATGCCGCACTATAATGCACATGAATCAACAGGGATGTTGGTTCGGGGCTGTCACAAGCCTGGCTTGTTCGGTGCAAATAACAGACATCGTTAATCCGATGTTTCATGGCATTTGTGTCGTTATTTATCCCTGGCCTGAGGGAAATCGGGTCGGGGAGCTGTCTGCCATAAAACAAGGGTCGCAAAACCCCGAAAGCAGCAGAATCAATAATAAGCTGATTTGTGAACTCCCCGACCGCCTTGTTTGCTGGGCGGTTTTTATTTTTAACAGAAATAAAAAGAAAGGGGACGACATGAAAAAACCTATCCTGGTCCTGCCCGCATTGCTGGCCACATGCAGCAGCAGTTTCACAAAAACCAACGAAACATTCCAACAGCAGTTTGACGCCGGCCAATATGCCGCCGCCGCGAAATCCCCCCATAGTTCACAAGGGGCGTTTTTTAACGGATTTTTATGTTGACAAACGATATTGTTTGTACTATTTTAATCTGAGAACAAACAATATGGATTATACAATGCCAAAACCAAAAATAACATACGAAACAATTATTTTAAATGACCAATTACTGTGCGATATATTTAATGGCAAACAGATGTCATACGGTCGGGCATGCCCACAAACAAACGAAATTATTATATATCGGTATGAAGTTGATACAAATTCAAAACTGCCCGCAAATGTTCGCAATGCGATAATAGAATCTATGCGGATAAACCGGGACTATGAACTGGAAACCATCGCCCACGAAGCGCACCATTTACGTAACTGGGCGATTGATTATCGCCGGACACTGCGAACACATTACGAATATATGGCCATTCGATGCATGGACGAAATTTCTGCCATTGCCGCCGGGAAAATGCATCTGTTCACACACCCCACCCCAGAACGCGTGGCAAGTGAACTATATAACGCAACAAACTATTACCAGACGGCGGCATATCTGGACAAATTTATTCGCGAAATCGCCCCAAGTATTGATGTGATGATCCAGCGCAATCGTATAGATGAACTGGTGCATGCGAACAGACTGTACCAAGAAAAATCTCGCCAATTGTATTCGCCACATTTTACAGCAATCCAGAACCATTTCTTTACATATGGCACATGCATGCTGGAATCACCGAACCTGGAAAGAATGCAGGCAACAGACGACTGGGCAAACTTTAAACGCAATATGCGCACGATAAAACAATCGCATTTCCGGGCGTTGTTTGATGTGATAGAATCAAAAATCGATCAAGCAACACGATAATATGAACAAAACATGGAATCTGTTGTGATTTTTCTTGATTTTTTGTTTTTTCTGTGTCAGAATTAGCGCCGGACTTTGAAATTGTTGAATTCGTTCGACAATTTCGGTTCAGTTTTGGGGACATAGCTCAGTTGGTAGAGCAAATGACTTTTAATCATTGGGTCCAGGGTTCGAGTCCCTGTGTCCCCACCAAAAATATAAACCGCAATGCGGTTTTATTTTTTGGTCTGGGCAAAGCGGACGAGAACCATGCCCCAGGGTTCGACAACAAGTAGATTTGACCAGTGTAACGCAGTCAAATCGTCACGGTTGCCCCACAGCCGGCGCGCCAGCGCCGTGCGAGGGAATCCCTGTGTCCCCACCAAAAAAACCCGCGGATTCCCGCGGGATTTTTGTTTATTTGACATCTGTATGGCCAGACAATTCGGCACGCCCCAACAATTGATCAAAATGCATCGCCGCCAATGCGTCTGAATCTATCCAATCTGTGATATGGCCGAGAATATTCTTTATATACTTGGCGGCGGCGCGATGATTGCGGCGAAAATTGTGTTCGTTTATCAACTGGGATATTTCGCGCATCAATGCGGACAATGTCTGAACCTGGTCAGCGGACAAAACATTTGTATTCGCGTTATGGTATATTAAATTATCTAACTCGTCACGACACTGGCGCAGGTTATTTAACGCCACAGATGTAATACGAATATGCGCGGCAATGTGCGACAGACTGGCATCGCCCATCTGGTTCAATGATGAAAATGTCAGTTTTCCGCGCATACCCATAATCTGGCGCAAAATTAACACCAGGTTTAACAGCAATGCGCTGATTTTATCACCCATATTATCGGCCAGGGTCTTTTTCAACTGTTTCGACACGCGATAGTTCGTATAATCATACAGCAAGAATACCAGCGGTATTGATAATAGTGATGCAGCAATGTTATTTATCAGGTCTGTGACATTCGGGTCGTGCACATCGTCTTTGGTCACGATAAACAAAACCAATCCGCCCACAATAGAAAAAATATACGGAATTGTTTTTAACAAAAAATCACGCAGTCCATACTTCATACCCAGATTTTATCATCACAGGTATATTCGGATACAGAGGAATCTATGCCTTTGGACGCGGATAAGTCTGCTTTATTGCATGCGCACCCGGCATTGGTGCAATTGCACAGCGTCCACGCACGCACAGCAACGCCCACAAACCGACCCCGATTAGAATCATGCCTAAAATCATGACACTGTAACGCCAACTGCCCAGCATGCCGCCCAGGCCAATAACCAGACATGTCCCGATATAGATTATATTATCACCAATACTGTACAAGGATAAAATAACCGAACGGTACCGTGGTGGCAAGAAATCCTGGAACCGGGAATACAACAGTATGTTTATCCCGCTGAACAGCACATATGCCGCGCCCAACGCCCACAAGCCGCGTAACGAATAATCCATTGCGAACGCAACAAACAATGCACCGGCGGCGCATATTGTTGTGTATAAAATCCAATCACGAATACGCGTGAACCGATATGCAAATGTCTGGCCCAGGACGGCACAACCCAAAACAAAGAACTGGATAATTCCAACATATTCAATCGGCATGCCGATTTCCATACCAATTGGGCTTAAAAAATCATCCAAGTACGCGATATTTGCGATAAATAAACTAAGCAACAGCATCAACAATATGCACGGTGTTTTGCCACAAATCCGAACACCTGTTTTAAACAGTTTTATAAAATTGGTCTTTGTATGTGCCTGATGTTTTTTTATCCCGACATGCAATTTCATACGCATTATGCACACGATAGATGCACCAATTGCCACCAATGATGCCACGGTTATCCAGCCATATCCTGCAAACATCAGCAACGAACCAAACGCCGACAGTGCTGTTCCGATTGCCTGGACATTATATCGCACCCCCAATACGCGGGCGTACATCCGACTGTGACGGCGGGCGCGCAATTCGTCATAGACCAATCCTTCGAATGCGACATTAAAGAACGCCCATTCAACACCCCATAAAAACATGCCGATTGCGAACCCAACAAAATTTGGCCAAAAATACCATAAAATGAATGCCGCCGCCTTTGACAATTGTCCCAGGATAATCGCGGGTTTTGGTCCAACTTTGTTTGTGACCCATGTGACCGGAATCTGCATCAAGAGTGTGCCCGCCGACAGTATCACAAACATCAACGCCAGTTGGATATCGCCCAGACCGTGCGACTGCATAAACACCGCATAAACAGGTGTTAACAATATTAATTTATTGAAAAATGCATATCCATATACATTGTGCAAAAATCGCCTCAATGATGAATTTCGCGCCATGCCCACCCCCGATAGTAATGTGGATTATATCCTATTGTCGCGTATTTTGGTACTGAAAACATTGAAATTTTGTCAAAAAATGCTATAATTAACTGATAAAGGTGCGTTAAATGGCAAATGTTAAAATGGGTGATTTTTTATTGCAGTATTATATGCAGCGGCGTTTTAACACCATGCCGGCGACCGTGCGTGCCCAGTTTGATGTATATGCCAAATCCGATGATTTCCGCGGCAATATGAAAGACTGGAAAAAGAAACTGATGCACACGGACGCGGGTGGCACCTGGCGCGAAAATACAATGCCTGATTCGGCACCCCCGCCCCCACACCCAAACGATTTGACCGGCAACATGACAATGACCGATGATGAATGGGAGAAGTTGTTCAAGGCGTTCCAAGACGCGTTCCGCAAAATGTCGGCGAATGCAGACTCGTTCAAAGATAATGCCAAGGCAACCAGTTTTTTAAAAGAGCACTTTGGCGACCCAAACACCCATTTGTTTGCAAATGCGGTTGCTGATCCGGTAACTGCGGAACCATTAATCCAGGGCGCGTTTAAACGGTTCTTGGAACAGAATAAAAACAGTCTGGAAATTTATTGCAAGCAATGGGGACTGCTGGATGACAAGTTTTCTTTTTCTGATTTAATGTCGGGAATAAAGTCGAGAAAATATAATACAGACCCGGCATTCCAGGATAAAGTTAAAACGATTGCACAATATATAAACTTTTACGGCAACCAATCTGATTTTCGCGAGTCGTTGGGAATGGCGCCTGGCGAACGAATACCCGATTTTTCCAATGTAGAAAAAGGATTTGACAGCGGAAACATCCCGGACTATAAACTGAATTACTTTAAACGCAATTATAAAGACTTGTTGAACACATTGGCTGGGGAATCCAAAGTGTATGATGTGTTCAAAGAATATGATAACGGAAAAATATCCAAGCATCTGGATAAAGCAAACGGTAACGTGGACTATGCCAACAAAGACAGCAAGGATTATGTCCCGCCAAAGCGCGCCGATGAATTAACCCCGTGGCAACAGTTAAAAGAAAATGTATCTGACACATGGTCCGATTATATGGACAAATATATAAAACTGCGTGGCGACCGGCTGTATTATTCCCATTCGGCAAAATTGATTTTCAAGGCACTGACTGGTGCAAAATTCAAACCGACTGATGGGCTGGGAAAACTGCTGGACAGCGCGGGCGATATAAAAAAGAATTTAATGTATAAATCACCGCGTGCGGTCGACCATTTCGAATGGATGATAAAAACGCTGGGTGAATTAAAAGACACCATGCCCAAGGCGTTTGCCGGCGCACTGAAAAACGGTGGACAGATGCGCGCGCTGGTGTCCGAACTGATAATAAATGCGGTGCGTGAAAATAAAATAGACGAAGCCAAAACCATGATGGAGGTTTTGTCGGTTGTCAAATACGGATACACCACCAGCAAAATTATGGATACCCTGCGCGCGGACGAGGAACTATTCACTATCTTTTCCGACAAAGACTTTTCGTGGAATAAAGATGGTAACATGGGCGTTCGGATTGTTACCACGGCAATGGACAAAACAATACGATTTGCGTTCTTGGCCGCGGGATATGCAGTGACGGGTATCGGAAATGCAATCCGTCTGAGTGGCAGTAAGTTTAATGGCAAAACCAGGCGCATGAAAAATGCACATGATGCATGGGTGACCCAAAACGACGCAGACCGCACCGCCGCCGAAGCACGCAAAACTACGGAAAACGCAATCGATATGACAAAAAAGGTGCCATATGAAAGCACATTGTCTGCACTGGACGCTGCCGGTATTAATGCGGGAAATATTAATGATAAAAAAACGGACCTGGAAACAGCTAAAAAGACCGCAGAAGAAGCCAAGGAAAAGTATAAAAAGGCAGAAAAACGATATAATGATGCGGCTAATATTATAAACCAGGACCAACAATTATCAGATAACAGTACCGCACTGCGCAACGATATAAAAAAATTAGATGCAGAAATAAAAAAACGCGAAGTCGCATTGGCATCTGGGACCACATTTGCAGCATTACCCCCAGCCACCGCCAGCGCAATGGCAAATCAATTGATGCAGGAAAAAATCAGCCTGGAAAAAGAAAAACAGGAAAAGGAACAACAGCGCACACAAATTGTTAAGCAACGTGTTGACTTGCGCCCGCGCGCCAGTGCCGCACGCCACACCGCCCCCGCCAGAAAGAGTGCACGCGATACAGCAAAAAGTGCGTATGATGCCGCCCAGGCATATGTTGATGATCTGGGCGCAAAAATTGAAGATTTTGAAAACGCTACCGCGCGTATTCAAGAATTGGATGAAAATATTAAAAAACGCGATGATACGGTTAAAAATTGGGACAAAGAACACCAGGATAAATATAAAGAATTAATGGCGCATTGGGACCTGTTGGAAACCGGGCGCGATTCACACACGGGGCCGATGTATTCATGGCGCTCCGGCAGTGCCAAGAAAAAGCAAGACAAGTTTGATCAAAACAAAAATGTCATATTTGCAACTTATTCGAATAAATATTCAATGGCCGCTTGATTTTTATCTGATTTTTTGATATAATTACGCGCATGAATTCACCGCCACTGATGGCGGTGTTTTTATTTTTCCAAACACATTAATTCCCAAATAACAAAGGATTTTTATAATGGCAAAAGTATTGCAAATCAGACGTGGCACAACCGCGCAAAATGATAACTTTACCGGCATGACAGGCGAAATAACATTTGATACAGATGCAAAAACACTGCGCGTGCATGATGGACAAACACTGGGCGGGTTTGCGTTGGCGCGCGCAGACACGGTCAGTGGTGGCGGCACCACCGGTGACGGGGATTTTGATATCACAGATGTCCCGACAGAATTTTGGCAACAACTGTTTGCACAATATTGCCCCGCACCATTTACGGTTATGACCAGTCAACTGTTGCCCATTCCTGTCAGTGGCGGGACCGAATACGGATTTGAAACATCGAAAAATGCGATGTTTGTGCAAACATTCTTGATATGCCAAACGCCCGAGGCTGGTTACAGCATCGGTGAATATGTTTCGGCGTTCGGTGTTGGCGACTGTCCGGCACCCATGCCGAACACATTCGTTGACAGCATTGGGTTGCATGTAAAATTATTGACTGGCGGCCAGGCGTTCTGGGTATCGCACAAAAACACCGGGGCCCAGACCCCAATCACAAACGAACGCTGGCGTTTGTTATTCCGAGTTTACTGTTGAAACCAGTAAATTCATTTGCTATGCTGGGCGCATAGAAAAAAGGGATTAACATGTATATACTTGCACTGAATTGTGGTTCATCATCACTGAAATACCAGGTTTTTGACGCTGATTCCAAACAATATGTTGTTGGTGGCAATGTGGAAAAAATTGGGTTGCCGGATTCTTTTGTAACCCAAAAATATCCAGACGGCACAAAAACACGCAAAGACACAGAAATGAAAAATCATAACGAGGCGTTAAATGTCGTTCTGTTCATGCTGCGCGAGGCGTCTATTGATATGAATGAAATCGGTGGTGTGGGACATCGTGTTGTTATGGGTGGTGATAAATTCGCATCATCTGTGGAAATCACAGATGAAGTTATGCACACAATTGACGAACTGTCGCCGATTGCACCGTTGCATAACCCGCCGGCACTGATGGGGATTGTGACCGCGCGCCAGTTATTGCCCAATGCGCGCCAAGTGGCTGTGTTTGATACCGCATTTCACCAGACTATGCCAGATTATGCGTACCGCTATGCCGTGCCACACGCGTGGTACACAGAACTGGGCGTGCGCAGATACGGGTTCCACGGAACATCACATTTGTATGTATCAAAACGCGCGGCAAAACTGTTGGGCAAGCCGGCATCTGAATGCAACCTGATAACATTGCACATTGGGTCGGGTGCATCGGCCACAGCGATAAGAAATGGTGTGTCGGTGGATACTTCGTTGGGTATGACGCCGCTGGCTGGGTTGACCATGGGGACGCGCCCTGGGGATGTTGATCCAGGTGTCGTGCTGTATGTAATGCAACGGTTACAGTTAAGCCCGGAACAAATGCAAAAACATCTGAACAAGGATTCTGGGCTGTTGGGACTGACAGAATGTTTTGCCGACCGGCGCGATGTGGAATCCAATCGTGACACAAACGATAAATGTCGCCTGGCCATTGATATGGAGGCCCACAATGTAAAAAAATACATTGGTGCATTTATGGCCGAACTGGGGCATACAGATGCACTGGTATTCACGGCGGGCGTGGGTGAAAATGACGACTATTTACGTGCAAAGTTCTGTTCAGGACTGGAAGAATTGGGCATCAAGATAGATCTGGAAAAAAATGCCGCCGCATTGGCACGCAAGGGTGTTGACAGCGCGGAAATTTCCACACCAGACAGTCGCGTAAAAATATTCATGATTGCAACAAATGAAGAACTGGTCATTGTCGAAGACACATTGGCAATTATGAATGGAACATATAATCCAGATCACTTAAAAATGGATTATTCGTTCACAAAATAAAACACCGATCCGGATATGTATATGTCCGCACCCTGTATGGGGTGCGGTACTTTTTTTAACAGCCCTGTCCCGTGGTCAAACAGCATCCCACACAAACAGTTGTTTTTTTGGGGGCGTTACAATAAAAATATGAAATCGCCAGTTATGCAAATGGTGGTATATTGCTTTTATATCGCAACTTGCGTTCCAAAAAACGCCGCGCCATACGCCGCCATCGGCGCATGGGTATCATAATGCCAACCATACGAATAATTAACTTTTTTAATTGATAAACAAATTTACTGTCCAGTGTTCGTTTGTATTCTGATAATGCAGCGGTATATTGCGCCAGCACCCCAGCATCAGGAACCAAGTCGTCCGCAGAATACTGAAAATTCATGGCGTCCAAGAATTCACGAAAATACTGTGTTGGACCAACAATCTGGGGACACGCGGTATAATGAATAGATGGTACATCTTCTGTGCTGGCCCAGACCAGAACAAAATCTAGACCAACACACCGGTTTATCAAATCTTGTGTACTTGCATTGTCATCTGCGCCTGTATTTCTTTTTATCTGGATAACCGCCCCCCCAGGACGCATAAACAATGCCAGATGCAATGCCGTTCCCGCCAACCCCGCCAGATATTTGCAATTCTTTATCGCGGCAATCTGATCCCGGATTGACATTTGTTCTGGATAAATTACCGTGTATCCATTTTTCTCAAATATTTTTTGTATCAATTCTTCGCCGAATGTTTTACGCGCCCCCAATTTTAACCTGGACACATATACTTTATCATGTCGTGCGCCTGGCCCCACCGCACGGGACAATTTTTGCCCCAAACGCGCGTATGCGGTGGATGAATATCGCCAAATATCAAACGATTGTTCGGGAACATATACTGTTCTGAATTGTGTTGTCTGGTTGATTACCAGAACATTTTCGCGTGGCACGCCCAATAAATCAAATACCTGGTACACATATTCTGGCACAGGCCGCATATCCAGTACCGTAAAAACATATTTACAATTTTTATATCTGGAATCCAGCACAGGATACATTCTGTTCATGCATTCCAGTAAAAAATGCCCAAAATGAAAAAATTTCCATCCGCCATAGCAATATATTGCATCGGCATCAACATATGGCGTATTGGACGCAACTGTTGCACGCGGCAAGTGCGGTTTATGATCGCCACGCGTTGATACAGATGCATGAACAAACATGTGTTCAGAATCCAAGACCCCAAATGTTTCATTCGTCCGGTCAACTGTGATATACCCCATTGGAACATCGGTGATATCACAATGTGATTTTATAATGGCTGACTTAAAGCAGTTATTAGTAGATTCTTTATAGACCTGGGGCGCGAAAATTTGATGCATAATGGAAATCCTGTCTTTTACATGTGTATTCTAGGAAATCTTGTATATTTTTTCAAACTGTTTTTTCTGGTGCGGATGACCGGATTGCTGCGCCACCTGGCAAAATTGTGCATTCGCACAACCGGCGTACTGTCGTCCGCCTTTTTGCGGCGGTTCGAACGGCTTTCTTGCCGGTTCTCATCCGCATCCTTGCACAGAAATAAAAAAACGCCCGTTGGGCGATTTTTTTATTTCTGGGGCGGATGACCGGGTGCCTGCGCAGGATAATTTCATTACCCTGCTCCGTATTGTTCGCGACTGCGCGCTCACCACTCGTTAGCTCTCGACTGCGCTTTGCTTGTCTCGATTACTCGTATGCGAACCGCGGTTCGAATCCGACCCGTCCAGAGTCATAAAAATACCGGCATTTTGCCGGTATTTTTATGACTGGGGCGGATGACCGGATTCGAACCGGCGACATTTGGTACCACAAACCAACGCTCTAACCAACTGAGCTACATCCGCCAAACTAAATCTGTTGTGGTGGAGCTGATCGGACTCGAACCGACGACCCCTTGCATGCCATGCAAGTGCTCTACCAACTGAGCTACAACCCCGTGCGGAACATTATTCTATATTTCTTCTTGCCAAATGTCAAATCAATTTGCTAACCTTTTTACACAAGAAGGAGTTTTATATGGATTATCAAGCATTAAAGGCCGAAGTCGAACAGAAAACACAACAAACACTGGATGTGTTACAGGGTGAATACGCCGGTTTACGCACAGGGCGCGCATCTGTGCACCTGTTGGATGGGGTGCGCGTGCCAGTCTATGGTTCTGATATGCCGATTAACCAGGTGGCAACCGTTGCAACACCAGATAATCAAACACTGACCGTGACTGTTTGGGATGTTAATAATGCTGGTGCGGTGGAAAAGGCAATTCGTGATTCTGGATTGGGCTTGAACCCAATGACAGCCGGCGGGGTTATACGACTGAACATGCCGCCACTGACCGAAGAACGCCGCAAAGAATTAACCAAGGTGGCCGGAAAATACGCCGAAGAAGCAAAGATTTCTATGCGTAATATTCGCCAAGACGCCATGGGAAAAATCAAACGCGCCGTTACGGACAAAGAAATTTCTGAGGATGACCAGCATAAATACGAAGACGACCTGCAAAAGGTTTTTGATCGCCGTGTGGCCGAGGTTGATGCCATGGCAAAACAAAAAGAATCTGATATTATGTCGGTTTAACAATCATCGCCATCGGGGTCAAATATGCTGAGATTATTTAAAAAGAAAAAAGATTTTACACCTGTGGCGGGCGCAGTACGCGTGCCGCAACACATCGCGTTTATATGTGATGGAAATCGCCGTTGGGCCGAAGCGCGCGGCCTGCCCCCGTTGGCAGGACACCAGGCGGGCATCGCAAACTTTGAAAACCTGGTCGATTGGTTTATTGCGCGCGGGGTGACGACAATAACATTCTTTTTGTTTTCAACAGAAAACTGGAACCGGTCCCAGGAAGAAGTCGATTTCTTGATGAATTTGTTCTATACAGAACTGGACAAGAATATGAAACACGCGTTAGAGAAAAATTTACGCTATCGCGTGGTGGGGTCGCGCGACAGATTGCCCGCGCGGTTGGCCAAAAAATGTGACGAGCTGGAAAAAGCATCCGCCGCCGGCACCGCTGGGACAGTCGTCTTTGCATTAAATTATGGCGGCCAAGACGAAATCATCGCCGCGGTAAATGATGCAATCGCCGCCGGCGAACCAGTCGACAAGGATAATTTTGAAACATTCTTGGATACAGGTGAATTATTACCCATTGATTTAATGGTCCGCACCAGTAATGAATTTAGAATATCTAATTTCTTGCTGTGGAAGTTGGCGTATGCGGAATTATTGTTCTTGCCAGAACACTGGCCTGATTTGGTGCGCAGTGAAAAGTTGTGGCAATACACGCTGGACGAATACGCAAAACGCAATCGGCGATTTGGTGGCGGAAAGAAGGCAAACTATTCAGGCAAGAAAAAATAAAAAAAGGGCCAGTCATGTCAAATACAGCAAAACGCATTATTGTCGGGATAATTATGGCACTGGTCGCTGTTGCGGCGGGTGTTGGTGAATACTGTGGATTTAATGCCGTCAGGTATCTGGGCATCTTTGTTGTGGCGATGATGATTGTGGAAATGATTATCTGCCTGGCGCGAACACCGCGTGATGTGTTAAAGAAAAACTGGCCGACATTTGGGGCATTTTTGCTGATGCTAGTCATCATGCTGGGGGCGGTTAATCATGTCGGGACGCGTCCGTGGATTATGCTGTTGCTGTTGCTGACCATATGCGCGGCGGATATTGGCGCATGGTTCTTTGGTAAATTAATTGGTGGGGATAAAATGTGGGAACATATTTCCCCGGCCAAGACATGGTCTGGACAGATTGCGGGCATTTTATGCGGAACGTTCGCATCCGTGATGTACGGTTTGTTGGGAACAGATATGTTTATGCCACAACTGATGTGGATTGGTATCAGTGTATCACTGCTTAGCCAATATGGCGATTTGACCGCCAGTTGGATAAAGCGCAAAATGGGACTGAAAGATTTTGGTCGCATATTGCCAGGCCATGGTGGAATGCTGGACCGGTTTGACGGTTGGATTTATGTATTGCCGTTAATATGGCTGGTTATGTTATAAGGGGTATCTGGGGGATTGTGTTATGCAAATTGTTTTGGCCATTGTCGCATTGTTGATTGTTCTGGGGATTGTGGTTTTTGTTCACGAACTGGGGCATTTTTGGGCGGCACGATGGGCGGGTGTGCGCGTTAATACTTTTTCTATTGGATTTGGGCCCGCGATTGTTAAATGGCACGATAAACACGGCACAGAATGGAAAATTGCATGTCTGCCGCTGGGCGGGTATGTGTCCATCTATGGTCAAGAAGATATGTTTGACCGCAAAAAATATGCTGCACTGGATGCCGAAAAGAAAAAGGGGCATTATTTGTCCGTGCCGGCGTGGAAACAGTTTATTATCATCGCCGCCGGGGTTACGATGAACTTCTTGCTGGCATGGGTGATATATTCGGCGATGTTTATGGCGCGCCCCCGCGAAGTACAGTTACCCGTTGTTGGCCAGGTTATCCAAGAATCAATCGCGTTTAACGCCGGTGTAAAACCGGGTGATGTCGTCATGCAAATTGATGACGAACCTGTTACAAACTGGGGCGAACTGATTATCGCCAAAGAATTGGCATCGACACATAATGCCGATGTGTTGCTGTTGCGTGGTACAGATTTAATTCGCGTGCAATTGGCACCCGCAGAACGGTGGGGGCTGGTTGCTGATGGCAGTAAAACGGAACTGCGTAAAAAGGGATTTTTTGATGGCTTGTACGCCGGGGCACGCGAAACATACTATCAATCAAAAACGCTGTTGGTGGTGTTAAAGCAGATTATCACGGGTGAACGATCGTCAAAACAACTGGGGTCATTTATAACTATTGCCGAGGTTTCAGGCCAGGCATTGGCAATGGGGTTGTGGGCCCTGTTGGCGATAATCGCACTGTTGTCGGTGAACCTGGGGGTGATAAACCTGTTGCCGTTGCCAGTGCTGGACGGTGGGTATTTGTTGATTTTGATAATCGAAGGTGTCACACGCCGCAAGTTGGGCGGGCGCGGAATGGAAATTGCAATTATTATCGGATGGCTGTTTATAATTGCACTGTTTGCACTGACCATGTGGAATGATATTGCAAGAGTATTTGGATTAAACGGATGATGAATAGAAAAAAATTATTTTTAACAGCAGCCACCGTAATGGTCACATGGGGCGCAAATGCCGCCACGGTGTCGCGTATTGATGTTAACGGAACCCAGCGTATGGATGCAGAATCTGTACGAATTTTGTCTGATGTCCAGGTGGGTGATAATGTCGGTTCTGAAACCGCAAATCAAATTGCAAAGCGTCTGCAAGAAAGTGGATATTTTTCCAGCGTCAGCGTTCGTATGTCGGGTAATGTGCTGAAAATAGATGTGACCGAGGCACCAACCGTCAACATGGTCACAATCGAAGGAAATGACGAAATCGATACCGAAGATTTAAAAAAAGAATTACGGTTAAAGGCGCGGTCTGCGTATGATGAATCTGTAATCGGCGCCGATGTGCAAAGAATGTTGACCATATACCAGCGCAATGGATTTTTTGGTACAAAAATAGAACCAAAGAAAATTGACCTGGGGGATAATCGCGTTAATGTTGTCTATGAAATTACCGAAGGACATCCGACATACATCACGGACATTGATTTCCAGGGAAATAAAAAGTTCAGTGACCGAACGCTGCGTGGGGAGATACTGTCGCGCGAACATGCGTGGTGGCGTTTTATGACGCAATTCGATGTCTTTGACGAAGATCGAATTATGTATGACCAACAAATGCTGCGCCAGTTTTATATGCGTAATGGTTATGTCGATGTTGAAATAACTGACGCTGATGGCGAATTCACCCCAGATCGGCAATACTATTCTGTGGTGTTCACAATTGACGAAGGCGAAAAATACGATTTTGGCAAAATTACAATCGATAACCCGTTCCCAGATGTCCCAGATGACGAACTGTACGATGTAATCGCATTTGACGCGGGTGATGTGTATAATATCGATTTGGTTGATGAAACAATATCAAATCTGCGCGGGGCGGTGGCCGATCACGGATACGCGTTTATAAATGTCGAACCAATTCCAACCAAAAACGATGACGACCGCACAATTGATATGAATTTCAAGATAGAAAAAACAAATCGTATCTATCTGAATAACATCAACATATTGGGCAATGTTCGTACATTTGATTCTGTGATTGAACAGTTGATTCCAATGCGATCGGGTGACCCATTTTCATTACAGACAATCGAAGAAGGCCGCCAGAACCTGATGCGGACACGCTATTTCAAAGATGTGAAAATGGTGCCTAATCGTATTGCGGATGCCAATATGATTAACCTGGATATCCAGGTCGAAGAACAACCCACAGGTGAACTGTCGGGCGGATTTGGTTGGTCGAACATCAACGGATTTATGGTTGATGCCGGCATCACAGAAAGCAACTTTATGGGCCGTGGCCAGGTTGTTCAACTGCGCGGGTCAATCGCCGAATATCAAAAGCAGGCTTTGTTCAGTTTCACCGAACCGTATTTGTTCGGGCGTCCATTGTCGGCCGGATTTGATGTATCGTACACAATGTATGATTATTCATCGCTGGGCGGGTTCGGATACGATCGGGATTCTTTGACCGTGGCGGGGCGTATGGGATGGCGGCTGACCGACCATTGGTCCCAGACTGTGCGTCTGTCGGCATCGTTCGACCAGAATTATGATATTCAATCCGCAACAGGATGGCGCGATGCCAATCTGTATACATTGGGTACATATTTGCGCTATTACAATCTGGATACCAATTTTGAACAAAATACACATACTGGTGTCGTGGGCAATATTGGGGTTGCATATACTGGGTTCGGCGGAACTGAAACATATATGCGATACAGTGCCGATATCATCGGTATGGTAAAGTTCTGGGACGATCGCTGGCAGTTGCGGTCATCGCTGGAATTCGGCGCATTACAGGCAATTGGCGATTCATACATTTCCCGTGTATATCGCTATTTCTTGGGTGGTGAATCATTGCGTGGGTTTGATATCGCCGGGGTCGGGTCACGGAATTGGTGGTGGACGACATATTCGTTGGGCGGACTGTGGAAACTGAACGGGTCAACGCAATTAAACTTTCCCATCTTTATCCCGGATGAATACCAGATAAAGGGTTTTGTGTTCTTTGATTACGGTATCTTGGGCAAGCCGCCAAAAGAAGAATATACATATCTGGGGGCGCCGAACAAAATTGATACAGATTTGCGTACATCGGTTGGTGTTGGTATTTACTGGAACACGCCGATGGGACCAATGAATTTCAGTTGGGGTTGGCCACTGAAAATGAACGAGTATGATGAAGAACAACGGTTCTTGCTGTCGTTTGAAACACAATTCTGATGTGGTTGCGTTTTATATCTTGACCGATGTATTGAATTTTTCATATAATTCATACAGCAAAGGGGGAAAGCGATGAAAAAGGTTATATTGGGTCTGTTCGTGGCACTGGCGTTGGCTGGATGTGGCCAGGTGTATGACCGTGAACCGGTGGGTGTCGGATACGACAATAATGAATTGAAATTAAGCCCGTGCGCATGCATCATGGTTTTCCAGGCGTAAAATAAACACAAAACGGTACCGTGGGGGGATATATCGTTGAATTACCCAAGCGATTTTGATGCGCCGGCGTTCCCAGCCGGGCGGTCCATTGCCATATCGCGATTTATGGCAATTGCATCGTGCGTGATGTTCTTGCTGGTTATATTCATGTGTGCATTATTGCTGTGGGCGGTGCGATCCCAGCGGGTTGACCCATTCATCGTATCAATTAACAACATTACTGGACAGTGGACAACACTGGATCATTCGCATAAAAATGGTCCGATTGAGTATACGGCACTGGGATCGTTACAGCAATCTGTGCTGGGCAATTTTGTGGCGAACTGGTTCACTATTTCTGGGGATGATGCCGCGAACGAACGGATGTGGAAAACATGTGAACGGCGCGATGATTGTGGCACAAACGCAACCCGTCCATATGGTGATACGACATGTGCGCTGTATTGTGCATCGGGGGGCGAGTTGTTTGCCAGACTGATAAAAGATATTGTGCCAGGTTATCAATTGCGCGTGGCAAATGGCGAACGGTGGGTGGTGGATAAAGCGCAAATCCAGATGCAGCCGGCCGGCGAAATAAACGAAAATGGCGGAACATGGCGCGTGTTGGCAACGATACAATCAAACATAAACGGCGATATGACTGTTATCGGGTTTGCCAAAATTGTACGAAATATTGATAGTTATCCATTAACACTGGGGTACTATGTGGCGGATTTTAATGCATACAAGATAGGCGAATGAAAAAACTGGTTGGATTTTTAGCGGGTATAATACTACTGGCGTTTTGCGGGGTGGCGATATATGTTGCCGGTGCCATATTTGACGCCGGCCGTGGCCAGCAAATAACGCCCTATTTCTTTCAACCAAATAATTTGTCTGAACGCCGACCAGGGACACCAAAAACCGCCGCGGAAATTGGGGAATCTGAATTCTTGGAACTGTTAGTGCGCAGATATGTGGCAGAATATTTCTATGCCGCACCAGATCCGGAAAATATCGCACGCCGTACCGGCGGTCAAAGCACACTAGCACTGATGTCAACGGCGGATGTGTTTAACGAATGGCGCCAGGGCGAGGCAGTCACAATCCAAAATCTGGCCGCGGACAAGGCGATGCGCATCGCGCATGTTATCGATAAAATATACAAACCGAATAACAGTCAATATTGGGTGGTTAATTATGCACTGGTAACATGGGTGGCGCCAAATAATTTTGATGTACCACCTGTTGTCAGTCGTGGTACACTGTATATGAAAATTGAATATGCGCCTACCCTGCGCCAGGGTGTGGGGGTTGATATTGATACATTGCACGATTATCTGGAACGGGGTGGTGATCCGGCGGCGGTATTCCAATTTACTGTAACTGAAATCCAAGGACTGTGATGATGCGTATTGGAATATATTTTTTACCGGTATTATTTTCAATGACGATTGTCATGCCAATCTGTGCCGCCACAGATGATTTTGATTTCCAGCAATTCACAATAACAGAAAGTGGTGGTACTGATTTAAATGCGGCATCGGTCAGCCTGAATTCTGGGGCTGAACCAATTACCGTTAGTAACTTTGATATTGCCGGTGTAATGCTGGGGATGTCCTATGACGATGTTGAAACATTGTTCTTTAAAACCAAGGGACTGTACAGTCCGCGCGAAAAAGACAGTATTATTTATTCAATTCAAAAAGATTGGAAATATAATCTGGATTACGAATGCAGACAACAAGGAATTTATGCACCGGCCGAACTGGATCAGTGTATAAAAACATTGGCGCGTGACCGGGGGCTGTTGTATGCGGCGGAATTACACCTGGTGCGGGAAAATACTGGCGAGACGGTTGTTGTATACTTTACCAGCAATGCCACAGATAATGTCGTGTGGCGCGTGCTGTACAACAACGATGTCAATGAAATCGAAGGTGACCATGAAAAATTTGCAGACCAGCGTGAAAAAAAGATTCTGGCATTCTGGCAGGGTGTCTTGGACAAATATGGTGCACCGAATTCTGGTACGGACAAATGGATTTCGACAAACAATGCATATGACCCGATGATGACGGCATATTATGGATCGCTGGATTTGGTGGATAATGGTCTGAATGCGTCAGATATGGCAAAAAATGTGCAACAGGCCCGCGAAAATTTCCAGGCAAAGCCGTATGCATTTTAATTGGTAAACAACACGTTTTTTTCTTTACATTTTTATCACCCTGAACTAAGATAGGCATGGATTTCAATGGGAATTGGAATTCGGGACTTAGAACATTTCTTCAAGATCGGTGCGACGCACCGTAAAAAAGTAGTGCGATTGCACTGTTTCCCCGACATATGTACCAAGTCGGGATGCCGTTGGTTATACAACAGGTGAAAACCAAAAGCCAATGGGGGTATTAGCTTGATGATCGTTCTGACATCCCGACCGCCAATAAAATTCAGGCGGTTTTCTTTTTCCATATGTGTCCGAGTTTATTCCCACATGGGTGGATGCGTGCGCCATACCCAAAACGCACGGGATTGGAAATTTGTTTTCTGATTGTTTGAACATCCACCCGCGCAAAGATTTTTAATACAAGGTTTTATGCCATGAAAAACAGACTGTTTATATTTGCATCATATGATCGTGATGAAATCGTAGACGAAACGTTGTTGTATTATTTGCGCGCGCTGTCTGGGCTGGGGGATATTATTTTTACAATGGACAATGACATTTCTTCTACGGAACTGGATAAAGTAAAAAGAATCCCCAGTGTTATCAGCGCGGTCGCATCACGCCATGGTGAATATGATTTTGGTTCATATAAACGCGGGTATGAATATGCTGAAAAAAATAATCTGTTAAAAGATTATGAATTTATTTATCTGGTAAATGATTCTGTGTTTGGACCATTGTTTGATCTGAAACCAATATTGGAACGAATGGAACGCAAAAATGCTGGTAATGCATTTGGCATGATGGGATTACACAGCACAGTTAATGAACAATATGGATACCCAGACCATGTTCAATCATGGTTTGTTGGTATTGCTGCACCAATTACCCAGCAACCATGGTTTTCAAATTTCATGCACAGCGTAACGCATCAAGAATCAAAAAACCAAATCGTATGGAAATATGAAATTGGATTATCACAATTGTTAATGGGACATAATATCAAATTGGGACGCGTTGAACCTAAAATATGTGGACTAAAATTATATTATGATGGTTATATTCGCAGTATCCCTTTTATTAAAAAGCAAGGCGTTTGCAATATTCCCAAAATAAAAACGCTGATGAAAATTACGCCACCTGAATTACAGGGGGCATTAATGGCGAATATAACACGATTGGAATTACATCAATCGCCATATAAAATAATTTGGAAATTAAAATTGTTTAATAAAATTACCACACTAATGTGGGAACAAAAACGCGATGGCAGCGAATACAGACTGTGGATATTCAAAATCATTCCAATAAAATTTTTACGGTATAAAGATTAATATGAAGAAAGTTGTATATTCTTGCATTACTGGTGGGTATGATAATGTCCCAGAATATAAATATCTGGATAAAACATGGGATTATATATTATTTACCGATAACGCCGAATTGATTAATTTAGGGAAAATTTACCATTGGACAATACGAAAATTAGAATTTAGTAAACTGGATAATGTGCGTAATGCAAGATGGCACAAAGTTAATCCACATATTTTATTTCCAGAATATCAATACAGTTTATGGATTGATGCAAACATATCTGTTAATAATTCAAATATTTTCAAAAAATGCCAGAAATATATTAATGAAAATATTGATATTGCGGTGCCATTACATCCAAATAAAAAATGTATTTATGACGAAGCAGATGCTGTTAAAAGCCTTTGTATAGATTCGCCACGAATTGTTAATCGTGAAATGAAATTTATACAATCACAAAAATACCCCAGAAACAATGGATTGCATGAAACGGGGATATTATTTAGGAACCATAATAAAATGTCTGCGATGTCTGATGAATGGTGGAATATGATTTCTAAATATTCTAAACGCGATCAATTATCTTTTGACTTCGTTGCGTGGAAATATGGAATAAATATAACACCGATGTATACAATTCCAGGTATGCATAGAACATGTGGGGACTTCACATTTGTGTATATTGATAGTCATAATCAAGATAAAATAAAAAAATTTAAATATCCATATTATATCGGGAAAATTATCAGCTGGTTTATACCGAATAAACACAATCGTACACATTTTATGAAAAAATATGTACAAATGCATGAAACACTAAAAACGAATGAATGTACAAACGACATTTCCCGCTTGCTGGTTTATACATACGCAAATAAAAAATATTATGACTTTGCAATTTTGTATCCAATATGGGTTATGGCATCAAATAATGACACAATTGTTGAAATAGCATTAGATAACCTACATAACTTTAAATTAAAATATCAACATTTAATCGATTTTTACCAAAAAAACTTTGGCACACGGGTGAAATTTACGCAAATTAACAGAAAGTTATTAAATATACCGGCTGGGACAGTACGATTTATTTCACAACCGCAAAATCGTGCGAAATATATTTATATTGGTGATATCGATATATTGATATTACACGATATATACAAAACACATATAAAAAATATAGACGAAAATAAGTTAGATTTTTCAAATATTAAAAGAATTGGACAATACAAATTATCTGGGTTGCATTTTATAGAATATGATAAAATGTATCCACAAGATATGCGACATATAAATATAAAATCAGATAATGATGAACATATTTTATATATGCTGATGAAAAATAAAGGATATAAAATCCCAAATGAAAAAACACAACAATTTCGACCATTATGCGGAATTCATATCAGCTATTTTTCGCGTCCACCGTTAAAAACACTGACAACACATGACAGCGAAACAAATTTTCCATGTTGGTATGACAATTGTAATAATGAAAAAATTTCTGATGAAATTAATTTGTATACAAAATTACGCAATACAAATATTATTATTGATTTTTGTTCCGCAATAAAGGAAACAGATATAGATTTACGGCGCATAATTCAAATTATTGATATGTTTATATTTTATTTACAAAATAACAAATATTTATTAAAAAAATGCCCCGCGTAAAAACGCGGGTTCTATTAAATTCCTGAAATGCGCCAATATTTTCTGCTGGTGTTGGAACCGCTGGATTGGCTGGCATTATTAACAATATTGCCCTGGACTGTGAATCCGGTTGTCGTTATATTACGAACACCCAGAACAGTTATATTATTATTTGTTGTCTGGCATTCCCCACACAGGCTGATTGCATAGTTTACTGTCTGCATTGTTATTGGGAATGTTATTGTCTGGCTGGTGGTGCGACCGCCCTGCTCGACCCAGCCGGATTTATATTTTCGATACCATGTGTAATTATTTTCTGCGGTTGGTATTTGGGTTTCGATTACATAATCGGCGCTGGCGGGTGGTAATTCGTTTTGCCGTGCCAGTATTGTACCACCGGCGGTTTCGCCATCATGAACGCGCAATGTTTTGTTTGTTGTATCCATTGTTATTTCACCAATCGCGCCGGTAAATGTGGCGTGTTCCGTGGCACTGCCGCGGCGAATTTGTATTTGTCTGGACAAAGGGAGCCTCCTTTATTTTTCTATTTTATTTGCCCAGTTTTCTGATTGTTTGAATATATAAACCTGTTATATAATGGTTCTGGAATGAATTCTTATAAAACAGGTCTGGTTTCGGAATTTATTGCGCGGATGTATTTGCGTCTGCATGGATTTCGTATTGTAAAATCCCGGTACATGACCGGGCGTAATACTGGACGCGCAGAAATTGACATTATCGCACGGCGTGGGGATTTGATGGTGTTTGTAGAGGTTAAATATCGTCCAGACATAACCACCGGAATATGTGCAATTACTAAATCCCAGGCAATGCGTCTGCGCCGGGCAGCAGAAACATATATTGCGCGAACGCACTGGACGGGTGATGCACGGTTTGACGCAATCGTTGTTATGCCACATAAAATCCGATGGATTCGGGGCGTGATATAATGCGACTTGCATATCTGGTGTTTTCATGTATAATCAGCATGTAGTTTTTTCAAGCAAAAGGAGAATAATATGAAAAAAGTTATGTTGGCATTGTTTGCAGTTTTGACATTGGCTGCGTGTATGGGTACATATAAACAGGGTAATTGTGAATATGATTTCTTGCTGCACAAGGATATTTCTATTTCTAAACTGATTGGCAACGCAACTGGCGGTTGCTAAACCCCGGAAAACGCCCCGAAACGGGGCGTTTTTTAATGCGGGCTCATCAGACACCCATTTTTGTCATTGCGGGGGGCATTCGCGTGCGCGCATAATTGACTGGATTGCTTCGTTTCACTCGCAATGACAGAGGTGTGTGATGTTAATGCGATTGTTGTGGAACAATATTCTGTTTTTTATTGTATCACGGCGGTTTTTATCAAGGCGACATCTTCGCGAATTGTGTCGATTTTTATCTGTAATTGCCCGATGCCGGTTTCCAAGATTGTTGTGCGGTTTTCTAGTGCCGTCAGGCGGTGATCCGTGCGGTCCAATTCTGCCAACGATGAATCTTGGCGCGCGACCCAGTATATCATGCCGGCGATAAATGCAATCAGAAACCAACTGTTACGCAAAAAATCCAGTATCCCCATTGCCGCACTGGTTTGTGTTGTCATCTTACTTACCCCGTTCAATCATGCTTTCAATCTGGTGAACCAGGGCGCGTTGGGCTTCCAGTCCGCGCAGTTGCGCATCGGTGGCGTCTGGCCCCAATACCCGTTCTACTGTTATTCGGCGCAAATGTTTCAGCACCATCGCCCCGGCGGATGTTGAAAATGTTCGCGCATAATTTTGTTCAAGTTCTTTCATGAATTACCCCCTGTGTTTTACAATACAGTTTCTTCGATTGCCATCTGTGCAATTGGCGCAATGTATTTTAATTCTGCATCGCTGTGCAGCGATATTTTATCAATCACCCCACGGCGCGCCAATATTTGCAACCCGCGTTCCACCAGTGGGCGAATAAATTCGTGCAACAGACGCCCATATGTCGCCCCCAGAATCCGCATCATATCGGCATTACGCGCCATGATTTCAGTTGCGGTCATTTCTTTTTCACTAAGCAGCCCAAGTCTGTCCGCCAACAGCGCGTGACGAATCCGTTCACGCAAATCTTTCAGTACAATCTGGGACACATCAAAATTCGCCCCAGATGCCAGCGGGGTCAAACCAGACGAACCGACCGCCTTTGGTATTATTGCCCCCGGGGTCAGATTTATATTCGACAGATTTATAACCCCATCATCATCCGCCTGCCATATGCCAGAAACCGCAATAGTTGCGTTTTTCAGCACCAGTTCAACAACCTTGTTCGCGGTTTTTATATCTGGCAATGCACGCAAGACCGGTCCACGACCGTACTGTTCGCCACTGGCAACCGCCCAGCGGAATATGATGTACGGGTTCGTTTCAAATTTGCCGGTTGACACGATATTGTTTTCTATATCACCGCCAACATCCAACCATGCGGTAAATTCTGTACCCACCAGGCTTTGTACCAATCGCAATGGTGTTTCTGGGTCGTTCTTTATCGCATCGCGCAAATTTGACGGTGGCGTCCAAGATGGATACTTTTCCATCACTTCACGCGCCGGCATCGTTGCCATATGAAATACGGCGCCATTTAAAACCGCAATGTCGCGCATCGGAATCGCCGTGAATGAAAATGCGGACGCCGAACCAATCGGGTTTTCAGCCATAAACAGACACGCCGTACCCAGAATTATCAAGTCCATATAGCACTGGTGAATTGTTGTATAAAAATTAGAATCGTTCAGGTTTGCCCGCAATGCCATTGTTGCCGCGGTTGCATCGGGGGACGCGGCACTTTCGGGAACCAATGAAATCCACAGTGATTCTGGGGGTGTCAGTAATGAATAAATTGACGCCGCCAGATTATCTGCGGCGTCCGCGGCAGTCGCATCAAACATCATGGCGGCGTCATCGTCTGCGGTTGGCATGGTATAGCGCATGGCGCAATCCCAACGATTTATCCATGGCGCACGTAAATCCAGTGCGCGCCGATACATTTGTTGTAAATTCTTGTGCATGATTTTTCCTCCATATGGTTAGATTTTAAATTCTGTGTTTGCCGTAAATGGTCGAATGATTTGACCCAGTGGTCGCACCGGCACAGGCGTCGCGCATATCGCGCCGGCAACCGCGTCCAGTCCGTCATCGTGCCCCACCCCACCCAATGGCGACCAACCCAACATTTCTGCAATCAGTGGTGTTGACTGGATACGCCGATGTGCATGCAGTCGACCTGTGGTCAGCACGGGTTCAATTGCGTCCAGGATTCTGGTTTCTTTCTTTGTATGATTTGCAATGTTTTGAATATTGACCGAAATATTTTGTCGCCGCGCAACATCGCGCATTATTTCTGGCAATGCGTTGCCGATGCCATTTGTTTCAATGCATACCCGATGCAGTCCATGGCGCAATAAAAATTCCAAAACCATTTCACACTGGCGCGCCAGTGGGTGCAATTCACTGTCCGAAACAGTCAAATACACTGCGTCATGAATAAACAGATGCCGGTTGTTGTCATCACGATAGACCAGCACGCATACACTGGCATCTGATTTCTGGCGCCCGGTTGATGGGTCCCAATATGCCACAGCACCTGTCACCAGATATTCACCAATACGCGCAGTGCGCACATCGAACGCATCGTCATACAGGTGCAATGCATCCGGGTCCAGGCGCGCGCGTTCGGGCGCAACGAATTCCAGCATCATTTGCGCGGAAAAATATCGTGCGCCCACGGCGCGTCGCATTTCATCAATGCGCGAAATTGGGAATAATTCTGGCCACACCGGCGTGCCATCCCCAGAAATCACCGGTATTTTTAATTCGCGATACCCGCGCAAAAAAGGCGTTGAAAAACTAAAATTTTTAGATACCATATCTGACATGGATTTTACCCCGAAAACATTACCAACAAATCTAGAAGCGGAACAGGCCGTCTTGGCGGCGGTGCTGATGAATAACCGCGCGTTGGAACGGGTGTCCGAATTTTTAAAACCAGAACATTTTTCACATCCGGCACACCAAGAAATATATCGCCTGGCCGAACGCCAATTTGCCGCCGGAATTCCATTCGATATTATCACGGCAAAAAATTATCTGGACCAGCAAGGCACACTGGAATCTGTCGGTGGTGTTGATTATTTAACACAGCTGGCTGGTGCCGGTGCAACCGTTGTTAATGTCGAACAATACGGTCGCATCGTTTATGAAAACGCAATGCGGCGCGAATTAATTAATCTGGGGCAATCAATCACAGATGCCGCATTTGTCGAAGACCTGGACAATCCGGTCAGTGCCCAGATTGAAACCGCCGAACAAAAACTGTTTGAAATGGCGTCCAGTGGTGTTTCTGAACGCGAAGTATCGTCAATTGCAACCGCACTGCAAAGTGCCCTGCAAGAGGCGGAAATCGCATACAAGGCAGATGGCAAATTATCTGGCCTGACCACAGGATTGAACGCGTTGGATAAATCAATCAGCGGTTTACATCATTCTGATTTGATTATCATTGCCGGTCGTCCTGCAATGGGAAAAACAACACTGGCAATGAATATTGCGTTTAATGCCGCAAATGCAATTCTGTACGGGCGCGCGAACGAGCAGTACAAAGGCGCAGTCGCGTTTTTCAGTCTGGAAATGTCGTCATCGCAATTGGCGGCGCGTGTGTTGTCGTCTCAATCAAAGATACCTGCATCTGCCATGCGCGAAGGGTCGCTGACGGATGAAGACTTTTTGAAAATGTCACAATATTCGGCCGCAATTGGCAAAGTGCCATTGTATATCGATGATACACCCGGGATGTCGGTACC
This sequence comes from uncultured Alphaproteobacteria bacterium, assembly GCA_944389525.1. Classification (GTDB taxonomy): domain Bacteria; phylum Pseudomonadota; class Alphaproteobacteria; order Rs-D84; family Rs-D84; genus Enterousia. The sequence continues at coordinate 119,953 of CALXMR010000002.1, read as the reverse complement.
AATGATACGAACACGCGCACGGCGTCTGGCGCGCAAGTGTGGCGGGATTGCATTGATTGTAATTGACTATCTGCAATTAATGACATCACCAGGTGGACGCCGCAATGACAACCGTGTCCAAGAAATATCCGAAATCACGCGCGGGCTGAAAATGCTGGCCAAGGAACTGGATGTGCCCGTTATCGCCCTGTCCCAGTTATCGCGCAGCGTGGAAAGCCGTGATGACAAGCGGCCACAGTTGGCCGACCTGCGTGAATCAGGTTCAATCGAACAAGACGCCGACATCGTTATGTTCACATATCGCGAAGAATACTATCTGGAAAATCGCGATCCGTCACAGCGAATTTCTGGGAACGCAAATGAAAAAATTATCGAAAGTTATCAAAAGCGTCTGGAACGCGCCCGCGGCAAGGCCGATGTTATAATCGGCAAAAATCGTCACGGCCGGCCAGAAACCGTGCATTTGGCGTTCTTTGGCGATTACAGTCTGTTTGATAATCTGGATGAAATCGATGCACGCGGTGGCAATGAATTTAATTCACCGACCCCGATGCAACCATCGCAAATTGGCGATGAAGATTTTGAACCAACACAGATTGATACAGATGATATACCTGATGATATGCCGCTGTAAATCATTTTCTGCTTGCCATATTCTTTAAAATTGACTAATATTTTGTCAAGAATTGACAAGGAGTTTTGCGATGGCCCAAGAAGAAATAATATTCCCAAATAATATCAGAAACATTCGTTTGGCCAATGGCATGAAAATGACTGAATTAGCACGCCAGGCAAATCTGTCACTGTCGGCAGTGTCCAAGATTGAAAAAGGTGTTCGCCGTTTAAATCAAAAACAACTGTTGAACATTTGTAATATTCTGGGGTGCAAATTATCCGATATATTTATCAAGGAATCTGATGATGTTGCCGGTCAATGGCAAAGCGAAATTAAACGCCGCCTGAATGACAACGAAGACAGTGGCCTGAAAATATTCGGCAGTGGGCTGCGCAAAATTCGCCAACAGTCTGGGAAAACCATCGCCCAGGCCGCAAAAGACGCGGGGATGACACTGTCGGTCTATCATAAGATAGAGGTTGGGCAACGCGAAATATATCAAAATGAAATTGAACCATTGGCAAAATCATTCTCTTATACCGTGGCCGATATGTTTGATAAAATCGCAAACATGTACAAATCTGGCGAACTGAATAAACAGATTAACAAGGTCAAAGAACGCGTTAAATCTGTACTGATTCCCGGTAACCCGTTGTCTGGGATTGATGTACACAGCAGTTTGTATGGTGCAAAACTGTATGACAGCGCGCGTAAAAAATTAGTCCCGGTATTCGGCGCGCCGGCGGGCAAATCAATCGCGTTTAAAAAGTCTGATAAAACAATGATTGTTGCCCCAATGCCACTAGAAGGGCGCAAAGGAATTTATGCCATTATCCCAAATTCAAAGCGTTTGGGTGGCATTATCCCAGAAAAATCATATGTCTTTGCCGATGCCGAAACACCGGCGGCGGTTGGTGATATGGCGGTATGCATCGATACTGATTTTGATTCGCTGGATTCGTCTGATACGGCAACCGCACAAATCGTCAGTGTCCGCCAAGATTCCAAGGGCAAAATTTACGGCCAGGTTTCATCGCCTGATGAAAAGATTATCGGCAAAACTATGCACAAGGTTGTAATGATTGTAATGGAATAACAATTCGCACACAGGGGGGACGAAATGAATACCAAGGCCAGCACAACAGCACAAAGACTGTTAAACCTGTATCGCCAGGAACATGTTATATTCGGTGGCTGGGCCGCCGTGAACCAGGTCTTTGTTGACGAAGCAACCCCAGATGTTCTGCGTGAATTGCGCGAATTGCCGACCGGAAAAAATCTGGTAAAGCATATCGAAAATCTGCGCGCAGGAAAAACCAAAATGGATTCCATTGAACGCGAATTGTTGCCATACGGCGGTATGATGTCTGAAACAATCGCAACCGTACCACTGACCCCAGACGAATGGGCCGAACTGGAATCGGGTATCAACGAATTTACAACTGATCAAGATGGTCTGGACAGAATTCAACAGTTAAATGTTATCAAAAAATTCGGCGACCAATGGCCTGTGGCAATACGCGCGGCATTGTCGGCGCGCCCAGATATGGCAGAAAAATGGTCAATCGTTATGAAAACATATCGCGCATATTATTTATGGAAGGTTGCCAGCGATATGCTGAACCAGCCGTTATCTGAACGCGCACGCGCACAATTACAGGCGGATATGCCCGAATATGAAACTTATCTGCCGATGTTTGGCGATGCAGGTACAGAACTGTTGGAAAAATTGCGTTCGTTTATATCTGCGATGAAGCCAATTGATACAGATAATGCCCCAGATGCACCAACATCTGTTTAATCGTCATCATCACGCGTTCTGTAAATCGTATCCATTGTGTGTGGCGTGCCAATATAAATCATTGTGCCGGTCGGCGACAAAATAAAATCCAGTTCGCGCAAGCGTTCGCGCAGTGCGGCACGCTTTTGTGCGGTGTTTGATGTATTTGGAACTTCTATGTCATCACAAATAATCAAATCGGCACGCATGCCAGTGATGTTACCATGAATACCCTGGCATACAACAGACGGTTCACGAATGCCAATGGGGCGATTTATAGTTATGCGACCACTGGCCCATTCCTTTTTATTTGCCGGAACCAGATTTTCACATCGCGGATGATTTTCCAGTATATGCCGAATATGCGATACCATGCGCGTGGCCAAACTGGTTTCTGCGGACAGAATTAATATTCTGGTTTCTGGGCGCATATACAAAACGCACGCGGCAAAAATCCCGACCACTGTCGATTTCCCAGAATGCCGAAATGCCATCAGCAACCCACGCCGCGGTGGCGTTTCCCATATGGATACTAAAAATTCCATTATGCGCCGATGATGTGCCGGTGTATTCAGCCCCAGCACAGTGTTCCATTCATCCAAAAAATCATAAAACGCCGTAATCATCGCGTGTTTCATTTGGGGCCGTGTCTGTGATGCTGCCGTAATCGTTTATCAGCTGCGGTAATGCATTTTCCAAAACAGATACCAGATTATTGTACAGCCCCATTACCGCCCCGCCCCCCAGTTTGTCTTGGATTACATCCAGGTTATATTCCAAGAATGCCATGACATTATCGTGCGTATTTTTCCATTGGGTCAAATCAATATCTATTTCGTGCAAATCCCGAAATGCTTCGACCAAAAAATTAAAATCTGTATTCAGGTTTTCTGGATCTATTTTTGCAGTCGGTTGGTAATCGATAACACGCGACAGCGATATTTGACGAAAGATGTCTATCTGTACGCCATCGGCGGGCGGCGTTAAGAATGACACTGTACCACCATCAAAATCATCATTTGCAATCACTGCGTATTTATCTGTACCCAAGACAGTTTCATCCAACGCAACGCGAACATCAGCGTCCTGGAAAAACGGGAATGCAAACAGATATTGGGTTGTTTGCCCATCGCCAGTATATGATATCTTGTACATTTTATCCCCCGTTTATCCGACCAAATCATCAAATCTGTCCAGCAATTTTTGCAACAGATTTGGGCGCGATGCACGGGTCTGCCATAATTTTTCCGCGTTTGTGCGCCGCCGTTCGTTGTATGGTTTTTCTGTTTCAGACTGCAAGCGGCGCAGTACTGCACCCGTTGACATACTGCGTGCCGATGCGCCAGATGCACCGTATTTTGCCCGCTGGGTGGCCAAAGTTTTTTTGACCAGGTTCGTTTTTTCGCGTTCATCGGCCGCCATTTCTGCCAAGATTTTCTGGCGTTCGTTTTCCGCGGATTTTTTCGAATCATTATAATCCAGTATGCTTTTAACATCTGATACCAATTGTCCCATAATATTTCCCCTTTGGTTTTTATTTAAACTATGTAATACCCATATATCGCCACAGATAATATGGTTGACGGTAATTGTTCACTGCTGGAAATTTTCCAGGGTGCACTGGCACAATTGCGCTGCATCCCCAACAGGTTCACCGACACATCACCGGTATATCCCGGCGCGTCATCTGCATAGATTTCGTTTGGCAATGATGCGCGTGCATCGTTTATAAACAGTGTTTTTGTGTCCAGCACCCGCGCAGATATCTTTCTGATTCTGGTCATTGTCGCATTGTGCCCAGATGCCCGCAACGGCATTGCCGCCGCAGTAAATGAAAAGCCGTACTGACCTGCATCGTTTAATACAGAGTCTGAAAACTTTTCCAGATAAAAATCATCGTCCCGACAAACAACCACATATGTCTCGCCGCCCACCGTTGCGACAGATTTAAACTGGCCCTGGGTTTTATATTGTCCCCATGCAGAAATCCCCAATGCAGAATTCTGGTTCAACACCGCCATGTCACCATTTGCCATGACAACAAACAACTGGCGCGTGTCTGGGTTATAAGACAAGTCAACTGGGTCATTCATTAAATGCTTGGCCGCCGCGCATAAATCGTTTGCGTTATAGTATTCACCTAATTGATCCAGACTAAGTTCACGAATGTCTTTTTTGCCCGCAGACATGAACACGGTTGCGCCTTCTATCTTTTGCGGCGGCAGATATCGTGATGCCACACTGCCCACTGATGTATGCTGTTTTATATCTATCGCAGACGGCGTCAGGGGCTTGCTGGAAATTGCCCATTCCCCAACATTGGTCAATATTTGCAGGTTATCACTGCTGACCACTGTGCAGATTTGCTGGCGTTGTTGCGACAGTAATGTTATAAATATCGCTTCGTCATCCAGTCCGGTGCCCACATTAAAATTCTTGTGATTGCCAACACGTGACATCCATATTCCGCCCGGCCACGAACGCGAGCCACCAAATATCAATCTGTCTTGATGGAATGTAATACTGCATGGCCAGCCGCGGCGTGTACTGAATGCGGATTCCGCCCAATCGTACACAGACGATGAAGGAATCGTATATGTGCTGTTGGTGGTTGCATAGACAACTGTGGGACTGACATATTCTGTAATCAGCCACTGTTTACCCAACATCAACAACCGCCCCCCTTCGTCATCAGATGTCCAGTGGGCCTTGTTCGTGGTGAATGTTGCAAAGTTATTACCAGATGCGTTTGATGAAACAGTAATATTTATTCCGTCTGTATCATCAAACTTCATAAACGGCATATTTATTGACATGTCTGAATCATTGCGTTCAAAACTGAACACAGATAAATCAAATGCGCCATCTGTCTGTTCTAATACATATGGCTGGTAATCAGGATGAACAAATATCATCGTGCCAAAGCGTTGGGCATATTGCAATTTCGCCAGTGCCGCATAATTCCATGGTGATAATAAATCTGCAACGCGTGTATTACCCTGGTATACCAATACATGCCCATTGGTTAATGCCAACAAATATTCTGCGGATTCACTAACTGAAAATGGTATCAGGCGCGCATCAGACGACAATTCTGCAACCGATGCCAGCCCACGCCGGCGGCGCAGTCCACCGCCCGACAAAACATCCATGTTTTCCAATCGCGATAATCCATTTAAATTATCGCGTGCAAAAAATTCTGGGGAAACTTCGCCATCGGCAAATGAATTTTGCGTTTTTATAAAATCTGCCATTTTATCCCCCGTAACTAAAATCGTGTGTTAATCAAAGAAAAATTCTGGATTCCAATTGTTGGCGCAGATGCGCTGTCGATAAATTTTGCAGATTGTAATTCTGTTTCATATAACGCCGCCAACATACGAAATACATTTTGTTCACCAATCAGCGGGATACAAAATTCCATCGCCAATTTAGTCGCCGCCAATGACACAAAATAACTGGGGAATAATTCTGGTGCCACGCGCACAATTGCCGTAACAGATATTGTTTCTGCGGGCGATATAACATTGTTACCGATGATTTCACCACTACACTTTAATACACGCAAAATTTCAGTCGGCAGTAAAAAATCCCCATCATTATTTTTGGTCAGTTCAAAATTCTTGGTCGCAAAATGCCACGGATGCGATGCCAACAATGCATCAATCACCGGATCAAACAGGGTGCGCCCTAGTTGCGCCGCTGGTGTATCATCCAATAATGATTGAATTGGGCTTTCGCCCAGTTTCAGCAACGCCATCGAACACAGGTCTATTTTTGTATTCATTTGTTATATCCGATTGTTTTAAAGTTTAAAAAACGGGGCGGAATATCCCGCCCCAATGTAAAATTTATTATGACAATGCCGCAACAGACACATTAGTACTGACAGTAACCTTTTTAATTGATGTACTGTCTGACGCATTGATGATTACAATATCACCGCTGTTCATCAATGTTTTAACATCATCAAAATATCCAGATGCTGTTATTGTTGTTAATGTTTCGTTCGCCGCATAGTGCCACAATGTGAATCCGTTTGCATACGCAATCACGGACAAGTTTTTATTTTGAAACGCCATTTGTCATTTCCCTTGGTTTGTATTGTGTTTTATTAGTCGCCCGTTGAATCAGAATCTTTGCATTTCAGACGAACGATGCCGGCATCATCAATCATCACAGCACCTTGGGACATGCTGTTACTGATAAAGTGCGCCGCGCGTTCACCATGCCACGAGATATCTGTCTTGACTTCTTGTCCACATGCGTGACCGATACTGGTTGCGTGATAGATAAAGCAATCGCGCTGGTCCGTGGTATCCATCGGCAAATCGTTATGCATAATCCATGTTATGCCCAACCATTTCTTGGACGCACCGCCCGACACCAATGGCAAATCATTACCGACATAGTCTGCGGATACAAATTCATCCATCGACAACAGTTCATTCCATTGATGCACGCCAACAACTGCGAATCTGCGACCATCATCTGGTACATCGTTTTCATTCAAGATTTCAACAGCTGATAAAATCAAATCTTTGGTCAGCCCGGTTGAATAATCACCAACCGCAGATGTAGCCGTATCCAGTGCAGATATAATTAATTCATCGGTCTTGCGGCCCAATGCATACGCACCAGCAGATGCAACAACGCGCCGTTCATCAACATTTGTTTTCAATTCATCCAATGCATCAACCCAATCGCCAGCATAATAATCTTGTAATATACATTCCACTGGTTCGTGGTTTAAATTCATAACAGGTACAATTCCGTGACGCGATTTAGTACTGGCCGTGCCGCGCCCAACCTTTTGAAATGTGGTCGATGCACCAATTACCCCAGATTTGCTGCGTACGGTTGCACGCAACTTGGTTCCCATCTGTTGGTATGCCAGATGAACATCGGCTTCGAATTGTTTTATAAAAACCTGGTCAACTGAAACAGACATTTATTATTTTCCTTTGGTTAAAAATTAAACAGACGCATAATGCGCCGATAAAATTTTGTGCCATGGTTATGCATGTATATGCGCCATAAAACAAAACACATGGGTCCACACGGGATTGCCCAAAAAAATATCCAGATGGACTGATAAATCCAACTGGATATTCTGGGACAAAAAAATCCCCGCAATTGCGGGGATTATATTATTTTTTCTTTGCACATGCTTTCTTTGCAGGCTTTTTCGCCGCAACTTTTTTCACAGGTGCTTTTTTAACAGCTGCTTTTTTTGCAACTGGTTTTTTCGCTGCGACTTTTTTTGCAACTGGCTTTTTTGCCGCTGGCTTTTTCGCAACAGGTTTCTTTGCAACCGGTTTTTTTGCAACTGGTTTTTTCACTGCGACTTTCTTTGCAACTGGCTTTTTCGCCGCTGGCTTTTTCGCAGCAGGTTTCTTGGCAACGACTTTCTTTGCCGCTGGTTTCTTTGCAGCTGGTTTCGCCGCTGGCTTTTTCGCAGCAGGTTTCTTTGCAGCTGGTTTCAAGAACGTGAATGCCATTCTTCTCTCCTTCATTTTATTTTTGGATAGAACAAATTTATTTTTGTTCTTACTTTTATTTTATATGAAAGAAAAAAATTAGTAAAGAAGAAAGTGAAAAATTTTTATCACGAATATAATTTTTTAAAACCATTTTCTATTTTGCGAACATATTCTGGATCTTGGTCACGCCAATATTTTGGATCACGCATCATACGCCGCAGATCCGAATCTGATAATTTTTTCATATCATCGTCACCCGCCACAACAGATGGTTCAATCGATTGCATCATTTGATAGATGCCTTGGATTCCCTGGGGTGACGCGCATAACATATCAAACGCATCACGCGGTAAAAACTTTTCACCAAACGATTTTATTGCACGCAATGCGTCATTCATTTTTTCTGTGCCACCGAAAAAATTTTTTAATTCTGTAATCGCGGTTGTTTCATTTTGCATATCAAATAAATCATTTAAAACAGGTGATAAAAAATCTTCGGCGATTTGATAAATTTGTTCAACTTGTGACGATGTTAAACCCATTTCAAAAAATTTTTCACGCAATGCATCATCATCAAACAACTGATTCGTTGGATATTCAGATGCATTTTCTGGAACGCCAATGGCACGATTAAATTTTTTTCGTGCAGATTCATCAGCATCTGGGGACGGCACAGATATCATCGTTCCGATTTTCTTTTCCAGTTCCAGATACGATTTTAATAACGCATCCGTGTTTAATGTTCCATCTTTATTCAGAAATTTTTCTGGAATGTTTTCCATTTTTGTTCCTTTTTGTTTCGCTGGATTTGCGCAGAAAATAAATTCCGCCCAATGTAAATACAGATTGCAGCATTGTAAATATATCTGTGTCACCAACCAGATATGCGCCAACCGCAGATAAAATACCAATGCCAGATATAATGTAAGTACGGTGACCAGATAAAAATCCACCGCTGATAATTTTTTGCATCTTGGCAATTTCCTTGTGTTACAAATAAAATAACAAACCATCTATGTCCGCGATGTATCCGCGTGATGTCGCCCATGGCGGTATTACATCAGAATGATGAAAGCATGTCGCACCATTGCATGTGTCTGGCAATGCGCCACGCATCATTCGCATCGCAACGCGCACACACATTTGCAGTCCGCGTTCATTTGCATCAGTAGCCAACAAGTGGTGACTGGCTGATGCTAGGTTTAATGCCGGGAATAATTCTGTATCAGAAACAATGTCGGCATACGATCGACCAGATGTACGCGCGATGTTCGCAATCATTGATGTTAATGATTCAACCGCGCGCAATGATGTTGCATGTGTTTCCGCATATACAACGCGCGCAATTTTATAAACATCAGATTTTGATTCATCTGGATTCTTTATCAGTGTCAGTTGCATACACCGCCCCCCTGTTTTGTTTTGAAATAAAAAAACGGGCCGCGAATCGCGACCCAGAAATAAAAAAATCCGCCATGGTGCGGACATAAATTTTCTTATTTTATGTGTGTAATAGTATCACAAATTACACAAAAAGTCAAGATAATATTTTTTACATGCTGATTTCGTCACCATATGCCAACACATAACGCGTCCCATCACGCAGAACCAGCGCACCATTTTCATTTATTCCAATCAGTTCGACCGTATCACCGCGATACTTTACCGTATGATTTAATCCCGCGGCCAGATCCATCCAGCGCGCACGAACATTGATAAAATCTGTACGCCGCCATTTATCCAAATTACGCATCAATTTATTCAGTAAATCATTGCGTTCGACATTCGCATAATTATCCAGTTTGGTTGTTTTATATGCCGCCACTGTTGGGTTTGTTTTTATATTTATCCCGATTCCAACAATGACAAATCGTGATGCATATTCAATTAAAATTCCTGATACTTTTTTTCCATCAATTAAAATATCATTTGGCCATTTTATTTTTGGATGAACACCAAACGACATCAATGTTTCTGCCACAGCAACCGCAACAACATATGACAAACGCGGGTCGCGTTCATCAGCATCATAAATAAAACTGGCGTACAGATTCCCATGATGCGACACCCATGTGCGGCGATATCGACCACGGCCCGCCGATTGGGCATTGGCCAATATAACAGTATGGTCGCGCGCCATACCTGTCGCCACCATCCCCAGCGCATATGTCTGGGTACTGGGGATTTTGTCAAAAGAAATTAACTTATACCCGGCCAATACGGTATACCCCATTATCATTTATTATAAAATCGCGTCCGAATGTGCGCCGCAATTGATATATCGCAGTATCAACCGCGTGTGTTGTCGCGCTGGGCGAATATCCTAACGCCGCACGCAATTCAGCCCCCGACATTCCCCCAGACTTATGCAACATAATTATTATGCGCGCCTGTATCACCGGCAGATGGACATTGTGCCCAACAATATCGTGTATTATATGAATATCCCCATCCAGTGCGTTCTGAATTGCCGTCTGGATTGCCAGTGCAGATACCGGCCCAGCCAGCCCCAGCGCATCAAAATTCACATCGGCATCATCGGGGGTCGTGAACACCGTGGCGCCCATTTCTGATAAAATATGCCGCCACAACGCATCTGATGAATAAATTTTTATACCATTTAACATACGCACAGAATAATAAAAGCATATATAAAAGTCCAATAAAAACCGCGGCATATGCCGCGGGTATCCAATATGTGCCGTGATTCTCAGGCGCGTTCTTTGCCGTGTGGTTCAATGAACTTGGTAAAATCTTGGATACTGGCGCCGGTTGACGACAAAATCTTGGAAATACTGTTTGTCGATGGCCAACGCGGCTGGCCTTCTTTGGACCAGCGTTTGCTTTTGTTAAATGTCGTTGGATCCAGCCCACTGCATTTTGCCAAACCGGAACAAGACATCCCATGTTCTGTGGCAAAGCGTTCAATTGCCTGCCAAACATCTTCGTGTGTCATGATTTCTCTCTCCCTTGTTATTTTTCGATGTAACAGGGCGCACCCCGTTATTCATCGCGTCTGATATTGATTTTATTCCAATATTCAACCACTTACAACAAGGACTATTTCCTATTTTTTGCGTAAAATCAGTATAAAAACATACACTAAAAAAATATTTTGACAAAAATACTTGACAAATTACATAAAATGTATTACATTTCGATTCGTCAAAGGGGGCAACCCCGGCGACCGGGGTGAAAACCCCATGGGGTCCAGGGATTCAGACTCCCTCCTACATTCTCTCTCCTCTGGACTCTGGGCCCCAAACTTGGTTTAGAATGCCCAATTTCTTTTTCTCCTTTCCTTCCTTTCGGGGCATTCGGAAACACCGCCGGGAAACCGGCGGCGTTTTTTTACTGTTGATAAATTGCGCCAATTTGACTACTTTTATAATGTATGAAACGCGAATTATTTGATTTCTTGAATACAGACCTGCAATTCATCAAGGGCGTTGGTCCCGTATTGGCCACACGCTTTGACGATGTGCTGGGCGGGCGGCGCGTGTTGGATTTCATGCTACATACGCCGGCGTATGTTCGCGCACGCGGGGTGACAGAATGCGTATCTGATGCCACGGCGGGCGATGTTATAACCATACCGCTGTTGGTGAAATCGCATCGCACTGGCGGGGTATTTCGTGGCCACCGCCGCCCGACCCAGATTATATGCAACGATAAAATGGGCAATACGGTTATAATCCAGTTCTTTAATGTGAACTTTCTGGACTATTGGCTGAAAAAGTTACCTGTTGGCCAATGGCGGATGGTCAGTGGAAAACTGGAAAATGGTGCGCGCGCGGTGATAAACCACCCCGAATTTATCGAAGAAATGCAAAATGCCGCTAAAATCCCCAGTGCCCAGGCGGTTTACCCCGCTGGACTGGGGCTGACCCAGAAAACATTTGCAAATGTGCGCGATCAAATTTTTGCCCTGTTGCCGGAAAAACTGGCCGGTGCAGATTCAGATATAACAGAGTTTTTTGATGCATTGCGCCATGTGCACTATCCTGAATCTGACGCCGATTTGGGTCCAAATTCTGAATATGTGGTAAAGCTGGCGTATTGGGAATTATTGGCACATCAATCCGCAATTGTTATCAGTCGCCGCACCAGGACAGACGCACGCAATCGCCGCACGCCGCGCCCCCAGAGATATAATTTGATGGACAAATTTTATGCAGCCTTGCCGTTTTCTTTGACTGATGCACAAACGCGCACAATAAACGAAATATTTACCGATATGGCGCGCGATATACCGATGATGCGCCTGGTCCAGGGCGATGTTGGTTCTGGGAAAACAATCGTGGCATTGGCGGCGGCAATCAAGATGGCTGAAACCGGGGGTCAAACGGCACTGTTGGCGCCAACAGACACATTGGCACAACAGCATTATGCAAAACTGCGCCCGATGTGCGATAAAATTGGCGTTGTATGCGACATATTGACCGGTCGGGACAAGGGCGCGCCACGACGTGAAAAATTAATATCACTGCGTTCGGGTCGGACAAAAATTATCGTTGGAACACATGCGTTATTCTCGGACGATGTGGAATATAAAGATTTGGGTCTGGTTATTATTGACGAACAGCATCGCTTTGGCGTATCCCAGCGCGAAGCACTGCGTACCAAGGGGCATAACCCAGACATGCTGGCCCTGTCGGCAACACCGATTCCACGCACATTATCTATGACAATATACGGCGATATGGATGTGTCGATTATAAATGAAAAGCCCGCAGGTCGAATTCCTATTAAGACGACCAAGTTACCAATTGCGCGAATTGATGCGCTGGTTTCGCGACTGAGATTACAAATCGATTCCGGCGCCAAGGTTTTCTGGGTGTGTCCGCTGGTCGCGGAATCAGACACATCAGATATGACTGCCGCGCACGCACGATACGATGCGTTAAAAAAAATATTTCCCCACGCCGGGTTGGTCCACGGTCAAATGGATAAAAAACAGCGTGATACAGTTATGGCGCAATTTGCCGATGATAATTCTGATATGCGCCTGTTGGTTGCCACCACGGTTATAGAGGTTGGCATTGATGTCCCGCGCGCAACAATTATCGTTATTGAAAATGCTGAATGTTTTGGTCTGGCGGCTTTGCACCAATTGCGCGGACGCGTGGGGCGCGGCAACATGCAATCATATTGCATACTGCTGTATGGGAATAACACCAGCACAGATGGAATGAAGCGTCTGGATGTGTTAACCAAAACGGATGACGGTTTTGTAATTGCCGAACAAGATTTGATTATGCGCGGCACGGGCGAACTGTTGGGTACACGGCAAAGCGGTTGGATAAATTACCACTTTGTTGATTATGCGCATCATCGTGATTTATTTAAATTGGCCGCGGCGGCGGCACGCGATATGGTGGCACCATCAGATACCGTGCGTGATTTAATGTTTATTTTTGACCGTGGGGTTGGTATCAATGCATAAGATTCTGGTATTTTTACTATGCGCAATTTTATCGGTACCAGCGTACGCAGTATCACTGATTAACGATACAGAAACAGAAAAACTGTTAACCGAACTGGTATCGCCATTGGCCGGCGCGGCCGATATACCGGACGGACGCCTGCGCGTGCACATTATAAACAGCGATGATTTTAACGCGTTTGTTATGGGCGGCGAAGATGTATATGTTTACACCGGACTGTTGAAACAAATAAAAAATCCATCTGCGTTACAGGCGGTTATTGCACACGAAATGGGGCATACATTGGGTGGGCATATGACACAAATGTCATCCCGCATGGCCGCCGAAATGACGCGCACGATGTTAATCCAGGCGTTGGGAATTGGTCTGATGGCGGCGGGTGGCGATCCGTCCCTGGGCGCGGGGGTGTTGGCCGGTTCAGGCGGTGTGGCAACGCAATCTATGCTGGCGTTTACGCGGGACGAAGAGCGTATTGCCGATGACATGGGGGTCAAACTGATGTTACAGGCCGGCTTGAATCCGAACGGTTTTATTGATGTATTTCGTCAAATGCAAGAGATGACTGGTGTGCTGGAATCACGAATAAATCCTAATCGTATAAACCATCCACTGACTGCGGAACGACTGAATAATGTTCGTGCCCAAATTGACCGACATGACAAATCACACCAGTATCCAAACGAACCATCTGACACGCAAAATGCCGAATATGAACTGGTTCGGGCAAAACTGATTGGGTATCTGGACAGTTTTGATAATGTTATGACGCGATATCCCAATTCGGATACATCGGATGCGGCACTGTACGCGCGCGCAATCGCCCGGATGGGAATTGGCAATCTGGATTCCGCGCGGGTTGGCACAAATACACTGATTTCGCGCAATCCGGATAATCCATATTACTATGAATTATTGGGCGATATTGAATACCAGATGGGAAACTATGACGCCAGTGTACGCGCATACGAAAACGCGTTGGCACGCGATGATAACGCGCCACAGATAGAAACAGCCCTGGGCTTGGTACTGACCGAACGGCGGGCAGATGGCGATACAGACCGTGCAATCGAATTGTGCAAACGGGCAATTCTGGCCGCACCGGCACCATTGACATACTGGGTATTGGCACGCGCATACGATGACGGGCGCGCAGATTGGGCCCGCGCAGAATATTACCACATGCTGGGTGACACAGACAATGCGCGCAAGTATGCACGCCGTGCACAAAAATCACTGGACCCAAAATCCCCAGAATACATCAAGGCTGGGGATATTTTGGAATAACTATTTACGCCGGGATTTTTTTAATAGTGGGATATACTTGTCCATAATATCATCATAGATATCATTTTGATTATATTTATTGAACTTTTCAATCGACCAACGTTTGCGTTCATGATTTTTGCCTACGCTGGCACTGCCCTTGGCACAGCGTGCACGATATTCATCGAATGATTTTGTAACATAATGATTGCATCGTATATGATTAAACGATGGGGGATTTGTTGTCTGTTTTATACGTCCCAAACGATGCCCATTTTCATCTATGATAAAACCCGCGACTGGATTTAAATGCGGATTATACTGACGCACAACCAGACGCGGATTAACAATCGACTTGACCCCCCAATTGCGGGCGGCATGGTATTTATAGTTCGCCGTTACCAACCCGCGCGGTTTCTTTATATGTCCCGCAGATCCGTATATAACCCACGATATTACCAATGCACCAAAATTGCGTGGCAATGTGTACAAAAATTCTGTGATTGTTTTATTGTGAACCGGCACAATAAATTCATCCAAATCAATTATCGCCAACCAACGCGTGTCATTTGAAAAACGATTTATCGCATCAATATATGCAATGTTCTGCTGGCGTTCACCTGGCAAGTATGTGTATTCAACAATCCCACGCCGGATATATGGTGCCAAGACCTGTTTGGTATTGTCGCTGGATTCATTATCATATATGTAAAACTTTTCTACACCAACCAACATGTGATAATCCAACCATTCTTTTAAATATGGCCCTTCGTCTTTGATAATCGCAACGACAGATAACTCGTGCGGGAAGTGTGTCGTTTTATCATTACGCAATACGCGAAAATAATTTCCCACCCCCATCCATATCATACCGCGTATTGCCCGGCGATATTTTGTCATCGGTATCCAAAATGTTGCAACACGCGACCAAAACATCCGCGATTTTGAAATATGTGGTAATGCCATGCCGTCCCCCGTCTAGATTAGGTATGTATTCCCAGAATAAAGAAAATTCAAAACCAGCGCAATAAAAAAACCGGTCTGGATCCAGACCGGTTCACATTTTTCCGAATTATTATTCCGCCGCCGGGATAATTTCGTTCACAGTGACGGTGAACACAACATCTGCACCCGCCAATTCAGGTACATAGTTTTCTGGGAATGTAATGTTGATATCACGTGTTTCGCCCTGTTCCATGCCAACAATCTGTTCTTCGAATCCTGGGACAAACTGGCCGCTGCCTAGTACCAATGGGAAATTCGTGGCGGTACCGCCATCAAACTGAACCCCGTCTTTGAATCCAGCAAAATCAATCACAACCGTATCACCATTTTGTGCGCCAGCATTGCTGTCACACGCACCCAAGAACATTGCACCACATACTGCGACCGCAGACATCAGTTTTTTCATACTTTCCCCTTTTTTTTGTTTAGTTGTTAATTGTTGTACACACATCTGAAACCGTATTCACGCATGGTTGACCCTTCGGCTTCGACCCGATAGTCAAAGAACGGTGTCGGACGCATCACATCAAACGATGGCCGATCATAAACCATCACAATACTGTCCGCGTTACGACCACAAACGCGTTTCATTTCATAGTCTGCAACCTTGGCCAATATGGTGCGGGCATCGCCATCGACATCCATACCATCGGCGTTCTGCATCAGGCGCAGGCGCATTTCACGCAAGTCGGTATTTCCCAACAGTATCTGGACCCGGACCATCGTGCCACGATATTCTTGCCACCGCGTTTCCATGCGTGCCGTATTCCAACGATTATCATTTTGTTCTTTTTCCGCGGCGGTTTTCGGTTTATACGAATCAATATTAGAATATTGGTTATCCGCCTGCATAAATTCACTGGTTCGTTCGTTATATAACGGCGCATCGGCCCCACCCTGGGCAAAATCGGTCGTGTTGTACGGCGTATCAGTATCAGTCGCGCACGCCCCCAGCACCAGCACAGAACAAATCATACACAGCAATGTTTTTTTCATTGGCCTTCTCTCTTTTTTTCAATTTTATCAAATAAAGCGTTTTGATTCAAGTCAGGATTTATGATAAAATCATATCAATGACAAATGTTGTTTTGGAATCTTTGCTGAAACCACTGGAAGAATTCTATAAACCATCGTTCGTAGAAGAAATTGCCATAAATCACGCGGGCGAAGTATGGATGCGTCTGCATGGGGCGCGCGTCCCGTGGGTTGCATATAATGCAGAGGTTTTAACAAAACAATACCTGGTTGATTTGATTCACACGGTTGCAAATATCTATGAACGCCCATTTGACCCAATTCATGGGATGCCGGTGGTTTATGCAACACTGCCTGGGAATCATCGATTTACCGCCATCGCCGGGCCAAATGTTCAATATGACGATCGCGATATAACTGGTGGGGTGGCACTGAACATCCGCGGCACATCGGCCCCAGACACATCATTTGAAAACTATCATTTGGAACGCGGTAAAGAATTGTTAAAGGTTAAACCACGCGAATCTGTGCGTCCTGATGACCCGTATGACAGACTGATGCACGCCATCAATGACGGCAGCCCTATTTTAATCAGCGGGGCAACCGCCACAGGGAAAACGACTTTCTTGAATCATATGTTGACCCTGATTGATAAAAACAGCCGGGTTATCACAGTCGAAGACGCACGCGAAATCCGCGTACCCCAGGCAAATCGTGTGCATTTTATATTGTCGCGTACAGAACAAACAAATGATTTTAACTATGCCAGACTGTTGGATTTGGTCGTTCGCATGACCCCAGATGTGATTATCGGTGGGGAAATATCAACCGATAATGCGGCCGTGCTGTGGGAAATGTTGGGGACGGGGCACGACCACTTTTATACAACTATACACGCGGAAAGTGCCGATGCCGCATATGCCGCATTCGCCGACAGAATTCTGCATACCCAGCCGGCATATGACCGCACCGATTTAATTGCAGAAATGAAAAAGAAAATCCGGGTTGTGCAATTATCACGCGATGGGGCCTTGCGTGCCGTGACAGAGGTGGTATAATACCAACGATACAACAGAAAAAGGAATACAAAATGTCAAACAACAAAACAAACAGCCCATGGATGTATGATCATCTGGAAGCCGCAGAAACCCCAGAAGAACGCGAAAAAATTTTACAAGAATGGTACAATACAAAACTGAAACGGGCCGAAAAAAAAGAAGAAATGTGGATGAATACCGTAACCCCACTTGAAAAATTCTTTGACCTGGTCGAGAAATTACATCGTTTAATTACCGCAAAAAAAATCTCAACCCGTGGCAACCCCAGATAAAAAATATAGTTCCAAAATACGAAACCGTTTTTTCGTCCTGATAAAATCCCTGTCTGCCGATAATAAAAATAACAGACTACATAAAATTTTGTGGATTCACATCCAGTTTTACGCGTACATTTGATGGCGTGCGTACGCGTTCCATCCAGTGGCGCACCAACGGCTGTAACATCGCGCGCGCATCGCCTGCGACCAAGAATCGCATGCGGTACCAATTACGAACCTGGTACACCTGGGCGGCGATGGGCCCCATTATTTTTACCCCATTGGCCATCGGGGCCGCGGCCGCCAAATCCGAACAGAATTTTTTTAATGTTTTTTCATTCTGCGCCTCGATTATAACTGCGACCAGTTGACCGTATGGTGGCATCTTGGCCGCACGGCGCGCCGCCATGTCAGACGCCATAAACGCATCGCGATTACCACTGCATATCGCCCCCAGGACCGGGTGTTCAGGCTGGTAAGTCTGTAACAGCACACGACCCGGATATTCGCCACGACCGGCACGACCGGCAACCTGGAACAATTGTTGGAATGTATGTTCGGCGGCACGAAAATCCGTGCCAAACAGCCCCATGTCTGCATCAACCACACCAACCAGCGTCAAATTAGGAAAATGATGACCCTTGGCCAGGATTTGTGTACCGATAACGATATCCAGTTCACCAGATTCCATTTTATGAACAATTCGTTCCAATGCCTGGCGCGACATGATCGTGTCACTGGATACCAATGCCGTGCGCGCAGTTGGGAATTTTGCGGCGACTTCTTCTTGGATTTTTTCCAGCCCTGCCCCGCGACATGATACCACATCACCACATTCTGGGCAATTGGTCGGCATTTGACTGGTGCGGCCACACATATGGCAAATTAATTTACCAACCTGTTTGTGATATGTCATTCCGACACTGCAATCAGGGCACTGGGCGACCCAGCCGCATTTTTTACACTGTACAATTGGGGCAAAACCGCGGCGATTTATAAACAACATCACCTGGCGGCCGGCCGACAATGTCTGCCCAATCGCATCACACAACACCGGTGACAAATATCCAACATGTGGCGATGAATCCATATCATTATCACCGGGCACAGTGTATGGTTCTGGGCGACTTTGGCGCATATCAATCGTTTCAATTGTTGGCAGTCGTGCCCCGCCAAACCGCGATGCCAGTTTCAGACATCTGTATTTACCATCTGCAACATTTTGCAATGTTTCTGCCGATGGGGTTGCACTGGCCAGCACAATTGGAAAGCCCGCAATCTTGGCACGCAAGACCGCCATATCACGCGCATGATAGTTGCCCATGTCTTCTTGTTTATACGATGTATCATGTTCTTCGTCCACGACAACCAGCCCTAAATTCTGCCATGGCAAGAACAGCGCACTGCGCGTGCCAACAACCATTCGTATTTCACCACGCAACACCCCGCGCCAAATCTCGCGCCGGCGGGCCGCAGTTAAATTACTGTGCCACACCACAGGCGGTGCACCAAACCGCTGGGCGTATCGGGATATAAACTGGGCCGTCAGGGCAATTTCTGGCATCATCAGTAATACGGATGCCCCACGGCTGTATGCGCGCCACGCCGCATCAAAATATACCTGGGTCTTGCCACTGCCGGTGATGCCGTCCAGTAAAAATGCAGAATACCCACCACGATCAATTGCGGCACCAATTTCCGCGGCCGCCACAGACTGTTCCATATTTAATTGAACATTGCCCATATCGTGATACTGGTAATTGAACGAGTGTGCATCACGCGCAACGCACGCGCACGGGCGCAGAACACCACGCGATATCATCGTACGAACAACCGATGCACCAACATGCGCAATGTTTTGTATATCTGGGGCCGACATGGGTTCGTTATCATTAGATGCAAATGCATCGGCAACCGCCTGGCGTGCATCAGTCATGCGTAATTTCGCATCAAAATCGTATTCATATAACTGTTCCATACGCGGCGGCGCAAACGCATCAGGCACATTCACAATCAACCGCAATACCGCGCCCGGTGTCATCAGTGTCCATGTCGACATCTTCTGAATCCATTGCAGGTCGGCCACAGACAACCGATATGGAAACACATCCGTTGTGTCACGAATCTTATCAGCCCCCAGGCCACTGTCCCCAACGCCATAAACAACACCGATATATGGACGGCGCATAACATTAACGCGAACAAATGTCCCCAGTTCGGCCGGCGCAGTCAACCGGTAATCGTAACCAGTGTTTACAACATTTGGAATCAAGACCTTTACAATATCACCCGCGTTAAACATAATTACAAGTTACTTGCTTTTTTTGATTTTTTCAATACCATTATTTTTGTATTTTACAAGAGTGTTATTATGTGGAAACTGTTTTTTGAAATATGCGATTTTTTATGCAATTTTATCCCCAGCCGCCGCATACGCAACAAAATCCGCACAGAACAACTGTTTGATTGGCGCAGAAAATATAACGCATTGCGCAAAAAATATCCAGGATTGAACTTTCGCCGTACAAAAATGATAAAAGGCGGATGGAATATCGGATTTATTGTTGATAAAAAATATGTCTTTAAAATCAGAAAACGCTTTGATAAATCCACCCCAACAGAAAAAATCATGCGGGAAAAACAAATCACAGACGCATTTCGTAACATATCGCCACTGCGCATACCGAAAATTGATATAGTCGATGCAGACGGATATATCTTTTACAAATATGATTTTATTCCAGGCAGAAATTTAAATACTTATTCTGCGCGAACGATAAAATCGCATGCGCCACAGTGGGGTGCACAAATTGCCGAATTCATATACGCCGTACATAATGCACGACCGGGTACACTGGATAATATGCGTGGGCCACGCGATGGGGACGGATGGAATCATAATGATATATGCAATAACCTGATTGTCGATAATAAAACGATGCGAATTGTCGGACTGATTGATTGGGAATATGCCGGGTGGGGATTGTTGACCACGGAATTTAACAATACCGTGCGCTTTTCCAAGAAAATCAGGGAATCTGGAATCCAAGGCATAATTATCGCCCAATACAACGCCATGGCCACCACAAAAACAGCAAAATAATCTTTCTCGCAACAAATATATTGACAAAATCGTATTTTTGTATTACAACAAAATTGTTCTATTTTTATAATATACCAAGGAACGAAATACGATGAACAAAAATCAAAACCAGCAAAGCGCGGCCCAGCGTCTGTTTGCACAATATGTCAAATATATTACACAAATTGTTGTGACTGAATATGGGCCATCATATTCAGACCCAAAAGAAATACGCAATACATGGCGTTACACATTTCCATACAGCAAAAAAATCGAAGACTTTTTGATTTTCCAGACAAAAATGTACATTCGAACACTGGACGCGCGCGATTCAAATTCGACCAACCCCCAATTTTTACGCGCGTTGGTAAAATTAATGTCTGATTATTTATCGGCATACACCATGCGAAGTTCGGACACCATGACCCGTAAAAAGGCCAAACAAGTACTGGAATCCGCACTGTACGAACAGTCTGCGTATATCCAAAATCTGCTGATACGCCAGGCCACGGCCCGGTATACCAAACGCAAACCACAAAAGCGGCCATCTGTGGGCGCCGCCAAACGGATGGCAGACACCAAACGCCAATTTGCAGGTGCAAAACAAATTCAGATTCAATTTGTTGAAACCATTACTGTAAAAAAGTATTAATTGCGTTTTCGTCACGCAATTCAATATCCGCAGCGAACTGGGTACGAAACCAAGTTCGCTGTCTTTTTGCATATTGATTTGTTTTTGTAATCCAATTCTGGACACATTCGTCCAATGTCATCGCCCCGCGCAGATATGCACACAGTTGCGCCGCACCAATTGCGCGCGTGCAATCCCAGTTATGGGATATTATTGTGCGCGCTTCGTCCAGTGCCCCGCCCGCCATCATTTTTGGAATGCGCACAGCGATGCGATTGCGCAAAACATCACCCGATGGATTTATCAGGATTTTATACGCACCCGGGGCTACGGCACCAGTGCGCGGCACCGATTGCCATTCAATTAAGTGACGGCCTGTTTGCAAAAACACTTCAAGGGCACGGGCAACCCGCTGGGGATCGGTGGCGGTAAATTCAGGTGGCAACATCTGGCGCGCCGCCGTCATATCTGTGGCCACCAGTTCGCGCGCGCGCCGGCGCACATCATCTGAAATATCTGGCATGGGGGATATGCCGTGTAAAATCGCATTTATATAATATCCGGTGCCGCCAACAAAAATTGGCACGCGCCCTGATGCATGTGCCGCGTCATATTCACGCCGTGCGTACCCCAGGTAGTCTGCGACACTGATTTGTTTCGCCAATTCCAGTACAGAAAACAACCGATACGGCACGCCGTCTATTTCGTCTGTGATTGGATGGGCGGCAAATGGACTGGCCGATATATTTTCAATACCACGATATATTTGAACGCTGTCACAATTTATGATTGTACCACCAATTTTGCGCGCCAGCGCATGGGCAAAATCAGATTTGCCTGATGCGGTTGGTCCGGCAATAATATATGCAGTGCGTTGTATCATTTGTGCGGATTATAACACGCAACCACCAGAATTCAAGCCCCCACAACCACAATTGAATTTTCAGATTGCACTATTTTCCCAGGATGATAAAATACACCCGTCCAATAAAAGAAAAAACGAAAGGAATATATTATGTCAAAAGTAAGAGTTGCAATAAACGGTTTTGGTCGTATTGGCCGTTTGGTTCTGCGTGCGGCGTTGGTATCTGGTCGTGACGATATTGAATTTGTTGCGGTGAACGATCTGGCACCGGCGGAACAAAACGCATATTTGTTACAGTATGATTCTGTGCACGGCAAATTGCCAATGGATGTCAAACTGGATGGCGAATACATCATTGTTGGCAACCAGAAAATACAGTGCATCGCAGAAAAAGACCCAACAAAATTGCCGTGGCGTGCGATGGATATCGATATCGTGATGGAATGCACAGGTATCTTTACCGCCGCGGACAAGGCGCGTGTTCACCTGGACTGTGGTGCAAAACGCGTATTGGTATCTGCGCCGTCCAGTGGTGCCGACAAAACAATTGTGTTTGGCGTTAACCAAGATACACTGACCGCGGACGATTTGATTGTATCCAATGCGTCATGCACGACAAACTGTCTGGCCCCAGTGGCCCAGGTTCTGGACAATGCGTTCGGAATTGAATCTGGGTGGATGACAACAGTTCATGCATATACTGGCGACCAACAATTGCTGGATAAAAATCACAAGGATTTCCGCCGCGCACGCGCAGCCGCGCTGTCCATGATTCCAACCAGCACCGGTGCCGCCAAGGCAATTGGACTGGTTCTGCCCCAGTTGGCGGGAAAATTGGATGGTATGGCAATTCGCGTACCAACACCCGATGTATCGGTTGTCGAACTGGTTGTAAACTTGGCCAAAAATGCAACCGTGGATGAAGTTAACGCCGCGATGCGTGCTGCTGAATCTAAAACATTTGGATATAATGATAAACCATTGGTTTCGGTCGATTTCAAGGGTGACGCACACAGTTCAATCTTTGACGCATCCCAGACCAAGGTTTTGGGTGACAAACTGGTTCATGTGACCGCATGGTATGATAACGAATGGGGATTTTCAAACCGCATGGGTGATACCGCTGTGGCCATGGGCAAGTTGATAAAATAAGAAACGGGGCGCCTGCCCCGTTTTTTTTGGCATCTGGTCTTTTATGAATTTTATAAAAAAACTGCTTGCATTTATTCCAAGAACAGTATAATATATGCCTTGCTTTACAGGGGTTGTAGCTCAGCTGGTTTAGAGCGTCTGCCTGTCACGCAGAAGGTCGCGGGTTCGAGCCCCGTCAATCCCGCCAGTAATTTCGCACCGCATGGTGCGTTTTTTATTTTTAGTATCGGAATAATATTCTGTTGATATAAACCATTGTGTTGGTATAATTAAGTGGGTTAAAATAAAAACGAAAGGAAACACAATGAATATAAAACCATTTGCAGTATTGGCCGGCGTATTGGCGTTGGCGGCATGCGGTGATAACACACCAAATCCAGAATTGTTAAAGGGTGCAAACTTTATCGCATCTGGGGCGGGAACAGACATCACATTGTCGTTCGATGCAAATGAAATGCGCGTAAATGGCCAGGTTGTAAATCTGTATAACGGTTCATACGAAGTAAACGGCAATCAAATCAAATTCAGTCCATTCGCATCAACCATGATGATGGGGCCAATGGATGCAATGCAGACAGAACAAGATTATTTCCAGTTCATGACAACAGTTGAAACATATGATTTAAAAGATGGTCGGTTGACGCTGAAAAATGCGGATGGCAAAGAAATTGTATTTCAACAGGTTGAACCAACCGCAGAAGTCGTTGAAGAAGCCGCCGTTGTCGAAGAAGCGCCAGCAGACGCAATTGCAATCCCAGTTGCCGCCGAACCGGAAACAAAAACGGCAGAATAATAAAAAATATGGCGCGGTGGTATTTTGTCTTGACAAAGACTGCCGCGCCAGTTATAATTTGCCAGCGTTTGGTTTGAATAAAATCATTTAAATGGCAGTTTTGGCCCCATCGTCTAGAGGCCCAGGACACCGCCCTTTCAAGGCGAGAACACCAGTTCGAATCTGGTTGGGGCTGCCAAAAATCAAAACCGCATTTTTGCGGTTTTTTCTTTGTTTTCCAACACTTTCATGAGTTCGTAAGTTGGGTGGTAAAACCCGTGCCTGTTTTACGCATTTACGAACTTTTAAAAAGAAAAGGTTAGAAATCTAAACCTTTTGCGCAGTTCGTATACATTGTGGGTATTTGAATTATTTTTCTGCTTCTGCTATTTTCTCTCGTAATTCTGGTTCATTTTGCTGAACAAAATTAAACGACTTTTCCATAAAATCATAAATATCTTTACGGTTCAGATAAAATTTTTTCATGGTATCAAAAATTAATTCGCCCTTTATTGTCATGTCGTAGAAGTATGAATAAGCAATATATTTTGGTTGTTCTATTAAATCATTTATATCTGAATTACGAATAATGGTTTCAACGACTATCTCTGACAACAACCATTTGATATTTGGAAAATCATATTCAGAAGGATTATCGTTAAAATACTTATTCCAGAAATAGAACCAAGCAAAATGGGTTATTTCATGTAATGCCGTTGTCATTGCATACGTTGGGTCAAAATAATGATAAATATCAAAAGTATGGGTTTTAATATCACGCGGGCAAATTGGGTTTAATCCAACCTCAGCAACCATATCATCCAAAATACCACTGCAATCATTATCAAAAGCAGAACTGTATGCACTATTCAATTTATCTGCTATTTTTTTCCATTCTGTACTAAACATATTTATAGAGTTTGCTATGATTGGTTTTCTTTTCCCCGCCTGAATCTTCATTTGTTCAGTAATATATTCAAATCTTTTTTCTTCTGGTAAAGATATAGCATATTCATAATTCAAATCAGGGTATACCTTGAACAATTGCTTTTGCCACCAGACAGTCGTTCCGTCTTTCTGGTGGAACAGTATAAAATCTAAATCTCTTTCAAAATCTTTTTGTTGCCAAGTTAGTTTCATGTAATAACCTTGTAGTATTTCCCTTAATTATATCACAAAATTTGCAAAAATATTTTCATTTCTTTCCCGAACAACAACAATTCATGTATATTATCAGTTCGTGATTTGCACAGATGGCCCTGCCAAATCTGATTCATCGTCCGTTTGGGCGGTGTTTTTGTCAGTTTTTCAATACTTTTATGATTTTGCGTGAAAAAATGTGAAAATCGTTATATAATTTGCGCATGACACAAGGAACACAACTTTTAACAGATAACAATGGAAATGTGATAACCGCATTCCATGGAACTTATTATGATTTTGATTATTTCTTTCCTCTTACGCACTTTGGAACAGAGTATGCCGCAAAAAGAGTGCTGAATGAAGGCAAATGGAAACGCGACAAAAACATCGATATAAACAAGCCAAAGATAATCCCCGTTAATTTCAAACGCGGAAACTATGTTGAAATTCCCGATTTGAATAATCACTATACAGATGACTGGCAGGCAATAATATTGACGCTGCTATTAGACAAATCTATTATTGACGACATAAATTCGTTAATTCCGTGGAAAGAGATAGAGCAAAAATGTAAAGTTGCGGCAACAAAGAAACTGCCATACCAATATGATTTTATACGCGAGCAGATTGCACTAGATTCTATTCAACAAGAATTATCGTTGGAAAATCTGTATAGCCAACCAACAAATGAAAATTTATTTTATCAACGCATGATTTTGTTTTTAGAGTCTGTTGGCATAAACGGTTTTACATACCCCAATTTTACAGAGGGCGGCGGTCTGAATTCTTATATAATACTCAGACAAAATAATGTTGTTCGCTTGGATAAAAAAGTGCCACCGTTGCCGAAAAAAAACAATATTACACAATTGAAAAAGATCGAAAACGCCTTTGCAGCAAGATACCAACCAAGACAGTTAAGCACATCAGAAATACAAGCATGGGTGAAAAAACTGCGTGATTTTTACGATTTCAAAACATCTGAAATTGCATTACAAAAACACAAGGCAGAAATTATTACTAAACAAAAATAGCGTTTTCTCAAAAACGCTTTTACATCTTTTCCAAAAATAAAATACAAAAAATGCGGGGAACATGGTATAATTCATGGGGTATGAGACCAAATAAACTGAACACAATGCAAATAATATTGAAACATATGAATGCCGAAGATGCATGGCGATATATTGTGCAAATGTACAATATGTACCAATCACGGTTAAAAAAATTTAAGTACAGTCCAAATGGTTTTATACCGATGTCGCACCCAAAAATGTACGAAATGTTTCAGCGACCAAAACTGTCCAACGAACAAATCCAATATTATCACGACATTTTTGTTAACGAAATACATAACCCAAAATATTTAACGAAACAAGATGGGAACATACAAAAAGCAATCCCGATATTTGAACAAACAATTGAATCACGAATAAAGCCATTACTGGGCGCGTGGAACGCGACAATGCCTGAAACGCTAACTATATTGTGCACATATGGTTTTGGCGCCGGCTATGGTGCAGGTAAAGACGCCAAAATATTCTTGCGCATCAGCAATACCAGACGGGAAATCGATATTGGGATTGTATCGCTGATGCTGCACGAATTTGTCCATATTTTAATCGAAGAACCAATAATCGCGAAATACAATGTCCCCCAGGATTTGAAAGAACGCATCGTGGATATTATCGGATTGGATTTATTTAATAGACCTGTACAGCAAATGTTTGAAAATTCATTCGCAAATGCGTATATAACCCCAAATGTGATAAAAGCCGATTTACCTGGCGCGGTTGCCAAAATGATGGCGGACTATGCCGCGTTGCAACAAAAACAAAACCACGAAAGGTAAAATTATAATGACAAAAACAATCTATATTTTTCGGCATGGGCAGACTGATTATAATGTGGCACGGCGTGTTATGGGGCAACTGGATATTCCGCTAAATGATGCGGGACGTGCCCAGGCCGCTGAATTAGCGAATAAATTGGCAAAATTCGCAATTGGTGCGGTGTATTCTTCGCCACTGGCACGCGCAATGGAAACAGCGCAGGCCGTGGCCGATAAAACGGGCGTACCGATTACTACCGATGTGCGCCTGATGGAACGCAACAACGGAAAATTACAGGGACACATTGTGCACGGCACCGAGAACCCGGACGAATACCAGATGGATTACAACCAACTGGAATTATTTTTTCCGGCGGCACAATTAAATGATAATGATTGGCGACCAGACGGCGGAGAATCGCGCACTGAATGCTGGGCACGTGGTCAGGCTGCAATCATGGATATCGTAAGAAACACACCGTATGATACAATCGCCGTTTCCACACACAGTGGCATTATGCGTGGCATTTTGGACTTGGTTGATATGGGGAATACAAGAATCGGTAATTGCGATTATGTTAAACTAAACTGGGACGGCGAAAAGTTTTTACACCAATAAAGGGGTCAACAATGAATTTTGAATCGTTAAGAGAACGTGAATTACAGGTATGCGGGTATACATTAAAAATTGTGCCAGCAACAATCAAGTATGCCAACGAAATTTATAAAATATTTTCTGCAGATATCGAAAATATGATTTTTTGGGCGCCCAACGGGGTGTTTGAATCACCCGAACGCGCGTTAATCAGTTATTATAATCGCAATCGTTCACCACGGTCGCTGATGTTCGGTATTTTTCAAGGTGATAAATTGTTGGGTGAAATTGGTTTCTCGAATGTGGATGAAAAAAATGGTGTATGTGATGTCGGATACTGGTTGCGTAAATCTGCACGTGGGAAAAACATAATAAATAAATTATTGCCACGCATAGAAAAACTGGCTTTCACCCAAGAATGGTGTCATAAACTGGCATTACATTGTGATTCCGAAAATATTGCATCTAAAACAATTGCTGAAAAAAATGGTTACGTACTAGAAGGTGTTATTCTTCAACAAACAAAATGGCCGAACGGATCATTGCGTGATAAATTATACTTTGGAAAATTAAAAACGGGCATCACAAAGCGGGCTAATAAATCAAAAACAATTACCAAAAATTAATAAAAAATCCCCACATGGGGATTTTTTATTACCGCGCTTTATCTTTCGAATTCATCAATTGCGATAAAATTTGCTGATTTGCGATTTCCCGCAGTGCCACGTCCAGCGCATCTGTATTTTCGGGACATTTTATGTTCGGCGTGATGCCATTTAGTTCAAAATTTTCCTGGGACAAAACACGATAGTTCATACCGATAGATACTTTGATTTGGCTGTTTGGCAACATGCTGCGGCCGACATTGCCGAATACTTCGGTCCCAGACGAATTATCACCAACCACCGTCACACGCGGGTGATGCATCATTCGCAACAAAAACATTTCTGCCGATGACGCAGTTTGACGGTCAGTTAAAACATAAATTGGTTTCATGTATGCTTTGTTTGTATCAGGCGTATAGTTTTTTCCCGTTTTCCATACAACTAACTCTTCGGATTCAGGTAGTTTTGCCCACGGCGCCGTTGGATATACAGCCGACAAAAATTTTTGAGCATCACAATTTGTACGGACATATACAGTTTTGAAACTGTCAATCCATGCACCACACAGGTGTTCCGCAAATAAATCTGAATACCAACTGTTGCCACCGGTATTACCACGTAAATCGATAACCAACGCGTTTGATTCCTGCAATATATTTTTTGAAAAATCAATAATGGCATTTTTGGATTCGTCTGATTTTATCATTGTTGAAAATCCAATCGCCGCAACACCACCATCGCGCATTTCGCCGTATACAGATTTATCACCCGCGATATTTTTTCCTACATTTTTATACGGATTTTTATATTTTGTTCCGAAACGGGTGGTGCCAAACCTGATGGATATATGATTATCGGGGATATCGGCCACAACGGGTTTTAATAATTTGAAAAATTCATCAGCCGGCATTTCGCGTGCATCATTATAAATATTAATCAGGTGTTTCAAAATGCGTCTTTTTATAATTTCATCATGCACGGGCCACCCAACATACACACGAATTAATAATCGCGCAAATATCGCCACATCGCGCCGAATATCATCGGCCGATAAAATTTTATCAGGCACACCGTGCTTGTCCGCACCGAATACAAAATCATCGGTCGATGATTTTGATAACAAAAATTTTTCCATTTCAGAAACTGTTGATATTTTTGCCATAACTAGCCCTATGCTGTATGCACAGGTATATAGTGAATTCCATTCAAAAAATCAAGTCTCCGCCAGAGTGTATGCAGAGAGCATATATAAAGGATAGATGGATGCCATATACTATTTTTGGCACGAATACAAAACACATCCCGGTTCGTGCGCATTTATTATGCCGACTGCCTGTAAATATGCATAAATTGTTGTTGTGCCGACAAATCGCATACCGCGCCGCCGCAGGTCATCGGATATTTTATCCGATAATTCTGACCGCGTAATGCCGTATTCGTATACCACGCGCCCGCCCGTCCAATGCCATATGTATTTATCAAATGTGCCGTATTCGCGCTGAATTTCACGAAACACGCGCGCATTAGTTATGGCGGCGGCAATCTTGCGACCATTGCGTATTATACCGGCATTGTTGGATAATTCAGATATTTTTTCTGCATCATAATCACAGACCGCATTTATATCAAAATTATCAAATGCGCGGCGAAATGCGTCTGTCTTGTTCAATATACATTCCCACGACAGACCCGCCTGGAATGTTTCCAATATTAACATTTCAAACAACACCGCATCATCATGCACACCCATACCCCACACAGTATCATGATATTTTATATATCGTTCATTTTTCGGGTTCGCCCAGTGGCATCGACATTTGCCATCAGACCATGTGGGTGATTTTGTCATATTGCGCCTTCGTGTGTTAACAGATATCGTTTTATCCCCAGTCCCCCGGCATACCCGGTCATGTTCCCATTTGCCCCAATTACGCGATGACATGGAATAATAACAGATATCGGATTATGGCCAATTGCCGCGCCAACGGCGCGCGGTGATTTTGCGCCGATGCGCCGCGCAATATCGCCATATGTCGTGGTTGCACCATACGGGATATCAACCAGTGCGCGCCATACCCGCCGCTGGAATTCTGTACCGTGTGGCGATATGGTTAATTCTGTGGCGCGTGGTTGCATGCCGGCGAAATATTTGTCCAGCCATTGTTTTGCATGTTTCAGTATTGGCACATTTGCATTTGCAACGCAATTTTCTGGCACGCCAGCTATATAATATTTTTGTCCCACAAACCACAGACCGCACAGCATTTCATCGCACGCCGCCATGGTAATTTTCCCAATTGGCGAATCGTATTCATCAATAAAAAACTGATTCAGTTCCATATTTGGATATTATGCAATAAAAACGAAAAAATCAATTTATTCGCGCCATGTAACAGAATCAAACAGGGCGTTTATGCACCCGCGCAGGTTATCATCTGTAAAGAACTGGCTGCGCATAGCGGGTGTTGTATTGTGTTCAGAATCTTCGAAATGCGGGATGTATTTTTGAACGGCAAATTTTTTCACACCGCGCGCATGTAAATCGTTTGCGATTTCCATCAGGTCCATTTTGGTAACAAATCGCGGATCGCATGTGATGCGCACTTCAAAGTCTTTGCCGGTTGATTGCCAGATGTCCAAACTGCGAATCATATGATCATGTGCAATGTTTTGCCCGACCAGTTCGCCGTATTTATCGCGCCGTGCCTTGTAATCCAGACCAATCCAATCGACAACATCGGCGGCGCGTGCCAATGTGTCGGGATAAAACCCATTTGTATGCAGCCCGATGGCAAAGCCCAATTCGCGCACACGTCGCATATAATCAATTACTGCATCGCCTTGCATTAACGCTTCGCCCCCGGAAAATACGACCGCTTCCAGTTTTCCAACGCGACTGCCCAGCCATTCCAAAACCTTGTCCGGATCGTATTCGCCATCGTGCGGGGATATCAGATGTGGATTAGAACAATACGCACACCGCAACGGACACCCCACCAAAAACAGCACAGCCGCCAATTTCCCGGGGTAATCAATTGTTGTGAATGGTACCAATCCACCAATCTGAATCTCTCTCATAACCTTATGCCGCTTTCTTCATCAATTCACTGTGACGCTGGCCAGTGGTCAGACTGTTTGCCTCAGTAAATGTTTTTCTTTCGCAAAATTCAGAATATTTTCCAATGTTAAAATTGGAAACAGGTCTGATAAACCCCATAGAGCGCGAGAATATTTCACATGGTGTTCTTTGCGTGATTACTTCTGACATAATGTTTTTCCTCCCTTTCTTGTTTTTTTGGTTTTGTTGTTTATTTCAAAACTTTTTCTGCCGCGTCCATAACCGCGTTCTGATTTGCGGCGATTTCCGCATCACACTTTGGACAGAATTCATACCGACCCGGCAAATATCCATGCTTTGGGCAAATTGAAAATGTCGGCGTCAGCGTCATATACGGAATCTTGTAGTTTTCGAAAATCGTACGAACGATTTTTTCTGCGGCCGCACCGCTGGACACAGGTTCGCCCATATACAGGTGCAACATTGTTCCGCCTGTATATTTACGCTGTAATTCTTCTTGGTGTTCCAGCGCGACAAACGGATCATCTGTATAATTCACCGGCAATTGCGTTGAATTTGTATAGTACGGTGCATCTTTGGTCCCCGCCGTGATAATGTCTGGGAAATTCTTGACATCTGTCTTGGCAAATCGGTATGAACATCCCTCGGCTGGGGTCGCCTCTAAATTATACAGGTTGCCGGTTTGTTCCTGGAACTGGACCAGGTTTTCACGAATAAAGTCCATCAGATCCAGCACCAATTTTTTGCCCATTGGGGTCGCAATATTTTCCTTGTCGTTGGTAAAGTTGCGAACCATTTCGTTGGCACCATTTACCCCAATTGTCGAAAAGTGATGATCCCAATTGCCCAGATACCGGCGTGTAAACGGATACAGACCGCGTTCCATATTTTTTGATATAATGCGGCGCTTGATTTCCAGTGAATCACGCGCCAAATCCAACAGACGCTTTAATTCACGGAACAATCCTTCGCGGTCGCCCTTGTGCGTATAGCCCAACCGTGCCAAATTAATTGTAACGACACCGATTGACCCGGTCTTTTCTGCCGAACCGAACAGGCCGCCACCGCGCTTTAACAATTCGCGCACATCCAACCGCAACCGACAGCACATAGACCGCACATCGGTCGGATTTAAATCAGAATTCAAGAAATTCTGAAAGTTTGGAATTCCATACTTGGCCGCCAGGTCAAATAATGGTTTAACATTCGGGTGCGACCATGGGAAATCCTTGGTGATATTATATGTCGGAATTGGGAAAGTAAACGGCCGCCCCATGGCATCGCCTTCGGTCATTACTTCCAAAAATGCACGATTTATAATATCCATTTCCGGTTGCAGGTCGCCATAAGTGAAATCCATTTGCTGCTTGCCGATGAACGGATGTTGATTCTTTAAATCTTCGGGGCATGTCCAATCGAATGTGAAGTTAATAAATGGTGTCTGGGTTCCCCAACGACATGGCACCGCACAGTTAAAGATTAATGTTTGCATGGCATTTTTAACATCGGCATACGACAGATTATCCACGCGAACATACGGCGCCAGATATGTATCCACCGAAGAAAACGCCTGGGCGCCGGCAAATTCATTCTGTAATGTGCCCAAGAAGTTCACCATATGCGAAATCGCCGTTGCCATATGCCGCGCCGGCTCGCATTGCAGGTACCCAGGGACGCCATTGAACCCTTCGTACAATAACTCGCGCAATGACCAACCGGCGCAATATCCAGTTAACCACCCCAGGTCATGAATATGAATTGATGCATTCTTGTGCGCTTCGGCTACTTCGCGTGGGTACAGATTCAGCCAGTATTCCGCCGTCACCCGTTCAGATGTGCGCAAAATCAGCCCGCCAATCGAATATCCAACATTCGCATTTTCTTTGATTCGCCAATTCGATCCACCGACATAGCCATCAATCACTTCGACCGCATCAACATAAGAATCGCGAATCTCTGTCCGTTTTTGACGATATATAATATAACTTTGTGCAGTTTTATACGCACGCGCATCCATCAAGGCTTCGATAACCGCCTCTTGCACATCTTCGACAGTTGGTGTTTTTGCGACAAACGCGACATCCAGTTTGTTCAGTGCGGCCTGGGTAATATTTGCAACCTGCATATCCGTGATTTCGTGTGTTACGGCCACGGCCTTTTTAATTGCGTCAAAAATCTTTTTCGCATCAAACGGTACGGTTTCCCCCGACCGCTTTTGCACAACATTCAAACGCGTGGTAAGTGTCGGAATAATCTGAATTTTATTATCGTTTTCTGATACAGACATTTTTATACCCCAATATCAATATCTAGTGGTTGTTTTTTAAATTTGATAACAATATATAGTATATACTGTGTTGCGGCAACAGATAAAAAATAAAATTTTTTTCATTTTTCGCTTTACTTTTTAAAAATGGGATTTTCTGCGGGGTTGGGGGGGATGCGATTCATATATTTTATACACCAAACGATATTTTGTATGAAATATTTTGTTTTTTTGGATGAAAACCTGATTCGTTTTTTATGCAAAAATACAAAATATAGATAAAAAATTACGAATCGGCGTCTATATATTGACAAAATGCATCTGTACAGAAACGAACAGGGTAATTTTTTGAACGCATAAAATAGGTTGTTATTCCGCCCACAAAATGTTTATAGTATACATGTGCATAACATTACGCATGCATATAACAAAATATAAAAAGTGGAATAATATGGTAAAAAACATATACGACATGCTGCACCAGGTTTGCAGCCAAAACAAAGACCGCATATTTTTTGTGCGTCAAAACGAAACATACGCAGATTTGCTGCGCCGCGTCAAACAACGCGCCGTATTGCTGGCGAAAAAGTTTGGAATTCGGCGTGGTGACACGGTTGCGATTTTATCGGGTAATACCCCTGATTTTATTCGTTCATATTTCGCCATCGTGTCCCAGGGTGCACGTGTGTTGATGCTGGATACCGGGTTGGCAAAGTCCG
Source organism: uncultured Alphaproteobacteria bacterium (assembly GCA_944389525.1). Lineage (GTDB taxonomy): Bacteria > Pseudomonadota > Alphaproteobacteria > Rs-D84 > Rs-D84 > Enterousia. The sequence continues at coordinate 85,329 of CALXMR010000002.1, read as the reverse complement.
AACATTTGAACATGATGCGGCGAACCAAATGTAAACTGGCATTGGCCCAGCGGAATTATTTTATTTCTGGGGGACCAAAGATGTATGATATCGAATCTGTTGACGATACAGATGCACGCGAATTTTCGGCCGCAGATGCCACGCGTGACGATATCGCGATGTTGTCATTTACATCGGGTTCAACCGGCAATCCAAAGGTTGTTGGTCTGACGCATGATAATATCATTTCACTGGGGGATGGGGCATTATTTTACCAGCCGGTAATTCATCCTGGCTACACATTTTACGGATTTTTACCACTGTATCACATATATGGCGTGGTGATAAATATCATTGCACCGCTGGTGTTGCGTGGCAAACTGTTGTTACAGCCGGTCTTGAACCCCCGCGAATTCATGCAAGACTTTAAAAAATACCGGCCAGAGGTTATTCCCGCGGTTCCGCGTATCTGGGAAACTTTTTACAAAAAGATTATCGAAACCGCCAAAGAAAAGCATGTTTATACATTGATGCGTGTTGTCATTTCGATGCGGCATGTTTTGCGTGCGGTTGGGTTGGGCGCGATTGTTAACCGGGTTACAAAACCGGTACATGACCTGTTTGGGGGCAACACAAAAGTTTTGGTTTCAGCCGGCGCAACATTAAAGCCCACAATTCGCAAATTCTTTGAACGAATGGGGTTTGCCGTTGGCGATTGCTATGGTTTGACAGAAACAACCGGACCGGCGAACTTTAACTTTGCGTTCCGCATGCCAGACGGGTCGATGCACTATGCAGGCCCGCTGCCGGGTAATGAAATAGAAATTCATAACCCTGACAAGCATGGTATTGGTGAAATATGGGTGCGCGGAAAATTGGTTATGCCGGGATATATCGGCAACAAGGACGCCAATAATGCCGCATTCGAAGATGGCTGGTTTAAAACTGGTGATTTGGGCAAACTGGATCGCCGTGGCCGTCTGGTTGTCAAGGGGCGTAAAAAACAGGTAATCGTTCTGGACAGCGGGAAAAATGTATATCCTGATGAATTGGAAGACCTGTACCTGCAAAACAAGGACATATTGGCGGCGGCAGTGTTCGAATATGTGATCAAGGGTAAAACTGTCCCGTTCGCCGTATTCCAGGTCACGCCAGGCACCCCGATATCGCGTGTCGCCACCATGGTCAAGGCATCTAATTTAAAGATTGCGCCATATAAATGGGTGCGGCACTTTGCAATTACCGAAGATGAACTGCCGCAAACATCTGCGAAAAAGGTAAAGCATTTCGCGGTCAAAGAACTGCTGGATTCTGGCAGTTTTACGCGCGCAGTCGCATAGCAAAAATATATAGCCATGGTAAAAACACCATGGTTATATTTTTATCAAATGGGTTGACAAAATTTATAAAAGTATTATATTTATATGGGTAAAGACAAAGGAACGACCATGCCACAGTTAACCGACGAACAGACAAAAAAAATCTTGCAATACAGTACTGCGCGCAAATATATCGGCAACTTTGCGCCATGTGAATTGTATGCGGCTGTTGGAAAGATTCGCAAAAGTCACACTTGGGATAACCCAGTAAGATTTGTTGATTTGCCGACGGGTAAAATAGACGGCGATGTGATATGTGATGCGCTGTGGTACGAGATGTCGTATAATCCAGTTCGCTTTGGTACCGTATCCCCATTTATGTTTAATAATCGAAATAATATCTATCGTTTTTGCACCACGCAGATATCTGACAAACAGTCCCCAATTGCCGAAGTTCAATATAAACTGATTGAATATATGAGCTTGAATGCAAATCCCCGTGGTCAATGGAATGATGTTCTGCATGATCCCGTATCTATACAACTAATAGACGGATATACAAACAAAAATTATCAAAAATTGTCTGTCTTGTGTGCCGCAATTAAAATAATTGCATGTCAAAATGCCAAAGATTTTAAACCAAAACGGTCACCGTATCGTCCAGAAATTATAAAAATGGTCGAAGCACGCCATCCAAATGGTGTACGACCAGCAATAAAACAAGCCCCATGTCGCACAGAAATTACACCAAAAAGCGAAAGTACATGTCCAAAATTTGACCCAGATGAAGAATATATTTATCGTCTGGAAAATACATTGGACAATCTGCGTATCACTCTGGATAACCCACATTCTGTGTCCGCCGATCAATATCAACAGGCACGGGAAGATTACGAAATGTACTCTAGAATGTTAGACGAATTTTTAACAAGCTTTTATCAAAGATAAAAAACGCGCTACCTGGCGCGTTTTTTATTTACATATTGCAATATATGGTGGCACAGAACGTTCTGAATCAATTTCACCATTTACGCATTCCAGGCAATTAAACATTCTGTTTTGCGAATGCGCTGTATCAATCGGTACGGTATGTCCATCAATCGCCGAAATATTGGCGGCATATGCACGTGATGGAAAACCAAAATATATCCCGCGGTCCGCGCCCGTACATTCGCCCGCATCCCCCGGATAGCACGCCGAATCATTTATTTTGGTTGGGTCAGGAATACATGCCGATACGCATGTTTCAGGATCTGTAATCATAACCTCGCAATCTGTGCAGGATGATGCCGCCGGCACACGCAATGTTGTCCCAATTGCGCCGAATACCGCGCCCTGTATCACATTTTGACATTTCTTTACACTGGATGTTGCGTTTGGATCGGCCACGCATTCCCATTCCAGTGTTGTATAATTTAATCGTGCAATCATATTGGCGGGGCATGACTTTTCTGGGAACGGGTTAACGCATTCCCAAACACTGTCGACCAAAACGGCCGTTTGCTGTTCCGCACACAGTGGCTTTTTTGATTCATCTGCCACGCATTCCAACAGTTCTGAATCCCATATCATATCGCCGCCACAGTCTGTTTTGGTGTTATATCCGATACATTGCCAACGACCAAAGCGATATGTTTTAATCGTGCCGATTGGGCATATAACATCGGCCTGGACCGCGGCAGAAAATGTTGTATCTGCATCTGGGATTTCATATTGCGTCAGATATACCAGTTGTCCATTCGCCAGCCCCAGTTCATCAATTATCGCACCAGGAACACTGCGCGCAGAATACGCGCCACCCGCCATAATTTTACCGTCCAGATATATACCAAATGTCCCAGCGTCTGGAAAATCTGATTCCAGTATTTCCAGCATGCTGTTATAATTTGTCGCATCCAGTGCGGCGGTCGTTGTGATGATATAACTGTACGCTGGTTTTTTATTGCGCGTAACTTCACATTCTGTGATGCGATTGCTGCTGTTTAGACAGACATATTGACTGGTCACAGAATTTTGTTCAATGCAAATATCGTTAAATACAGTGCCGCGAATTTTTGCATTATGCACGGCCGATGCACATTGCGCAATTGACCGCATATCTGCGCGATTAACGGCATATTCTGTTTCTTGGGTAATCACGCGTTGGCTGGGGCTGCTGATTAAATAGAAACCGACCATAAATACGGCAACCAAAATCATCATAAAAATATTCATTATTCCCCCTTGCGCTTTATTAAAAGTCTAGGTAATATAAGGATAAAATGCAATAGGAAAACAAAAAACATGAAAAAATATCTGGCGGCATTATTAATTTTATCTGCATGTGGTTTTACACCGATGTATACGGAACGCGACACAGATATTTATGTTGCGCCAATCAGTGGTATTAACGGCATTGATTTGCGTAACAGTCTGAACGCAAAGTTCGGCGGCATGCATGATGCGGGTGCCACATATACATTGACTGTTGATCTGAATGAACCTGTCACCCGGTACAAGGCATTGGAACCAACCGGGGATGCATCATGGCAAGAAATTGTGCTGACGGCGAACTATGTACTGACGGTGGGTGATACAGAAATTGCACATGGTTCGGAAAGTGCGTCTGAATCGTATACATTTGTGCGGTATCTGGTTGCGGCGAATGCATCATACAATAACGCGGTCCAAAATACGATTGGTGTGTTGGCGGAAAAAATTGGTGCGCGCGTTATCGCAGAAACATATCGCTATGAACAAAATATTGGCGATAAAAAATAATGAAATGGAAAGAATCAGATTTTAACAGCGGAATTGAAACCATTCGTGCGGTTTTGATATACGGTCCTGATGCGGGCCAGGTTGATGAGTTTTGTGACCGTGCGGTTGAAAAACTGGAAATCGAAAAAGATAATATGTTCGCCCTAGATTCTGATGAATTGCGCGACCGCCAAGATGCTTTGTTCGCCGAAAGTTGCAGTCCATCGATGTTTGGTGGCCGCAAGATGGTTATAATATCTAATGCGGGCGATGGTGATGCAAAATATATTACAGAATTGGTTACGCATTCTGGGCTGTGTGCAACAGTTATCGTTACCGCGGGTGATTTACGCGCGGGTGGCGCATTGCGCGCACTGTTTGAATCTGATGATAAATTGGCGGCCCTGGCGTGTTATACAGACGATGCGCGTTCGTTGGCCACATTAATACGGCGTGAATTGTCCGCAGACGCCGGAATTCAACAAATAACCCCAGACGCCATGGCATACATGACATCGCACCTGGGGGGTGATCGCGGAATTACACGCGGATTCTTGGCCAAGATTGCGTTGTATGTAGACGATAAAAAAACGGTCGAACTGGATGATGTAGAAAAATGTTTGCCAGACACAGGCGCGGCAAATACCGATGATTACCTATATTCATTAACGGCGGGGCATTTGCAACAAACAATGGTTGCATTGGACAGATTGCTGTACGATAACACTGATCCGAATATGTTGGTTCGCATGCTGAATGGGCATTTTAAAAAATTATTAACCGCCGTTGTCGAAGGGCAATTACCGCGTCTGTTTTGGAAGGTTGCTGATAAATTTAACATGGCGATAAAAATATGGCCAGAATCAGAAATTGTTGCCGTGTTGCGCCGCCTGAACGAACTGGAACGACAGTTGCGTACAACAGGCATGCCAGGCGAAATATTATTGCGTGATTTTTCGTTAAAATTGGCATTGCGCGCAATGAAATTGTCTGTTAAACGAAGGAAGTAAGAAAATGTTATCTTCTGTTTATGCACCCAAAGATTTTAAACGCTTGCGTGTGGTTGGGGATTTGGTGGCACGCTGTTTTGATCACATTACACCATATATTCGCGCCGGCATATCCACGGGCGAAATTGACCGCATGGTGGCAGAATTTTTGCATGCAAACGGTGCGCGGTCGTCTGACTTGGGGTACCAGGGGTATCCGAAAAGCATTTGCACATCGGTCAATGATGTTATTGTCCACGGCATCCCCAGTGACGATGTGATATTAAAAGATGGCGATATTGTGAATGTTGACCTGACCGCAGAATACAAGGGGTTTCACGGTGATGCATCGCGAATGTTTATGATTGGTAATGTCACGCCCCGTGCACGCGAATTGGTGCAAACATGCCAAGATGCACTGAATGCCGCGATTTCAATATGCGCCCCAGGGGTGCCATTATCAGAAATTGGTAAAACAATTGAATCGGTTGTGCTGCCCCACGGGTTTTCGATATCGCGCGACTTTGTTGGCCACGGCATTGGCAAGGTTATGCATGATGACCCGCAAATATTTCATTTTTACGACCGGCATTGGGATAATGTAAAAATGGTTCCTGGGTTGGTCTTTACGATTGAACCGATGATAAACACTGGTCGTCCAGAATGCAAGATTGACCCAGACGGATGGACGGCGCGCACGGTTGATGGGGGGCTGTCTGCCCAGTGGGAACACACACTGGGGATAACCGAAGATGGTGTGATAATATTCACAGAAAAAATGGTCTAAGATAAATTTCGCGGGGTGTGCGGTGAAACCAGACGAAACAGATTTATCTTTTCATGCCGGACATCGTGGGCGTCTGCGCCAGAAGTTTCTGGACGGTCATTTGGCAGATTATGAATTGCTGGAACTGTTATTAAGTTATGTCATTCCGCGCCGTGATGTTCGTCCGTTGGCGCGTGGCCTGGTAAAGCAGTTTGGTGGCATATATCAAATTATATCTGCACCCATAGACGATTTGATGAAATATCGGGGTGTCGGCCAAAATACTGCGATTTTTCTAAAAGCCATCGCACAATTGATGATAATCGGATGCAAGTTTCAATTAACATCTGGTCCGATATTTCATGATGACCAGGCATTGCGCAATTATTGTGTTTTGCAGTTAATTGGCAAAACAGATGAAGAATTTCATGTTTTATACCTGGATAAAAATCTGCGGTTATTGATGGATGAACTGCACAGCACAGGATCAATTGATTGGTCGCCAGTGTTCCCGCGCAAGATATTAAAGAATGCACTGGATTTAAACGCACGTTCGGTGGTATTGCTGCACAATCACCCAACACCACATACAACTTTTTCCCAACAAGATGCAGAAATAACCAAAACTATCCAGAATATACTGAATCAGTGCGAAATTGAATTATATGATCATTTCTTGGTATCGGGCGGAATTCTGTATTCTGCACGCAATATGTTTATATTAAAATAAATCCGTTACATCACACACAGATTTTAATCGCTGTGATTTTACTGGGGCCAATTCTGTACCAGCCAGTGAATATATTGTCCGCGTTGCCATTGTTGGCGCGTTCCACGAATCTTGCCATTGGCGTGAAATCTTGATTACGCGAAATTCTGGTTGAAATTTGAATTGAAATTTTGTCAGCGCACATTCGGCCCCTTCGGTTGTTCTGAACCCATCTGGGGTAATATCGATGTATTCGCCATTGTTGTTTAATTCGATTTTGTATTCATAGTAAAAATGTGCAGTACCATTTTCGTTGCGTGTGCGGGTTATGCGGTCGCGTGCACCATCGCCGTTTATATCAATATCAAATATATCCCGCTGGGTCACGCCAGTTCCAAATTCATCCAGTTGATATTCTTGTGAAAACCCGGGGTTGACCAATCCATCTGTGAATTCATCGCCAGGCGTGGTAAACAGTTGTTGTTCATCTGGCATGGTGGTTGGCGATGTAACGCCACCTGTTTTACCAATACGCGGTACCGTACCGCCGGCCAATATGTAAATCAGCGCCCCAATCACAATCAGCATAATGATTAACAATATATTTACAGTAATGCCGCCCTGTTCGTTTTTTATTGTCATAATTTTCATCCCTTGGTCAGTTATTCTGGTACAACGCGTCCGACACCCCAACCTTCGATTTGTTGTATGGCGCGAACAACCTGGGCAAATTCGGTGTCGTCCAGGTCACTCATACGGCGATTTATCGATAACCCGGTCAGTTGTTCAATCTTGCGGTGGTATTTTTCTGTATCGTTTTCTATTGGTGGCGCATACCGACTGATTGCGCCAGCGATAGTCAAATTGTTATAAGAATCACTGCGCAACAGCGCGGCAATGGCGCGCCTGCCGGTTTCTACATCTGGGAATACGGCGAATCCACCCGCTTCGCCAATTGCGCCCATGCGGCGTGAGAAATCAGAATATCGTATATTTCCTGGGTTATTGTTGCGCCATGCACGCGTGCCATCTGTATAGCGATAACGCGACCCGTCTGGATTTGTATAAATTACATCTTTGCCAGATGCGCTGGCGCTGGTTGGCAGATCCGTACCACTGGGGGTGTGGGCGTTTGCCTTGGTTTTACCAGATTTTTGCATTGTGCTGTCATCATCAGACACGGTTACTTCTGGTTCGGCCGGACTGCCGGCACCCGGTACTGGGGCATCAGAATATGGGGCATATGGAGTATCGTCATCTGGCGCCCCAGAATCATATATATCAAATTCTTCGTATAAATTGTATTCGTCACTGCTGTCCAGTTCCAGTTTTCGCACATCCAGTAACTTATTCAGTTCATCAAAAGATACCTGGATTGTGCGACAGCCACGCGCAAACAAATCATCACCCCATACCATATTAACAATTGGTACAATTGCTGATATTGTCCCCAGCATAATTATCAAACTGCGCAGATTAGTAAAATAATCTGTATTGGCACCACGAATTAACGATATCGCCCATCCAAACAGAAATAACCCGGTAATGCACAGAATAACAACCCATGCGTATTCGAAAAAAGTTTCAAAACTGCGCAATATACACGATGGATCTTCCAGATACAGATATGTGCTGTCCATTCCCAATACATGGAAACCAGAATTTTGCAACAGTCTAAGAATTGTATCTATGTTCATGTTTCATTATTGCGCGCCTATTTTTTTGATGCGGCGTTTGTAAAAAATCCCGGTATAGAAAAATCGTCATCATTTGCGGCAATTCCGGCCCAACCAAACAGGTCGCCCATAATGCCACTATCATCGCGTTTGGCCTTTTTAAACGGCAAAATATTTTTCAGTTTTCCAATTTTGCTGTGCGTGTCTGCCTTTTGCGGAGATGGGATTTTATCCTGGTTTTCGGCAAATTCCGCGGCCAGTTGTTCCAGCGTGGCATCCGATGCATCTGACCTCATGGCCACATCGTCATTTTCGGGCTCTGCGGTATCTGTTTCATGCGCCACAGTATCTTCGACCGCATCTTCGCGCAGGGGGGCCATACTTTCCAGCAATTGTTCCAATGTTTTTTCGATTGGTGCGCTGGGGGCATCGTCAGTTATCATATCTGCAATTGTTGTTGTTTGAACTGCTGCACCGTCTGTTGTGACAGGTTCGGCAATTTCTGCGCTGATATCAATATCGGCAACAATTGATGCATCTGCATCGGCGCTGTCTTCGGCTGATGCGATGGTGATATCCGCGTCCGGTGTGTCGTTTTCAGCCGGCGTATCAGAATCTTTCTTTGCGGCCAAGATAGACAAAATTGGAATAATTTTTTCGCTGGGTGCATCTGGCGCAGACACTTCGTCATGTGGCTGTTCTGGGGCGACATCTGTGGTAACAGCCCGGCGGCGCCCGCGTGATTTCTTTGGTTGTACTGGCGCGTCTGGTGCCACATCAGTTGTCGCAACTGTATCAATTATTTCTGTATCATGGGAAACTGTTTCAATATGTGGAACGGTATCTGGGGCGGTTATTTCGTCTGTATCATCTGTTTTTTCTGCACTGGTATTTTTCGCCAATGCGTCATCGGCATCGACCGGCACACCAAACAAAACGGTATCGCCGCCCAAGTTTAATGTTGAACGCACTTCATCAAATGCGGCGCGAATATCCGCCATATCAAACACTTCATTGCCCGAAATATATATGATTTTTGTCTTCATAGAATTCATTCCCCCGACCTGATGCCGCCATTATATCACATTTTAGTGTTGAACGCATGTAAAAAATATCTTAAACTGTGATTATGTCCGATGTAAAACAGCAAATATTTCAAGAACTGGCCACCCTGGACGATGCGGTGGCGCGCCTGCGGTCTACGGCGGCGAATGCCGGTCGTCAAACAGATCTAGAGGTGGCAATTCTGACCGAACAGGTGCGCGGATTGCGTGAAAAAAATGCCCGCGCCACAGAAATGATAAATCAGTCGATATCTATATTAAAGAATTTGAAATGAGTGTAGTATCAATACCAATCGTTAATAAAAACTATCCCATGGGCTGTGAAGACGGCCAAGAATCGCGTTTGATTGAACTGGGGCGGATGGTTGATGCGCGCGCACGGGAAATTCTGGATAAAATTGGACCATTGCCAGAAAATGCACTGTTGGCAACATTGTGTATTGTCTTGGCGGATGAATTAAGAAATGTGCCAACGCCATCGGTGTCTGATGCCGACCTGCGCGAGATTTTGGCCCGAATTCGCGAGATAAAAAATAAAATTGTATAAAAAAACGCGCATAATGCGCGTTTTTTACCGTGCGTTTTGACGTAATTGGTTTAGTTTTACCTGTTGCGCCATTGCATAAATTTTTGCGGTATCCATTTTTTCAGTCGCTTTAACTGGTGCAATTGCGACCTCGGTACCGGTGCGCCATCCTTCGATAACACAAATTGCCTGGACAACGCGTGACAATTGTTCATCACTCAGGTCACGGATTTTGGTTGATATCGCCAGCCCAGTCATTTTTTGCAACCGGCTTTTATATCTTTGGGTATCGTTTTCATGTGGTGGCGCATATTTATATATCGCCTGTGATATACTTAAATTGCAATACTTGTCAGACCGCAACAGTGCGCCAATTGCCGCGCGACCAGTTTTTTCATCTGGGAACACGGCGAAACCACCGGCTTTGCCGATTGCACCCTGAGTCACGGCGAATTGTGAATAGCGCAGGCACCCTGGGTTATTATTGCGCCATGCACGCGTACCACCACTGCGTTTGAATTGATTGCCATCGGCGCGTGTATATACAACATCATATCGTTGTGCTATTGCCCGTATTGGTGTTTTCAACAGCGCGTCCATTGACACAACTGAATAATCCGCATTTAAACTGTCAATCAAATCAATGGAATCAACTCTCGATTTTAACAGATTGTTTTGTGGATAAGTCAACGATACATCTGGCAATGCTTTTTCACTTGAACGCATCGACGCCCCCGTGCCAAACAACATTGCCGCACCAGTTAAAAAATACGGAATTGTGTATTTAAAACTCAACTTTTCCTCCTTTGCAACCAAACAGACCCGACCGGCACAAACCGGACAGTCAATTGTTTTACATGTTTTTTTGATTGGTTCGTCACAACAGAGCAATTTGTAACGTACATTCAGACACAGTTGTTTCTACCATGCCCCGACTTGCCATAATTTGACAGCCCGCCCCATAATGGGGAACCAAAGTTTGTATATACATATATATTTTTAATTTAAAAATTCAAGTAAAAAATTACAAAAAAGTTAAATTTTTTAATGATTTCTTTTATTTTTATGTACGCGGTGTATTTTTTCGGTTGTTATTTTTTTGCAAATGTTTTAAATTTTCCGTTGTCATGAGCAAGCAAGTAATCGAAAGAATTGATTCACAACAACTGGCAGATGCGCTGTCCCAGCGGTATTTGTCATACGCGGTCAGCACCATTGTATCCCGCGCATTGCCAGATGTTCGCGATGGGCTGAAACCGGTGCATCGCCGTATTTTGTATTCTATGTTGCGCCAGAAACTGTCCCCGAACGCCGCATTTCGTAAATGTGCAACGGTTGTTGGGGATGTGTTGGGGCATTATCACCCACATGGGGATTCATCTGTATATGATGCGATGGTTCGCCTGGCCCAGGATTTTTCCGTCCGTTATCCACTGATTGATGGCCAGGGCAACTTTGGTAATATCGATGGCGACCCCCAGGCGGCATATCGATACACTGAATCAAAAATGACCGATGCCGCGATGCTGATTATGGACGGCATTGACGAAGACAGTGTCGACATGATGCCGAATTTTGACGGCACAACGGTTGAACCGGTGGTTATGCCGGGGGCGTTTCCGAACCTGTTGGCGAACGGGGGCATGGGAATTGCGGTTGGTATGGCAACAAATATCCCAACCCACAACGTGGCCGAGGTTTGTGATGCATTATCCCTGGTTGTTGACAGACCAGATGCCACCACGGCCCAGATTATAAAGAAAATGATTGGACCAGACTTTCCAACAGGTGGCGTGCTGATTGATTCTTTTGATACAATTGTCAAGAATTATGATACTGGTCGTGGCGCGTTCAGAATTCGTGCAAAATGGGAAGTTGAAAAACTGGACCGCGGGGCCGAACAGGTTGTTATCACAGAAATTCCATATGGGATTATTAAATCTAAACTGGTGGAACAAATTGCATCAATGATTGACGCAAAAAAGTTACCACTGGTTGACGATATATCCGATGAATCAACCACAGATGTCCGGATTGTTATCACACCGAAAAGTCGCAATGTACCGGCGGATAAAATGATGGCACACTTGTTCGCGATGACGGATTTGGAATACAAATTCAACATGAACTTTAATGTCATTGATTCGCGTGGTGTGCCACGCGTGATGGGCATTGGGGATGTGTTGCGCGAATTTATTGCACACCAGAAAAATGTGCTGGTGCGGCGAACAAATTGGCGTTTGGGCAACATTGCGCGGCGGCTGGAAATATTGGGCGGATTGTTGGTTGTTTACCTGAATCTGGATCGGGTGATTGAAATCATTCGTAACGAAGATGACCCAAAATCGGTACTGGTTGCAGAATTTAATCTGACCGATATCCAGGTAGAGGCGATTTTAAACACCCGTCTGCGTTCGTTGCGCAAACTGGAAGAAATGGAAATTCGCCGCGAAGATGCCGCGTTGCTGGCGGAACAGAAGGAATTACAAGAACTGTTGGCCAGTCCCGGGCGTCAGAACGAACAATTAAAGGCATGGTTCGCGGACATTAAAAAACAATATGATAAAAAGACCGCACTGGGACGCCGGCGGACACAATGGGCACCGCAAACCACAGACATCGTTGTTAACACCGATGAATTTATTGAAAAAGAACCGCTGACAATAATCTTGTCAAACATGGGATGGATTCGTGCCGCCAAGGGCAGTTTGGATTTGAATAATCTGGATTTGAAATTCAAAGAAGGTGACGGTCTGCAATTTGCGTTTCATGCAATGTCAACAGACAAGATAAACTTGTTTGCCAGTGGGGGCAAGATGTTCACCATTGCGGCAAATGATTTACCATCTGCGCGTGGGTTCGGGGAATCTGTGCGTATGATGGTGGATATTGGTGCGGACGAAGATATTATATCTGCGTTTGTGCTGGATACATCTGTGAAATATTTATTGGTTGGGCGGCATGGCACTGGGTTTATTGTATCGGGCGAAAACTGTATGGCGCAAACCCGCACCGGAAAACAGGTCATGAACACAGATGCACGCAACCCGGCGATAATGTGTGTGCCGGTCACGGGTGATACGATTGCGATGTCTGGATCAAATGACAAATTGCTGATATTCCCAACATCAGAAATCCCAGAAATGACCCGGGGCAAGGGTGTTATACTGCAAAAATACAACGCCGAACGCACATATGTGTTAGATGTAATGTTCTTTGATGCATCTGATGGATTTGGTTGGACAACGGGTCGCGGTACAACAAAACTGGACGATTGGTCCCCATGGACGGGACGCCGCGCATCCCAGGGACGCACCGTGCCAGTCGGATTCCCACGCAGTGGAAAGTTTGGAAAATAAAAAATCCCCATTTGGGGATTTTTTATTAAAACCGTTGTTGCAGTGTAAATTCAACACTCCATTTATCGTATTCGCGTTGCCACATATTTGAATCACGGCGGGTATAACTGAATACCAATGTCGGGACAAAACCCATTACACTAAATTTATTATTCGATACAGACAGCGAATATCGCTGGGAAAAATCGCGTTCGACAACATATGCAGGCCGCGCATTTTTTATGGTAAACTGTTCCGCGTCATAGTTTTGCCAGTAAAACATGGGCTGCAAAAAGATGCCAAAACCGTATGGCAGTTCTGCGCCAACACCGATACTGACGCTGGGCTGCCAATACGAATATGTGTCTGATGTTGCGTCTTCGCGTGTGATGCCACCACGCAGTATGGCGTATATATTCGGGGTTATTGAATAAAATACATGGGCGTTTGCGGAATATGTCCCACCATCCAGATATTCGCCATAATAATCATATTGATTTGCACTGTACTGTAAACTGATTCCCCCAGAAACCCGGCGCGTAAAATCGTAGTTCATGTTTAATCGCGCGCCCGCGCCCCAGTTGTATCCGCGCCAGCCATACCAACGGCGCGAACCAATTCCGGCCAACCATACATCGCCCCGTGACCAGATATATCGTGGCCCGGTACCAAAATACAGATATATATCATCATAATCATGCAGGTTGTATATATTAGAATATACGCCCGCTTCGGATTTCCATCGCCACTGGTCGGCCAGCCTGAATTCATAATCCCCACCCAGTGTAAAATTTAATCCAATTGCAGATTCTGGTTCTATCAGATTGCGGCACATTGGACCGAAAATCGTCATAATGCATTCTGTACCACCGGTGGCGTTATTTACATTGTTATCTGGGGCCGCGCCAAAATTAAAATAGATGTTCCAATTTTTATTCTGGCGCACCAGATATCGGTAATAGTTCATCATTTGACGAACATCTTCTGATAAATCTTCGCCCGCCATGGCCAGTCTTAATTGATAATCTGCCCGATACCATTGCCCAATTTTCATATAGCAAATTGCCAATTCAAATCGTACCCGCGCCAGATCCGGGTATGCATCCAGTATCGTGCGATAGATTTTTATTGCATCATCAAAATTATCACGATATGCGGCAATTCGCCCCAACAGAAACCAACGCTCTATTTCCAGTGCGCCACCCATTTGTGGAATTTGGGTTAATATTTTTTCTGCGTTATCCAGTTCGCCATTATCCACCATTGCGCCCGCCATTTTAACAGCGTCCAGCACAGACATGGTGATTTCTGTTGTGTTGATTGAATTTTTTATATTATCTGACACAGACTCTGCCCGGATTGCGCCGGGCAGACATACCAGCAATAAAAATACCGTGCACAGTCTTTTCAATTAGTTCGGATTATTTTACACCAAACGCCATATTAAAATTAACCCCGTTTTCGACACCAGATTCCGTGAACTGGGCCAGACCAGTTGCCTCGGTCGGGGTGCCGTCTGGGCCATAGTATCCGATATTCATTGTCCCTGTGCCGGTTGTATTTGTTAATATAACATCTGTTTTGGTCGGGGTGCCAGTAAATACAAACTGGGCATCTGATGTCGCGCCAGTTTGTGTTATATTTACATTATACCAATTGTTAAAGTTTGCAGTCAGTTCTGATACCGGACTGTCCCCAGTTGTAAAGTTCAATATGGCAGTCCCCGCCAGGTTTATACTGTCATCACCCTTGGTCGCGGTGCCAACCGCGCGCCCAGAAAACGACATGTCTTTTTCAATGTTTGCAACATCAATTTGCTTTGCCGCATAACCACCCGCAAACGGCGCATATGCAATCTTGGCGGCATCAGCATTATTTTCGATGGTATACATTCCAAAATCAGAATAAGACAATATTAAATCTTCGCCCGTCCCAGAATCATATGTTAACACAGATGTGTCGTTTATAAAATCAGTTCCATTGCGGGTGAATTGGGTTTGCCCATCTGTGCCAATCACACTGATACCGTTTATTTCGCCTGTATCTGGATTGACCGAAAATTTCAGTTTTGCATCAGGGGCGGCAAATTCAACATCGGCGATATTCAGCAATTCGCCATTTGCGCGCAACATATTAACCGCAGAATTCACCGCGCCCACATTTTCATTGCGCCACAAGTTTATACATGATGCCACGGCCGCACCACTGTCCCCGGCACAGGTGGCCGCCAACGCATGGTTCAAGACATACATCGCCTGGGCCAAGATGTCGGGTGTGTCATCAAATGCGGTTTCAATTTCATCCACATTCATGGTCGCCAGGTCCAGTGCCATTTCTGCGACTGCGACATATTTATCTGGCGTTGTGGTGCCGGTATAGCCCACCATACGCGCACTGATATATTCATTAACCTGGGCCGCGTTGGTGGCAATCATGGTTGTCAGATTAGAATTAGAATTTTTTGCCGCGTTAACAAACGGATTGCGATCAGGGCGCATGTCTGTTGGGCGACCATATGCACCCGATGGTGAACCGCCATCATTACACCCCGCCAACAGCCCCAGTAACGCCAACCATGACAGTTTTTTCATAATATATCTCCTTTGGCCCCAGAATATTTGATTTAATTATATTGGTATTAATAAAACCATTCAAGTGCAAAAACAACTTGAATAAAAACAATGGCATTTGTAAGATGGTTATATCAGGAAAGGGAACATCATGGCGCGAATATCGTTTATTACATCTGTGGTTCTGGTATCTGGGCTGTTGACGGGGTGCCTGGAATCGGGCAGTGGGACCGCACAATATAACCCGTACAAGGACAGACCAAATATTAAACCACCAATCCAAACGCCTGAATATGATGATACGGTTGCCGATGCAAATGCATTGATTACTGGCATGCATTCCCGAAGCGAATTACAGGTCAGAAACTGGATTGGTTTTAAATTACAGGGTTTTAATCCAACTGGTTTTGATGTGATATCTGCGGATGATTATATAGATGTGGCCAATCTGGCTAATCAAATAACCACCGCGAACGCCGCACAGATTAAATCGGCGTACGCCACAGATTCAAACATACTGTGGGCGGCAATGGCGGTATTAAATCGTTCATTGGCGGCCAGTTGTTTTGATGCAACCAGTGGGGCGAACACGGCCGAATGCCTTGTAAATTGGCGCAATAATAACACGGCGGTGTTTGATACATCGCGTACAGAACTGGCCGACAACGCCATTGTGTTAACGGTTGATAATGCAACACTGACCGCCACGAATGATTATAAAATGAAATTTAAAATTGATGACAGTGGCGAAATTATTGGTATGACATTAACCCGTGATTCTGGCGATGTGGATTTGGCAAAACTGGGGGACAGCAGTACATTTTATGGTTCTGATATTGAAAACGGACGGGTTTTAGAACTGGATTATGTTTCAGATGCCAAACAAATGGGATTGTCATATTCTGATTTTGGTTTGATTAATATAACATCATCAATGGATGGCGATCAACGGGTGGATGAATTCTTGATGCCATTTGCCGGCGGATATGATGACAAGAAAATTGCCGTTGCTGATATTGATTCTGACATGACATTTACTGGGCGTGCCACGGGTCGCGTGGCCAAGGGCGCCCATATAGTTCAATTGCAACAAGATGCAGCCCGCCCAACAACATTAACATTTGATACGCAATCAAAAACATCCACACTGAACGCAAACTTTAAGAATTGGTACGATGTGACGGTGGATAGTACTGGTGCAATATCATTTACAGATTACAAAGATAATGGCGGCACCCCCATAGACATGCAACTGGCGGCCACAGCAGATGACGGCGTTATTACCGCAAATGGCGCAAATATGAATGTTGGGTATTATGGACCGTCCACCACCCCGACCGAGGTAACAGGTACCGTTCAATTTACTGAAACCGGTGTCGATAATGGGGTACAAATGGATATGTCTTTTGGCGCCATTAAAGTTGAAAAATAATATTTTGTATTAAATTGATACACTTGTCATTGCGAGCCATCGCAGATGGCGCGGCAATCCAGTCAATTATACTGTCGCGCCGCGATACTATGTTTAAAAATATGCTGTAATACATATTACCTGGATCCCGTGGTCAAGCCACGGGATGACACAAGAGTGGGCCCTGCGCATTCTTCTTCGTCATCCTGGGGCTTGACCCCAGGATCCAGGTTAATTAACTTGTCGCAACGCGACACATATCACATTCACTGGATCGCCACGGTCGCGTTGCTCCCTCGCGATGACAAGATATACCATCCCTTGTCATTGCGAGCCATCGCAGATGGCGCGGCAATCCAGTCAATTATACTGTCGCGCCGCGACACAATATTTGCACTTTGCACATAAAAAAACGGACATCACATGATGTCCGTTCAAATAATAATGCCCTGGAATTAATGAGGCATTTTCGCTTCGGTCATGACGACATGCTTGCGCAGTTTCGGATCATATTTACGAAACTTCATCTTGCCCGCAGTGTTTTCAGACTTGGTATTCTTGGTCGTTGTATAGAAATAACCAGTTTCTTTGTTTTCCAGTTTTACAACTTCTTTGCTGCCTTTCTTGGATGCCATTTTTTAACCTTTTATTTATTCTGGGTTGGATTTTATTGTAAAAATTACTGGAAATCAAGTACTTTTTATCATAACATGTCTGGGCATGGGCGTATGGCGAAACTGGTAGACGCGCTGGATTTAGGTTCCAGTGGGGCAACCCATCAGAGTTCAAATCTCTGTACGCCCACCAAATATCAATACACCGGATAGTCGCGCGGGAATGTGGGGTCTGGCCGGGCCAAGTCTGATTTAACCCCGCATGCAGCGACCGCCATCGTCATGACCAATAAAAATCCAAACAGTATTTTTTTCATGTCTGTATTATATTCATAACATTTACGAATTGTCAAATCGGAAACCTGTCCTGTTTATTTATGCGGGCGCGCTGTATTAAAATTACATGTGTATCAAAAAACCAAGGGAGAGAGATATCATGTATTACAGCAACGGTAATTACGAAGCGTTTGCCAATCCATTACCACCAGCAGATGCGACAAAAAAGTCGGCATATATTGTTGGTGGCGGTCTGGCCGGACTGGCGGCGGCGGTATTTATGATTCGTGACGGCAAAATGCGCGGCAATAAAATTCATATATTCGAAGAATTGCCCATCGCCGGGGGCAGTATGGACGGCATATTAAATCCGTCACGCGGGTACATTATTCGTGGTGGCCGCGAGATGGAGGCCCACTTTGAAACCCTGTGGGATTTATTCCGGTCAATTCCTTCATTGGAAAATCCGGATGTGTCTGTGCTGGATGAATTTTATTGGCTGAACAAATCGGACCCCAGTTTTTCGCACTGTCGCGCGATTGAACATCGCGGTCGCCGCATGAAAGATGACGGCAAATTAACATTGACCCCGAATGCCATCCGCGAAATGATAGACCTGGTCTTGACGCCCGAAGAAAAATTACAAGATGTTCAAATCGACCAAGTGTTTGGCGAAGAATTTTTTGCATCTAATTTCTGGCTGTATTGGGCAACGATGTTCGCGTTTGAACGCTGGTCCAGCGCGATGGAAATGCGCCGGTATTTGTTGCGATTTATCCATCATGTTGGGCGTCTGGCGGATATGTCGGCGTTAAAGTTCACAAAATATAACCAGTATGAATCACTGATAACGCCATTGGTACGATGGTTGGAAAATAACGGGGTAAAGTTCCATTTTGACACAACGATAACGAACATTATTGTTAAATGCGGCGCAAATAAAAAAGTCGCCCAGAAAATAGAAATGGTTAAATCAGGTCGCAGAAAAGAAATCAAACTGACACCTGATGATTTGGTGTTCGTGACCAACGGTTCAATCACAGAAAGTACCACATACGGCGACAACGATACGCCGGCCGACCCGCGGCATGAACTGGGCGCATCGTGGCAGTTGTGGAAAAATCTGGCCGCCCAGTGCGATGAATTCGGTCGTCCAGAAAAATTCTGTGAAAACATCCCGGATGCCAATTGGGTTATATCGGCAACAATTACGCTGACCGATGATACGGTTGTGCCGTATATTGAAAAAATCTGTAAAAAAGACCCGCACAGCGGCTCAATCGTCAGCAGCGGCCCCGTCACTATCAAAGATTCAAATTGGCTGTACGGGTTCAGTATTTCACGCCAGCCACACTTTCGCAGTCAAAAACCAAATGAAATAGTCGTGTGGACATATGGGCTGCTGTCAGACACATTGGGCAACTATGTGAAAAAGAAAATTGCCGGATGCACTGGCGCAGAACTGTGTGCAGAATGGCTGTATCATATTGGGGTGCCAGAATCGCAAATTGACGACATCGTACACAATCGGTCAAATACGGTCCCCAGTCATATGCCATATATAACGACATATTTTATGCCACGCGCATTGGGCGACAGACCACTGGTTGTGCCGCGTGGTTCGGTAAATCTGGCATTTATTGGCAACTATGCAGAAACAGAACGCGACACCGTGTTTACAACCGAATATTCTGTGCGCACCGCGATGCAGGCAGTATATACGCTGTTGAATATCGACCGTGGTGTCCCAGAAGTGTTTGATTCATGCTTTGATATTCGCATGTTGCTGCAAAGTATCTATTATTTGAATGACCGGAAAAAATTACGCGATATTGATGTTCCATGGGTTATAAAACTGTTGGAACACCAGGGTATGAAGCATGTTCGCGGGACATACCTGGAACAACTGTTGCGTGACGCAAAATTGATATAAAAACGGGGCAACGCCCCGTTTTTTATATACCAATCTAAAAAATATTTGATTTTATATATTGCTGAATATAATATCTTCTCATCGGTTTAAAGAAAGCATGTCAGAAATAGTTGATTTTTACAACAATGCACGTCAAGTGGTCGCCACTGGTCAACGGCATGGGCATATGCCGGCGGGGTTGAATAAACTGTCGGTCCAGGCATGGTTTCTGAATTCGAATGGCGAACTACTGTTGCAACAGCGCCCAAATAATACGAAAAAGTATTCTAATATGTGGGGCAAAACAGGTGGTGGCGCACGCGCCGGGGAATCGTCATGGGCCGCGTGTGTACGCGAATGCGTCGAAGAAATTGGCATAGCACCCAAAATAGAAAACGCGACACTGGTTGGAACTTTTAAACGCAGTCGAAAATTCTTTGATGTGTGGCTGATTGAACAAGATATAGATATGCGCGATATTGTCATGCAACCGACCGAGGTGCAACATGTCCAATGGGTCACACCCGAACAGATATCAGATATGGAATCACGCGGAATGATTATGCCGTCGTCTTGTGCCGGGTACGAAATGTTAATAGAGTATCTGCATCGCGTCTATCCAAACAAGTTTAATTAATTATAGAATCTGGTGTTTTTTTATTGACTTAATTTTTCATATGGGATAGTTTTTATAGGTATTTAAACCTGATATAAATTCAAAAGGGAGAACCAATGACAAAAACAAAAAAAATAGCAATGGTTATCGCGGCAATGATGTTTGCACCATCGGCATTCGCGGTCGAAATAACCCCATATGTTGGACTGGGCATCGTTGCGGACAAGGCTGGAACATCCGCCAAACGCGTAAAATTTGATGCAACAAAAATTAACCCAGAAAATCTGGCAACGATTGGTGATGCATTCATCCCAAATGGTGGCGATGATATGGACTTTGACATGGCGTTTGCCGGCGAAATCACCGCAGGTGTTAAAATTGATAATGTTCGTGCCGAATTAGAAGTCGCCCTGCGCAGCGCATCCGAAGATGATTATGATATATTCGATGGCGATATAGCACCGCTGTTCGGTGTGCCGTCAATACCTGGGGTTGAACTGATACCGACAGAAATCGAAACATCGACCAAGGTTCGCCATAATTCATACCTGGCCAATGTTTGGTATGATTTCGAATTGTCTGATTCTAATTGGACACCGTACATTGGTGCCAGTGTCGGATTCGGTGTATACAGACAAAAGGCAACTGTTGATATTGATATAGAGTTAAACCAAGCAGCTGTGTTGCCACCAGAATCAATGGCAGGACTCGCAGCTATCTTGCAGCGTATGAATGGTGAACAGACCGTTGCAGATGATACACTGTATCGCTTTGAATGGCAGGTTGGTCTGGGTGCGGCATATAACTTTAACGAAAACTGGGCGTTGGATATCGGTTATCGGTTTAATTCGTCCAATGTTGCCGATGAATTCGTATATGCACACGAAATTAAAATTGGCGCGCGCTATTCATTCTGAACCGCCGCGTAACAGCACCGCCCCATGTGGGCGGTGTATTTATATTTAAAATAATCTGTACCCAAAAAGTAAAAAGCATATGTCGCATAAAATTATAATAAATCTGAAAATCGAATTATCAATCCAACCAATTTGTCATATCTGTGGACAACCAATTTTAAATAACCAGAAAATGTCACTGGATCACTATATCCCGCGGAGTCACGGCGGTACCGATGATGCAGAAAATCTGTTGCCGGCACACGCAATTTGTAATTCTATTAAAAACGATATGATGCCAAACGATTTTGAACAAAAAAAGAAAGAACTGTATCAAAACGCACTGGAAAATTGGCATATAAAACGCAAAGATAAAATGATTATCCTGGCCGCATTAAAATATATGCGCTAGTTTTTTGTACATGGAAAATGAATATGTCGGGCAGCGTTGTATTTAGGCCGATAAATATTGTACCGTTAATAAATTTATTGATTTTTATGCATATTTTTGATATAATCCTGGCCAAGGTTTGACTTAGAAACGACTGGCAGATGTCAGTCGTTGATTCATTTTTGGCCCAATGGGGGCCTTTTTTGTATCATGAACTTGTTGATTGAAACCGTGGCTCAAAACACACAGGTATATCAAGTTTAATAAACATTTAGATATACAACCAATGGATAGAAAATGGCAAGACAAATACAAATTCGCAGGGGCACTGCGGCAGAGCATAATAGTTTTATCGGGGCAATCGGGGAAGTGACAATGGATACAACAAACAACACATTGCGCGTACACGATGGCGAAACTGCTGGTGGTACGGCATTGGCATGTGCGGACTTTTCAAACATCGGCGAAACAGGACAAAGTTTTATCCAAAACAAATGTCTGTCTTCATATTCAGACGCAAGCAAAATTAATCTGTCGACTACGGCTGGCGTATGGATAGCAATTCCAGAAACAGGACTGTTATATATAACGGCTTTGACATCAAATGAGGTCAGTTGGCTGGTAACATATATCGGCACAGAATCTGATAATGTAAAGATGATAAGCCAAATCAATACGGCAGAAAGAGGTTTTAATCAGGCGTTTATGGTAAAAAAGGGCCAATCGTTTAAATTAGATCCCAGAAATACAACTGTTCAAAATTGTTGTCTTATACCATTGTAAAGGAGTTTATATGAAAAAAATTTATTTGGTTAAACAAAACAATCACGTTGAAGCTTTTTTTGAGAAGCCCACGCAATACGATATGATTGTATCAGAATCAGAATGGATAGCCGCAGGCTGTGGTGCATACATAGAATCGAACAAAATCATATTGGGCAAGCCAGATATTGCCAACTATGTGGAAAAACGCCAATGTGCATATCCGAGATTAGCAGAACAACTTGATATGATTTACTGGGACATAAAGAACAAGACACATTTATGGACAGAAAAAATAGATTCGATAAAAAAATTGTATCCCAAAAATTGATGGATATCATCGGTGTAATATATTGTATTACACCGATATTTAATTTTAGTCTATTTTAATATTTAAATATTTGTTTATAAATTTTGCTCTATCAGATTGTTGCTTGTTTATATCAAAATAGTGCTGAACTGTTTGCTGTCCTCTTGTTCCTATCTGCTGTAACAAATCTGGTTTTTTAATAAACGTTTCTATCTTTTCCGTGATATCTTGTAAATCAGGATGTATAATTACCAGATCTTTGCCCGCATCATAATTATGATTTAATTTCAATTCATCTGTACAAAACAATGGAACCCCAAACCACATTGCTTCTACTGACAAGGGAAAGCCGTCAAACGAACCTTTGTCCAGCATATTTGGACGATTAGGTGATAAAGCCATATCCATTTTGGCATAAAACGAAGGAAAGAAATCAGAAGTTCGAGAGCCATAAAAATGCAAATTATCTGCGATATCAGAAAAATCTTCGTCAAAATCGTCCAGTGTATTAGTGCCAACACAATGAAAATGTACAAATGGATATTTCTTTACCAGTTCTTTTGCAGCATGAATGACCAAATCAAAACCTTTATCCAACCCTTGGTTCATATATTTATAGGCGACAAAAGATATATCAAATGTCGATTTGTCTTTTTTGTACCATTGTTTTGGCAGAACGTCTGTTTTTGTAAATTGAAAGAAACCGCCACCGTAACTAAAATAAATTTTATCCTTTGGGCACAAGTTCTTTTGAATCAAATAGTCATATATTACCTTCTGTGGGACAAAAACGCCACGAAACATGGGCGATGAAAACACGCTTTGCAGCATAAAATCAGAAAATTCATGATCTAATCTTAAACCGCCGCCCGGGAACAAGGTAAAAACAAAAGGAATTTTATTTTTTTCTAAAAAATTCTTTGATAAATATGCATTATATAGGAACATCAAATATGCGCCATCTGCCTTATATTTTTTACATCGCAGAAACAAAAAGCGTTTTTTATCCACATTAAACTTTTTTGCATATTGCATCACATGTTTTTTATAAATCTTGGATGGTTGGGGCGTTGACCAGATAATTTGCTTGGTTTTTTGCCTTTTCATCCAGTCATTATATACCATTATATCAGAAGAAAATGTTAACAATTTGCAATCTGGTGCATTTTTTAACAACCATATAAATTCTTTTACCCGGAACCCTGTCTGCAAAAAACTTGGTTCGAAATTGTCGACAACTAATAATTTTGCCTTGGTTGGGATAAATGAAATTTTTGCCAAAAACCTGCGAATATGTTTCAGGGGACGCTTGTATATATAATTCCATACAGATGAAATAATTTTTGGTTTATTTATATTACAAACCGATATAATTTTTTGCACCAATTCATCTAACTTGTTATCAAAACAGGCCTGCATAAAAGCAACGTACTTTTTCAGAACTGCCGTTGACTTGAAATCATATAATTTCTGTAATAATTCGGACAGATCATCCCAATCATATGAAACAAAATCCGTCATCATCATGTGGCCAAACAAATCTTGCAATTTAGTTAATTTGGTCCTGTGTATTACTGCCGCAGGTTTCCCATTGGCCAATGTAGTAATAGCGCAGTGTAATGATGACCCGATAAAGAAACGATTGCCCATCAATAACGCCCCCGTTTCCTTTAACTTTAAACCCGCAAGACATATCACTTCTTTGTTGTCTTTAAAATACTGTGGTATATTCACTGATAATCTTTTATATGATGAAATAACGTCCAATATAACCAATTTTAAATGCGTTTGTTTTTGAAAATCCGCCAGTATGTTTAAAATTTCCAATATTTTTTGTTCTGGAATCGAAGTCCAATTGATATTAAAAACAAAATAATTATTTGGTTTTAAATCAACATGTTGTGATTTTGCAATATGTTTCAGTGTGCGTTTATAATCCTTGAAATATCTGGGGAATATCCACCCGATATCTGGCACGATGTTTATTGACGGATTTGTGTTCAAAAATAATCCGTGTTCCATTATTTTTTTACTTAGCACGCCACGTACACCGATATAGTTCAATTTTCGAATCTCTTCATCTGATACAGGTATTTTGGGGTCCCCCAGATCTAGGACACCAACCGAAAACCATGCTTTATATTTTGCAGGATAGTCCAACCAGTCAAAAATCACATTTGATGGCTTAGCCACCTTGCCATGATACATATCTTGCCATACTAAATCATCATATTTGTGTATTACTTCACCACCAATAGTTAAAATCACATCAGGGGCATACTCTTCTATATTTTTTCGTGAATATTCTATAAACTCTTGTTCTTCTATGACATCTGATGTTGGTGTAAAGAAACAAAATTTGGCACCAGGAATACGCTTCTGAATTTCCTGGCGGGCAATAAAAGGAAATAACAAATCCCCATAGTTTTTTATATCAGAAACAGATGTAAGAGCTATTTTCATTTAAAACCTCCAATCCATTAGAACATCTATGCCATCAACATCAAAAACGGGTATGTTGTGCTTTGACCGCACAGCATTGCGTTCAGCATATGCATTATCCACAAAAATCGCACGTTCGGGTTTGATATAATTTGCTTTATTATCATCAGGTTTTATATTCACCACCGCGTCAAACAAACCACGATCAATATGATATTTTGCCATAGATTCAAAAATTTCATTTTCATGTTTCGTCAGCAATATTACCCGTTTATTCATATTGTGACATTGATACAAAAACCAAATTGCTTTCAAATTTACTTTACCCCGAACAATCAAAGTATCATCAAAATCAAAATAAACCGTATCATAGTCATAATTTATTTTATACCGCCGAATTAAACTGCTGTCCATTGTTACGATATAATTATTGGGCTGCACATCTATATCGTGCCCCATTGCAGTATAAACACTTAGCAATGGCAAGTTTATTCCGCGAACACGGGTCAACGCCATCGTACCAGCACCACGTGTGGATATTTCTAATAATTTCCATTTACCGGCCACATCTTGCTTTATTTGGAACCACCATAACCCTAAAAAAGTCATCCGTTTATTAATCGTTTCGGCAATTTGTTGAATTTCTGGGGTCAAAGGCTCGGTCTGACCTGACATAGAGATGCCCGCCATTAAACGTGTGCGCGATCGTGGAGAAACAACACGCAAATCACCATTTTTATCTGTCAAACAGTCAACCGTATATTCAGGACCAGGCAAATACTCACAAATCACATAATCGTTCCAGTCTACATTTGGAATATCACATGGCGATTTTATCAATTTTGCCCCAACTGCCCCTTGGCCTACTTTGGGTTTTACAAAAACAGGATATGTTTCAATGTTATCGTATGTTTTTGGAACAAAATCGTTACCAGCCAGTGCGGCATATATTTTTTCTTTATCACGACAAATATCGGATGTTTCGCGGTTGGCACAAACCAATTTTGCATTAAATTTGTCTGTGTTATCTGCCAAGAATTTTGCAACAGTGTCATGCGTTGGAAATATTACATCAATATTTTTATCTACCAGCAATTTATTAAACGCATCAAAAAAATCGGGGGAAGTTATCATTGGTAACCCAGATACATAGTCTTCAAACACATAGGGTCCATGGCGGTCAATAGAAGAAGCACCAACCACATGAATATTTACACAAGTTGCAAGCGCATCATGTAACTCAATAGAATTTATTTCACCAGCGGGAAAGATAAGTACGTTAATCATTTAGTTCACCTTGTTAAAAATTTGGTTTTTTATATATTCTATGTCGCTTTGTTTATAAAAAACATCTCGGCGTACAATCTTTGCAGGATTACCTGCTAAAACAAAAGTTTTTCCGTTTGGATCAGTAAAAGATTTTGAAACAACTGCGTTATACCCGACAATTGTTCCTGGTGGTAAAATAACATTTTTTAATATCGTGCATTTTGCCCCCAACCAACAATCGTCCCCAACAACCATACGATGTACAGGATTTATTATTTTGCCGGTTATATTATCATATATCGGATGACCATCTGTATGATATAAAACAACATTATCAGACACCATCAAATTGTTGCCAAGTTCAATATAAGCATTGCTATGAAATGTGACAATTGACATGCCCTCAATACAAATATTATTTCCCAATGTACATTTTGTGTTGTCAATCAATCCAAAATTTTGATGATCCTGTCCCAGTACAATCACCAAACTGGACGCAATATATAAATCATTTCCAGATTCAAAAACACAATTATTACCATTAAGACTTATATTAAATTGGCCACACATTTTACTTAAATCACGAATAATAATTCTATTATTATTACCCTTTATTTCTATCTTTACCTGACCTGTTGGAGTTATGTTTTCTGCAACCTGAACAATATTGTTTATACCATTATCCGTGATAAAAACCTGTTGTAGTTTTATTTCTTGTTCGATAATTGGTTCAGGGATAACGGCTGTCTCATTCGTTGATTTAAGCAAATTTTTTAATATACGTTTAATCATTTATAACCTCCAATATTCGTTGCATATCATGTATGTCATATCGTTGATCTATTGGCAAAGGTATTAATGTATTTTGTAGCTTTAATTCAAACGAATCCTGACAACATTCTTGTTCTATACCTGGCCAATATTTTGCAACAAATATCTTATTCTGAATCAAACGCTGGCGTATACCAGAATCATTCGTCATAAAAGGATACACCATCGGAACATCTGTATCTGCCATATCAATTTGCAAAAGGTTTATATTGCCAAGATGTTTATGCAAATACTCAAAGTTTTGTAATCTGATTTTACGAGCACCATAATAATCAATATTTCCCAGCATTTGTTTGGTTAAATTTGACATATATTCAACAGGTCTACCAATCAACGCTTCATCATTGTCGACAAAATCAGAATATCCTGCAGTTGCACCACAATCAGCACGTTTTAATAAATGCAAACATCTGTCCCACGACACACTGATCTGCAAATTTTCAGAGACTATGGCGTCACATCTAGCAATTCCACCGTCCGGCAACCCAAAGAATTTGCGTGGACTGGAAAAATCCGCAAAACTTACACGCGGCGCATAAAATGCCTGTGCATTATCTACAATTAAATTTGGGTATATGTGTGACAATTTTTGAACATTATTACCACATATACCAAAATAATTATTCGCCAACACAAATGCATTTTTTGAAGCACTTGGTATAATAGGAAACAAGTTTTCATTTATGCTATAAAAATGCATATCTATATTTTCAGATCGCAAAGCATCCCATACAACTGGACATGTATAATAAGGCACCCACATCGCTTTGATGCTATACGCACGAATAATGTACCGCAAAGCATTACGTGCACTATTTACCGCCACGCCATCAATTGCGAAACATCCATGTGTTTTATCTAGTCCAAAATAACCGCCAATAGCATTCATTATCGTTCCTTTGTGTTGCTGATAAGTTGATATTGATTCAACATATGGCGAATTTGTTCTGGGCTGTTAAACATCAAAATATCTATCATAGACAACCCCTGTATAAATTCGTTTTTAAACTGCTTGTATGGCGTAAATATTGTTTTCATAAAATGAAGATTTATACCATTCTTGGCAAAATCTTCAAAGGAATATAATTCCTGTCCACCGATGGCGTTTATATAGTCTGTCCCCCCAAGAAGTTTACATATATGTATCACTTTGTCTTGGGCTTTTAATGAATTATCTTTCACTAGTTTAGACGATATTATCAATTCAGTTTTTATATCTAAATACTCACATACATTTCGAAATTGTTTTATCAGCGCATTAGATATCAAACAACTGGGGTCCATTATAACATCTTTGACAATGGGGAATACCGAATTGAAATGTGGTGCTTTTTTGTATGCCATTTCCAATGTTTTTAAAATTTTTTCTTTTTCTTTGATCTTCGATGTAATTTTTATTTGGTTGATTGGCAAAAATGGGGATGCCCCATCTAACGGCAATGTAATCAGATGCTTTTGTCCGTTTAATAGAATATTGTTGCGGTTTATCCAACCGTTTTTGATATAATTAACATCATCATAAATTACATATTTATCAACAGCATTTAGAGTTTGCCAATACCCTAAATATGGAAAAAAATAAGGTTGCATGATTCCGATTTTCATTGTTTTTTTCTCTTTTATAATAGTCCAAGAATGATCATTGTTGTTAATATAACTGGACCGATGTAGTACCAAAGCTGTTTACGATGTTTTAATTTTGTGTTTAAACACTCTATTTCTTTGTGCTGGGATAATGCAAGTTTGCTGATGAACTTAATTAAATCGGGGAACGATTCCGTCAAGTTATTAAGTACATCATTGCGATTTTCTGATACACACGCAGAGATAATTGATGCGGCAACTTTGCCCACATCTTTAGATTTATCGACACCAAACTCAGATTCTATACATTCATAAAAACGAATTAATTCTTTGGCATTATTGATAAGAAATTTAGGATTTCTACCGTCTTGCCATATACCGCCATTCCACCTGGTATAATTAACCATGGGGGCGGATAATATTTTCAATTTTCCGTGCCGGGCATGTAATAAATGTAAAAACCAATCACCTGGGATAAAGTTGGCTGTTGGCCAATTTTGTGGTTCAAAGTTCCAGCGGTACATCACAGAACTGTTAATTATATCGTTTTGTTCCAGCATATCTGCAATTGTCTGAACGGAACGCCGTTTCAAAATTCTTTTATCGGGCCAAATGTATGCTTTCCTACTTTCGTCTGCCCACACAACTTTGGCACAGGTACTGCAAATTGAAAACCCAGGATTTGTGTCTAAAAAATCAACCTGCCGTTGCAATTTTGTTTCGTCTGTCCACCAATCATCACCATCGCAATTTGCAACATACTTGCCACGAATTCGCGGATAAAATTCTTCAATTAAAATATTTCTTCCTGCGCGGAAATGATTTTCTGTTGAAAGTATGGGTATAATAATACCAGGGTATTTTTCTGCATATTCACGGATAATTTCTGGCGTTTTATCTGTCGAAGCATCGTCATGTACCAAAACCTCGAACGGGAAATTTGTTTTTTGCATCACAAACCCATCCAGGGTGTTACGAATGAACTGTTCCTGATTGTATGCCATACATAAAACCGTAACTTTTGGGACCAAGATTAACGCCCTCTTATTATTTTAGAAATTCGCAGAACATCAGTATCCGATAAATCCGGGTACAATGGTAAACATGCAATTCTGCGCGATATATCCGATGATATCGGACAGTTTTGCTGTTCTATGTACGGCAATTCATTCAATGATGGATAGAAATATCGTCTGGCAAAAATATTTTCTGATTTTAATCTATCAAGTGTTTTTACCAGTTGCGCTTCTGATTTGAACAGCACAGGATAATAAGCATAGTTATATTCCAGGTTTATCTGGTGTGCTGGCCTGGAAACAAACCCTGATAATTCTTGATCGTATAAATCAGAAACCCGCCGGCGTTCAGATATACAATGCCCTATGTACGGGTAATTTGCTAAACCCATTGCGGCATGAAATTCCGATTGTTTCCCATTTATTCCCAACATAAAATGCGTATCCCCATTATGACCGAAACGCTTTTGCAGTTCTAGTTTGTCCGAAACGGATTTATCCCGCACTATACATGCCCCGCCTTCGACAGTATGAAACAGTTTTGTTGCATGAAAACTGCATGTCGTAATGTCTCCATAGCTCAACAAAGACTTGCCTTTATATCGTGCGCCAAATGCATGCGCACCATCATAAATGATTTTTAGATTATACTTGTCCGCAATTTTCTGAATTTTTTCCACCGCGCACGCATAACCAAATACATGCACAGGCATTATTGCGCGTGTTTTGTCCGTGATTGCAGATTCAATTTTATCAGAATCAATTGTAAAGTTATTCGGTTCGATATCTACAAACACTGGCTTGCAACGTTGCCATAAAATACTGGAAGTCGTAGCAACATATGAAAAAGGTGTGGTGATAATTTCACCATCGTTTATCCCCAGTGCAGACAATGCCAACTGTAATGCAATTGTGCCATTTGATAGATAATGGAAATTATCTACTTCTAAGAAAGCAGATAATTTATCCTGTAATTCTTGTACTTTGGGACCCTGATTTGTTAATATGCCATTATCAAAGATATCTGCAATATGCTGGGTATATTCTTTGATTGGTGGCATAAAAGATTTTGTTACATAAATAGTTTTCATTTTATTTTACCTGTTGTATTGTTTGGTTCACCAATTCCAGAAATTTTTGTGCAACGACTTGCGGCGCAAAACGTTCCAGTGATTTTGTCATATTCGTTACTAACAATTGGGTATCCACCCGCTTGTTCCAAACGGCATCCATTATTTCTGCCAATTCCGACACATGGCCTGGCTGAAACAGTATTCCGCCCTTGCCCGCTAGCAACATCTCTCTCGGGCCATCTGGACAATCTGATGCGATATTTAAAGTACCAACTGCGGCGCTTTCTATGATTGTGGTTGGCAAGGCTTCTGAATAACTAGACAAAACGTGTGCAATTGCACCATTTATGTAATCGTATGGTCTGTCTATTTTTCCCAAGAAAATTATATTATTCGCAGCAGGTAATTTTTTTGAAAAAGTTTCCAGTTTTGCTTTGTCTGAACCATCGCCGATTATTACCAAATTACAATTTGGGCCGCTATTCGTAGACCAAAAAGCATCAAACGCCTTTATTATCGTGATAATATCTTTGTCTGGGTCAATTCTTGATACAGATAAAAAATACTGTCCTAAACTGGCAATATCGCGTTGCGCATATGATTTACATACAGCCGCCATATCCAGGGCATTATAACACTGGACTATTTTATCCTTATATTGTGGATATCGCTTCTTTATATCTGTTACGGCAAATTGGCTTAGCACTAAAATCTTGTCATATATTTTCAATTGTTGCATACGTGCAACGGAATAACTTCTGACTGCGCCATGCAAAACAACCATTGTCGGAATATTATGCAGCACTTTAACCAATTTCAAACTGTCGCCACCCACAT
The DNA here is from genome assembly GCA_944389525.1 of uncultured Alphaproteobacteria bacterium. Classification (GTDB taxonomy): domain Bacteria; phylum Pseudomonadota; class Alphaproteobacteria; order Rs-D84; family Rs-D84; genus Enterousia. The sequence goes on along the minus strand of CALXMR010000002.1, from coordinate 53,414 downwards.
AATCTATCACAATATCTGGGGCTGTTTTAGATATACAATGCGACATGTAAATATTTCTGTATTTTTTATATAAACTGAACACTATCTTGCGCAATTGTTTTAACGGAAAATTTTTACATCTAGACCGCAAATTTTCGAACCAATCTGCCAAAGGATAGTAATTTACTGTCTTTATTGATGGATGATTTTTAAACCAATCTAATTGTACCTGTTCAGATAGTGGACGCTGGCGATAAACAGTGATATCAACATGTGCCATGCTGGACAGCCCCGCCAATAAATTTTCAAAAGCCGTTTCAACCCCAACCATACCAAGGGACGGCAACATAAAAGCAATTTTCATAATACCAGCCCCCTTATCTGCTGTGCTATAACATACGGTTCAAATCGGGCCAGCCCATTTGTTGCGCGTTCAATCATTTTTGTCCGCGCCCGTGTATCTGCCAGTGCAGTTTCCATATGTGTTGCCAGCTGCTCAGCATTGCCAATTTCAAATAATAAACCCGCCTTGCCGTCTTCTAGTATTTCGCGGGGACCATTTTTACAATTTGACGATATTGTTAATACCCCCAGTGCGACAGATTCCAGCACAGCCATTCCAAACCCTTCGTATTCACTTGATAAAATATTCGCAATTGCGCCACGCATAATTCCATACGGATTGGACATAGCCCCCATAAAAATAACATTCTTGTGACAATTCAGTGTGGTTGCATATGACTTAAAATCATTTGCCATACTGCCATCACCAACGATGTATAATTTGATGTCTGGGTGTTGTGTATAAAATATCTCAAACGCGTTTAACAGCGTTCTTATATCCTTGCCCGCGGCCAGTCTGGATACATGTGAAAAGTATTGTCCTGATGGTACTTTTGTCTGTTTTGCACGACTTTTTATCGCATCCGCGTCCAATGGATTAAAAATTCTATATATACGGTCTGCGTATTGCGGATATTTGTCTTTAAATTCATCAACAAAATCATCCGTCAGGCCAACTATTTTATCATATTGCGATAAATTAGCAAATGCACCGGTCCGCTGAAAATATTCCATCGAACTGTGTAACCATGCAATTTTAGGTTTATTAAAATATGCCAACTCGCGGGCAAATTCCAAATTCTTGTAGTCAATAAATACTTCTACATCCGCCAAACGATGTGTTACCCACATAAACACACGACGATATTTTTTATATATGCCGAATACAATTTTACGCAATACATTCAGCATACCACGACAATATGGTGCAATATCTTCAAAACAATTACTTAACGGTCGGTAAACATAAATTTTGACATCTGGATGCTCCTGAAACCATTGAACATACAATGGTTCACGTATCTTTGCGAGAGTAACAACAACGATTTCTAAATCGGATTTTTTTAATAATTCGCTTATCGTGGTGGTAAATACCGTTTCAACACCACCAACACTCATATTCGGGATACAAAATGCTACTTTCTTCCTGTTCAACATATTATACACTTATTTTCAAACCGAACATAGCGTTTCATAATCCGCCTTTATTTGCCTGATCGGCGGGCATTCAAAACAATTGGGACTTAGAAAACCAATGCCGATATCCCTTACGAGAAATCGTTACCCGCCGATAACCCAGACGACAAAACATATACAAATACAGGAACTATTAAACGTTCGTTTATTTTATCCTGTCGTCTCTGGCCTAATAATAACCAAAAACTAAGCAAATGCAACTTGTTATTTCGAACAAAATAAACGAAAATTAAAAAGTACCTATAAACCGTCTTAATGTGGCACGAGAAACACCGGTTTTTCTTGCAATTTTGTAGCGCGGCACCCCTTTTGACAGCATATGTTTCACATAGTCCCTTTGTCCGTCTAATTTATAGTGTTTATTTCTGGATCCCTGGGGGCGTCCAAGTCTGATACCCAACAATTTTCGCTTATACAAAGCCTCCTTTGTACGCTGACTGATAAGATCGCGTTCTATTTCCGCTGACAGACCGAACGCAAACGCCAGGACCTTGGACTGTATATTATCACCTAATTCATAGCCGTCTTTGACCGTATACAACTTGGCACCAATTTGCATACAATGTTCCAGGATTCGCATAATCATGAACAACTTGCGCCCCAGACGCGACAGTTCGCTGCAAATTATCACATCGCCCATTCGCAATTTACGCAAACATCCGCCCAATGCACGCTCATCGGGCTCTTTGATGCCGGAAACACCGGCGTCTTCGATGTATTTATCTATACTCAACCCCAGTGCAGTGGCCTTGGCCTCTATCCCCAGTTTTTGATTTTTACAATCTTGATGGTCTGTACTGACCCGTATGTATCCATATACCATTACCCCCCCCTTTGGTTATTCTGATACATGGATTACATTCGCAAAACAATCCAACGTTTTGATAAACAACTTGACTTTCTGGGTGGCGCAATCAGTAATTGCACAAAAAAGAAAACCTGCACCGCGCGGCTGATGATAATGTAAATGACACCATCATCAATTTATTCCGCGCAGCCCAGCATATATCGGATAATTTTATAAAAAGTTCGGAAGTTGCCACAAAACGCACCATCTTAAAATCAATCTTCCGAACTTTACAATTAAAAGACACAACCCTTTGTTATGACTTAAATTTTCCGTTTAATATCCTATACAAAAATACTGAAAATAACAAGTGGCGGATGGGGAGGGATTCGAACCCCCGGTGGAGTTGCCCCCACAACGGTTTTCAAGACCGTCGCAATCGACCGCTCTGCCACCCATCCGAAACTGTCTTTTTCGCCGGTCTTTCAAACCGACGGTTTTGTTCGCTGACCGCACCTGGCGGTGCTGCTCACCACTCGTTCGCGCTCGACTGTGCTGACGCTTGTCTCGCTGACTCGTATGCAAGACCGTCGCAATCGACCGCTCTGCCACCCATCCGAAACTTTTTTTTCCACCGGTCTTTCAAACCGACAGTTTCGTGCACCAGCAACGCGCACTATTCTACATTATTTTTTGCGGAATGCAATCGCAAAAATTGTGGCACCGGCAATAAACATTATTCCTGACAGCAACTGTCCCATCGTCAGCCCCCAACTGGTTAAAAAGCCAATCTGGATATCGGGCGCACGAAACTGTTCACAGAATATACGAAATACCGCATACAACATCGCCAGCATTCCGCCCAACGCACCAGCGTGCCGGCGCAATCCGGTAAAACGATACAGGCAATACATGATGATGAACAGCAATATGCCTTCGGTGGCGGCCTCGTACAATGGGCTGGGGTGGCGTGGTGTTTCTGGGCCACCGACAAACACTACGCCCCACGGGACAGATGTGGGACGGCCCATAACCTCCATATTAATAAAATTGGCAATGCGGCCAAAAAACAGGCCAATTGGCGTAATCACCGCCAATATATCCAGGATATTAAACGCGGTTTTATATGTTCCGCCGGTAAACTGGCCACGGCGATTGCGGTTCCATGCAAATAAAAACACCGCAGTAATAACGCCGACCAGGCCACCATGAAAACTCATCCCGCCATGCCACACGGCGAATATTTCCAACGGATGTGCCAAAAAGAACGGCAAATTATAGAACAGTACATACCCCAATCGTCCGCCCAATATGACACCCAAGATAATCGCCGTCAGCAAATCATCCAACTGTTTTTTATCCAGTTTGACCTGGCTGCCTGGTTGACGAACAAATGCGCGCAGCATAAAGTATCCAACGACAAACGCCGCCACATATGCCAACGCATACCAGCGCACACCCAGCCCGAACACAGAAAACGCCACCGGTGAGATTGGTTCCAGCACAATTGCCATAAATTTACCCTGTGATATTAAATGTCATGCCATTATGATCTAGCATTTTGCTGTTGCAAGCTCATAATAGTAGATGTTGTATCCTGGATAATTCGTTCTGTCCTCTCTACCCCGGCCTTGTCACCGCTTTGTTTATACAGTTCCAATTTTTCCTTGGCCTTGACCAACGCCGTTTTCAATGTTTCAAGCACATCTGCCTTGCCCTGGTTACGCAGCAAGTTTGTTTTTGGCCCTGTCCGCATCGTTTTAGCAATGCGAGTTTTTTCTTTTTTTGTCGCCATTTTCTTCTTTCCTTTTTTGTTGTTATTTATCTTGAATTACCCCCTATATTGTATTATATAATTGCTTGACTAACAAGGAGAAAAAAATGGCATTGAAAAATGTTGCATTAAAAACAAAATCGCCCAGCATGCCGACAAACGCCCGCGCTGGCGGTGGGATTGAATTGTATTTAAAACGCATATTTGCCCTGATGTTTGGTGCGGTGGCGGTAACGGCGCTGGCATCGTACATGACGATTTGGGGCGGATGGTTTGTATATTTGATAAACTTGCAAACAGGCGGGTTTACATGGCTGTACTATGTGCTGTTGTTCGGCGGATTGGCACTGGCCATATGGGCCCAGGTACGGGCATTCAGTTTCCGTCCGGCGGTTGGTGCGGGTATGCTGATGCTGTACGCTGTGTTGACTGGTGTTGTAATGACCCCGCTGATTGTTGTTGCGTTAACCGTTAACCCAGTATCAATATTATCGGCCTTTATCATTGCGGCTGTGATGTTTGCGTGCATGGCACTGTTCGGGTACAAAACTGTCAAAGACCTGTCGTTCTTGGGAATATTCTTGTTCATGGGCATGATTGGTTTAATCCTGGTCGGGCTGGCGTCATTTATATGGCCGGCGATGTTGGGTGGCACATTTGGCACAATCATATGCTTTATCGGGGTGTTGGTGTTTGCCCTGTTTACCGCGTATGATATGCAGAATCTGAAACGCGCCTATGCAGTACTGGGCAATGGTGCACAAAAAAATCAATTGGCGGTATTGGGTGCGTTACATTTGTACATATCCTTTATCGCGATGTTCCAATATCTGTTAAGTTTACTGAACAGAAATTAAAACACAGCGTAAAATATGGAGTTATATAAAATGGCGTATAAAATTGATCCAGCAAAATGTATCGGATGTCACACATGTATGGGCGCGTGCCCAGTTATGGCGATTTCCACCGGGGCGGATGGCAAGTGTGTGATTGATCCAGCAAAATGCATATCGTGTGGCACATGCGCGGCGGTATGCCCAGTCGCAGCAATTGCCCCAGATGTAAAGTAAAAGATGCATCTGTTTTTATAAAATGGGGGGGCGCATGTCCCCATTTTTATTCTTTAAAACAGTTGCAAAATATTAAATTCTGTATAAAACTGTATGCGGTAAAATCATAGGGGATAAAAATGCCAGCAAAAACAATTAATGATATTGTCGCATTGTGCAAGCGGCGCGGATTTATTTTCACTGGGTCTGAAATTTATGGCGGATTAGGTGGTGCGTACGATTATGGTCCGTACGGTGCAGAATTAATGAAAAATATTCGCAACGCATGGTGGAACGCCATGGTTTATTCCCGTAATGATATCGAAGGACTGGATGCCGCGTTAATCAGCAATCGGTTAATGTGGAAATATTCCGGTCACGAAAGCAGTTTTTCTGACCCATTGGTCGAATGCAAAAAGTGCGGTGCACGCATGCGCCAAGATAAAATGAAAGACCAAACCAAGTGCGACAACTGTGGCAGCGCGGATCTGACCCCGCCACGCGCGTACCAGTTGATGATGGGGCTGTCTATTGGTGCAACCGCAGATGGTGCAATAAATGCATATCTGCGCCCGGAAACGGCAACCACAACATATGTAAACTTTAAAAATGTGTTGGATGCCCGCCCGCACAAGTTGCCGTTTGGTATCGCCCAAATTGGCAAGGCGTTTCGTAATGAAATATCCCCGCGCGGGTTCGTGTTTCGCATGCGCGAATTTGAACAGGCGGAAATGCAGTACTTTGTAAACCCCGCCGATGACGAAAAATATTTTGAAATGTGGAAAAAAATTCGCATGGATTGGTGGGTGAACACATTGGGAATTCCGGCGGAAAAATTACGCTTTACACCACATGAAAAACTGGCGCATTATGCCAAGGCGGCCGGTGATATCGAATACGAATTCCCCGATGGTTTTGACGAAGTCGAAGGTATTCATAATCGTCAAGACTTTGACCTGGGCTCACATACCAAGGCACAGTCGGAATTCAACATCAATGCACATGTTATGGAAAACAAAGACAGCACAATCAAACTGTCGTACAGTGATCCACAAACAGGCGAAAACTTTATCCCATATGTGATTGAAACTGCAATGGGGGTTAACCGGGCGATGTTGGCCGTTATGCTGGACGCGTATACAGACGAAGAATTACCAGATGGTAAATCAAGATTGGTATTAAAACTGAAACCATCGTTGGCGCCGGTCAAGGCGGCGGTTATACCACTGGTGCGCAATGTACCAGAACTGCTGACCATCGCAAATAATATCGAAGACGAACTGCGTAAATTACATATTGGTCGGATAGAACTGGAAAATTCTGGGAATATTGGTAAAAACTATCGCCGGCACGATGAAATCGGAACCCCGGTATGCATCACGGTCGATCATCAAACAATGGAAGATAATACCGTGACCATGCGTCATCGCGATACAATGGAACAAGAACGCGTTGCCATTGCTGATGTGCCACGCCGTGTTATGGAAATTATAAATTCATAGATATATCCAATCCACCCCATATAAATCGTATGGTGCTATTTTATATCATCAAACAGCCTAAAATTCATATGAATTTTAGGCTGGTTAGTTAACTTCCTGCGCCTAATCCAAACGGTGGTTTAGATTAGGCATATTTTTTGTTCTTTCACTGTAAATTTTTACATATTTTCCGCGCCACTGTCAATTGCTTTTTTGCTGGTTTTAAACCACCGTTTGGACTAGGCAGTACGGGAGAAATTGTTATGCCAAACAAAAGAATTTTTTTCAGTAAATTTATCATAATATGTTGTTTATTTTGCATGACGATACGGCCAAGCCACGGGGAGTCGGTAGATGGGTGTCTGGATTATTACACTTTCCAGGCGTGTGTAAATCCAAAAAAATTGGGACATGGCAACGAGGTGTGTTATGAATGGGCGACTTTTGGTACATGCAACCGATGCGACTCCTGTTATACTAAGGTTCCATTTGGTGAGGCCATAAATAATGAAACAGGCGAGAATTATGATACATACGCTTGTAATCCAATACCTTTCGAAGATGTTGGCACCATCGCCACCCAACGTTTGCACGAATATCGCCAATGTAGTGAGGGAATAGAGTTTGAATGTAAATCCTATTATAACGGCCAGAAGGTATACCAGACCAGCACCCCAACATGCACCACAACCGTCGAAAATGGAACACTTACGTTCGGCCATTGCACCGGTTGTTCTATATGTGACGAAGACAGTGATAATTGGCGTAATGTATCGGGCAAGACCGGATATCAACAAAATTATAAAAGGAAGCATTCGCCAACCTCTTGTACATTGACGGCAATAGACGAGTATAGGTGCGCCGCCGGGTATTACGGCAACCCTGTTGTTAATGGAACCTCTTTTTCTGGATGTAAACAATGTCCCACGGTCGAAAGCACTGGTATTAAAATTGTTGAAAATCCATATGACTATACAACGGTGAGCAGTGCCCCCGGATCAACAGATATAACCGACTGTTTCGCAAGAAATTGCGGTTCGGACTGTCTGGTCATAATGAATGATGGTACCGGAAATTTTTATTGGGATTGGAATGTAGATACCGCCGGCGAAGGTATATGTTACTATGGAAACTAATCCAGTGACCTATTTATGTTTGTATGCCAATATGTATGGCACAAATGCCGCGTAATCCACATCACCAAACCATGCCCGCGGGATAACCAGACTGTTATGCTGGCCGGCGGACATTTTTGGTAAATGCGCACCCGTCTGTGCATTTATAATCTCAGGTAACAGAACCGAAACGCCATTTGTTTTACTTGGCATGATGAATGTAATTTTATCGCCCCGGGTTATTTCGTTGCGCAATTCCAGGGTAACGCGTTCTGGGGTCACCGCCGTAATTACGCCCGCCGCATGCCACACAGATGTACTGCGCGTGGTTTCATAATTGTGTGCGTCCGGCCCCAGATTCCCGTCAAAAAACGCCGTGGTGTACCCCCGCGTTTCCAGTCGATTTAATTCATCCATAAATGGCGATGGATCGAAATTTTCAGGGTCGCACGCATATGCATCCATTGCCGCACGATACGCATGCACAACCGTGCCGACATAATATTCGCTGCGGTTGCGACCTTCGATTTTTAAAGAATCAGGATGCGATTCCAAAACATCACGCAGGCGCGGCATCAGACATAAATCGCGCGAATTCATAATATATGCGCCGCGGGCGTCTTCTTCGATTGGCATTTCAATGCCTGATTCACATTCGCGCAAAATTACATCATATTTCCACCGACACAGTTGCGCGCACGCACCACGATTGGCCGGCCGCCCCGTGATAAAATTAGACAACAGGCATCGTCCCGAATAACTCATGCACATCGCACCATGAATAAAAATTTCCAGGCCAATGTCTGGGCACCGGGCACGAATGATTTTAAATTCATCGTGTGACACTTCGCGGGCCAGCACGCACAGACGCGCACCTGCGCGTTGCCAGAATTTTACCGATTCTGCCGAACAAATATTTGCCTGGGTCGATATGTGTATCGGAATTTCTGGGTGATGTTCGCGCACCCACATCATAACCCCGGGGTCCGCCACAATTAACGCATCTGGGCACAGATAATTTATCACATCGCTGACCCGCGACATATTTTCAAAGTCGCGTTCATGTGCGAATAAATTGAACGCCAGGTATACTTTCCGCCCTGCGGCATGCGCCAGTTCAATGCCGGCGCGCACCTGGTCAACCGTAATCTTTGCCCGCGCACGCATGGAAAACCCCGGCAGCCCCGCATATATCGCATCTGCCCCGTATAAAATCGCGGTTTTAAACGCATCCAGCGTCCCCGCCGGCGCCAATAATTCTGGTAGTTTTATCATAGTATGTATATTTTCTACGCAAAATTGCACTTTGCAAGTAAATTATGTATTTTTCGACTTGAAATTTGCGCCACGAACATGTATAGTAATTCCCGTTGCCGGATTAGCTCAGTTGGTAGAGCGGCTGATTTGTAATCAGTAGGTCGTTGGTTCAAGTCCGACATCCGGCACCAGAATAATAAAAAAAACCGCCCCGGGGGGCGGTGTTTTATTTTTTACGCCTGTCTGATTTTGTTTGTTTCGTTCCGCGGGCCGGGGTGTCATCATACTCTGTGTATTCAACATCTATGTCGTCGATTTGCCCGTCCATTATCTGGCCCAAGATTTGACGCGCACGCGGATTGCGGTCGGAATATTTTTTCAAACCAACCACCAATGCGGCAGTTATCATTTTTTCTATGTCACCGCTGGACACTTTTTCCGAAATGCGATCACGAATATTCATCGCCATATTTTGAACTGCGTGCCGGGTTTTATACAGCAATGAACGATGTCGCCGTATGCGATGAATTATATCCATAATCCACATAACCAGTAAAAACACAACCAGCGGCACGACTATGCACGCAATAAAATATTTAAATATATGGTCATCGCAAAATGATGCGCCAAACATCGCGTCACATGTGCGCGGACAATGCAGCAACAATACCGCCGCGATTTCATATAATGACAAAATTGTCAGACCGATTTTTGATTTTAAAAACATGTTTCTCTCTCCCTTGGTTGTTTGTGTGTGTTGTGTTTGTATCAGAACTGCATAAACCTAATTCCCATTAATATCGTCCAATCTGCACGCGTCCAATTTCCGCCCAATCTGTGTCCGGCGCGCAACCATACGCCTGTTGTTTTGTTCAGCATTGTCCCCAATTCCAGTTCTGCTAAAAATTCCTGGCGGCCGGTTTCAAAGTTTACCCATACTTGCGGATCGGCCAAAACCCACCACCCAGAATTGGACGCATATCCCACCAGCATTCTGTATTGTCCCTGGTTAACATCAGGCGCAAATTCAGGGTCTGTGTTGTTTAACGATATAAACTGCTTTGCCACCAGCGCACCAAATATGTTATGCCCAAACGAATAAACATAACCTAATATCGGATCAAATGTGTACTGCTGTATCCCCAAGACATCGGCGGTGGCGGTTGGTAATATAAATTCTGTGGCACCAATCAAGGTATGCCGCCCCCATGTATGCTGGGCCCGGGCGCGCAGCGTTAAATCGCCAATACCGTTTTCTGAAAAACCATGTCCACTGTATCGCACAATTGGTAATTCTGCATTTACGCCAAATACTTTACGAAATGCATGATCGTATTTGAATGTCAGCGATGATACAGATGAATCGCCAACCGCCCGCAATTGCGGCAATAATTCTAGTTTAGTTAAATTGTCGGCCGGATTTATGCCACGCGCATCGTTCGCGGCAAACGCCGATGGAAAAACTAACACAATAAATAAAAACGCGAATAAATATGTTCTCATTTTGCTTCCTGGGGTTACAGACATTATGCCAATAACAATATGGGCAAGTCACCAGGAACAAAAACCCACCGCAAACGCGGTGGGAAAACAAAACAAAAAAAGGATAAAACTGTCTATTCTGCTAAATCCAGATTTTCAATCATTTCATCAACAGAATCCACGGTTTCACCATCGTTTGCGGACACATTATCTGTTTCCCCAGGGTCAGATGCCGCCCGCATTTCTTCGGCACGCGCCGCAGTTTCAATTTGCAATAATTGATTTTCCAGCGCCGTGCGTTCAGACGATTTGTATCCGGTGTCTGTATCAGATGCATCATCAGATGTGTCATCTGATACCGCTGGGTTGATTAAATTCTTGTATATTTCGATTGTTTCACGCGTCCCCGTCATATCACGTGCTAACAATTTGCTGCCGGGACCGGGAAAGAACCATTCATCCAATTTGACCGCCGTCAATTGCATAATCGGGCGCGTGCGCGCATCAGATACCCAATTTGGTAACATGGGCGCATCGGAATAGTACCACAATGTGCACCAATACACCACACCCATAATCACAATTCCACGGATAATACCAAATATCACCCCCAGTGTGCGATCTGTCACCTTCATCATGCTGTCTTGGATTTTTTCGCGTAAACGCTGGTTCAAAAATCCGACCAGCAGCAATATCACAAAAAATACGATAAAGTATGACGCGACCAGTGTACCAACCGTTGATTCGGATAAATCAAACCAGCCCTGTAATAATTTATCCAACCACGGCGAAATAAATCGCGCCGCAAACGCCGCCACAACCCACGACAGTGTCGCAACCGTTTCATAAACACCGCCACGAATACTGGCCCATACGGTGGACGCCAAAATGACGCCCACATATATATAATCCAAAGTTGTTAAGTCAAACATGGCATATCCTGGTATGATTATAGACGATTATTTTTTCTTTTTGTCTTTTCGTATCAGGACAAACCCCAATGCCGCAACCAATACGATTAACAGTACATAGAAATAAACCGATGATGCACCGTTATTTTTTTTTTCAGATTCCATATCCGCCGCCACAGATGGATTGTATTCAGAAATTGCGTTCTGGCGTTCTGGGTGGCGGGCACGGAATGCGTCCGCATCTGTGTCCATTTCCTTTTTATTTTCTGCCGCCTGTTTTTTTGCCGCATCTGGCATATCAACTTCGACCGCATCACGCAATTCTTGTTCCATAAAGTCGGCATATCCCTGGAAGCATTTGTCACCAACAACAATCACAGGCACACCACCACTGTCATAGTTGCACTTTTTCAATACTTCTTGGAACATCGGCAGATTTGTTCGATCCATAACATTAACCTGGACCACGCGCACATCTGGATATTCGTATACAATCTTGTTCACAAAGAAATCACGCGCATGGTGGCAATGTGGGCATGTTGGCGAATAATACAGTGTAATATCGGCCGCATTCGCCACACCACAGAACATCATCGCCACAAATGCAAAAACTGATGATAACTTTTTCATATTTTCTCCTTTGCTGTATGTCTTATGTCCGATTATAGAAATCCACGCCCGCCCGCGCAAGCCATTTTTACGGATTTTTTTTCTGTTGTTTTTCCTGTGTGCCAGTGCCATATTTTATGTGTTAAGTGATAAACAAAGGATGCGTTATGTTCAGTCTGACCCAATTTCCATTGCAATTTAGCGAATCGGCACTGGCCCCGCATATGTCGGCCCAGACATTAAACTGTCACCACGGTAAACATTTGGCAACATATATAAACAACCTGAATGAATTAATCCCAGATACCCAATATGCCGACATGCCATTGATAGATATTATTAAAAATTCCGCACATGATAAAGATGCAAAAAAGATTTTCAATAATGCCGCCCAGGTGTTTAATCATGATTTTTTCTTTCACTGTCTGGCGCCACAGGGTGGCGGGATTGCGCCCAATGAAATCGCCAGTGCGTTTGGCGGGGCCGATGTAATGCGCCGCGAATTTAAATCTGTGGCAACCAGTGTATTCGGCAGTGGATGGGCATGGATTGTCACAGATACAGACGGAAAATTAAAAATCATTGGCACACAAAATGCCGATACCCCAATTGCGCACGATATGCATCCGATATTGGCACTGGATGTATGGGAACATGCATACTATCTGGATTATCAAAACAGGCGCGCTGATTTTGTTGATGCGTTCTGGGACCATATGATAAATTGGGATTTTGTGCGTGAAAACATTAAATAAAAACGGGGCCACGCCCCGTTTTTATTTAAGAATCCGATAATTGCGGTCGTTCCAAATATCCCAGCAGTATTAATAATTTATATATTGGTATTTCACATCCACCAGATTCATAATCGCGTAATTCATTTGGCGTAATACCAATATCGTCATAAATTTGCATAAAACTGATACCGTGTTCTGTGCGCATTTCGTTCAATATTTGCCCCAGTTTTTGATAATACAAATATTCAGGCGGAATAATTTTTGTGTTCACAGTGAAAATATTATATAAATCAAATTTTGTCATTTTGCGCCCCCCTACCACACATAGGTTAAAAAAATACCACCAAAAACTTAGGTGGTTGGAGGTTCGTAGCAATTACCAAGAATTGTGACTCTTATTCAATATATTCAAGTCCCTCCAACCTGAGTTGGAGTTTTTTTCGTCCCTGCGGACGCTCGGTACGAGGCTACGAAACCCCACATTGGGAATTCCCCAGTGCGAGATGTATTATATATTATATTTTTTTGAATTTCCACATTATAAATAAAAACGGGGCCACGCCCCGTTTTTATTTTGCATACCGGTCATAAATTACTGGTGTTTTATTTATTGTATATATGCGGCCATCATTGTCGCGGTTGTACCAAATGTACATTATGTTCGCAACATCGTTTGGAACCCATGGATTCATAAAGCCGACAACCTGACGCTGGGTATTATATGGGAAAACCGTGTGAAATGTATTATCAAACACCTGGGTGTATTTGTCCTGGAATGATATACTGGCGATAACATTCATAATCAAAATACCATCATCTGCGATGCGCGATTTTACACGCTGCATAAATTCAGCAGTAATAAATCCTTCGGGGACCTGGAACGAATTTGAATATACATCCACCAGAATTAAATCATATTTTTCATCCGTGTTTTTCAAGAACTGACTGGCATCTTGGACAACAAAACGCTTGTTATTCGTCAATGGCCGACCCAAGAAGTATTTTTCAGTAATATCACGCAGTGTATATTCGATATCAACAAAAGTATATTCGTTGTATGTATCGTCCAGACCAGCGGTAAATCCGCCCGCCCCCAATACTAAAATCTTGTGCACACGATCCGGGGGCAAAGAGTATATGAACGCGCGATTGATATAGTCAATATATTCTGCCATGGTGCCATTTTCTGGATTATATATCGACATCGGCAGGCCGTTCATATACAGCAATCGCGTGTCACCGTTTTGCAATACAGATATTGTCGAATTGGCATTATTTACCAAAATTCCGTATTTGTCCCGCTGGACAGTATTGTTGTTTATCATTATGGTCGGAATCATTATCAGTATTCCCAATAATATTGTCCACCATTTTGGCCGCGTAATTATTGCCGCCACAGATGCCAACAGCACAATCAACATCACCGTATTATTCACACCAACAAACGGCATTAAAATCAGTGTGGTCAGTAATGATCCCAACACCGAACCAATTGTATCCCACGCCAGTATGTTGCCGGTATAGTTCGTATTATACCGATGCAAACACCGCGACAACAGTGTTGTATTGAACCCAAACAAAAACGGCCCAACAGATAAAAATATAAACGAATAAATAAATGTCTGAATTACACTGGATGTAATACCGCCCTGGTACATCCAGACAAAATATTTTAATACTAATGGGAAACTGGCCGCCAACAGTGCCAATATCGCAATAGTTATAAAACTGGCGCATAAAATTTTACGAATGTTTTTACCGGCGATTTTTTTAGACTCGCCCAGAAAATACCCCAACGACATAAACCCTAAAAAAGTTCCCATAATAATACTGGTGATAACCGCGCTGGATCCAACCCAGAATGATAACTGCCGCAATACAATCAGTTCCAACGACAAACTGACATACCCGTTTAAAAATATCAAGAAAACCAACCACGCGCGCAATTTTTTATTCATATCCAATCCCCCTTGATGCGCGAATGGTATAAAAAAAACAAAAATCATTCAAGCGAATATCACGCACATAAAATCATCGCGTATGCAAAAATCGCACATCGTCAAATTCTGGGAATCGGCTGAACATCGCACTGGCAAACGGGCACATTGTGATTACTTTGCGGCGCTGGGTCCGTGCCAGGTTTGCCGCGCACCGCACCAGGTTTAATCCGACATGCGCATTACGATAATTTTCAATAACGCTGGTGTGATCAATTATCATTTTATCAATACCAACACGAACAAATGTTATTTCACCAACATGATTACCAGCACAATTTGCATAAAACCCTAAACCATCTGGGAAAATATCATAAGTAATTGTTTTATCTGCCATGATTGCGCCCCCATACAGGCACTATAACACATGGCGATGGCATGTTTAAATCGGATTGTTATCCAGACATTGGATGATTACCAATGCGGGGCGCAAGCCCCATCACATCCACCCACTATTGGTTAGAGAGATGCGAATATATCAAATACGCACACTATTATACATGTAACGAATCGTAATTCTTGCGAATGATTTTACCACTGCGCCGTAATGCCGCCGATTCTGATGCCGACAGTTTTGGCCGCAATGTTGCCGTTACCCCAGACGCCCCAACAATTCGTGGCAACGACATCGCAACCATATCGGCCCCAGTCCCAGAAACACAACTGACCGTCAGTATGCGATGTTCGTCATTTACAATACATCGCACCAATTCTGATGCCGCCGCACCAATTCCATCCCATGTCGCGCCACGACCACGAATAATTTCGTACGCGGCATTGCGCACACGATGGCTAATGGTATTGCGGGTTGTTGCGGGTAACGATATCTTGGCCTGGCGACAAAAATCATCCAATGCCAGCGCACCAACCGTAATCGATGTCCAATCAACAACACTGCTGTCGCCATGTTCCCCCAAAACATACGCGTTTATTGAATGTGTTGAAACGCCCAAATGACGCGATAAAATCGTGCGCAGACGCGCCGAATCCAGCATTGCGCCCGTGCCTATCACGCGCGATGCCGGCAAGTGTGATAACCGCTGGGCCAACATAACCATTACATCCAGTGGATTAGATAAAATTATTATCTTGACCGTTTTTGAATCGACATTCGCCATCACACGCGGAATCACATCGCAAATAACCGCCGCATTTTTCTTTAACAAATCCATACGCGTTTCCCCAGGCTTTTGATTTGCACCAGCGGCCACGATGACAATCTCACTGCCCCGGATACCGCGGTAATTACTGACCGCGGTAATTTTTACATCAAAACCAAAACTGGCCGCGTGTCCCAAATCATCGGCCGCCGCACGTGCGCGCGGACCATCGCGATCATACAGAATAATTTCGTGTACACAACCCGTATTCTTTATCGCAGTGGCAACCGCTGAACCAACCGTCCCCACACCAATAATTGCAATTTTCATAATTTTATTTTCCTTTTTATTTATACGATAATTATACCATAAAAAACGGGGTTATGCCCCGTTTTTTATTCTGTATCACCCGACATGCTGGGGATATATATAGTATCGTTATACTGGCCCAAATAACGCGTTCCAGTGGCACAATAAACCTTGGTCAACGAATCATTATATTCGCGCACTGCGGTAACCCACCGATTTTCGATGTCTTCACGCGCGCCCTGGTACCCGGCAAAAGCACCCATTGCACCACCGGCACCCGCACCAATCAATGTGGCCTTTAAACGCGCCTTGTTACTGTAATCAATAACGCCACCATCTGCGGCATCAACCAACATCGGATAAAAATTATTTATATCTGCATGCTCTTTATCAGCCTCTGGCAATTCATATGCCGTGCCATTGGCACCACGACCATAAATTGTAATACCCTGGTGGCTGCGTTTCCATTCACGCCAATCAGATTGCTTCATACCAAACGCCTTGTCCTGGACACCGGGTATCATCGCCGTAATACGCCGGTCAATACGACTGCCACTGGACACTTTGGCAAAAATACCCTTGCTGGTATCAAAAGATGTGGCATCGCTGTTTGTAGCGTTATCATCTTCGGCTGATTGATTGGCATTAACCTGGCCAAAACTGATTTTTCCGGTGGCATCTGTCGACATAAAATATTGGTTTGCTGGATCGGCCACGATCTGTTCAAATTGCTGCTCTGCAACTTCGTCAATATTTACATTTGGATATGCAGACAATTTAATAGACGCCAGTTCTTCTGGTTTACAATTTTGTGCGTTTACGTCACACACATATGTTTCCTGGGTTGCAATGTTATAAAATGCGATTTCGTCAGTCAGTGGCGTAACCACAGCCAACATACCCCACAAACAACTGGTTTTGGCACCATTAATTTCACAATCTTCGATACGCAGCACAGAATCACCCGTTGCCGACAAGTTTCCAACCAGACTGCCAGCGACCGCATTTACCCCCGCAGATAAAATGGTATCGCCCACGACCTTTCCTGCATAGGCATTGCCGGCCATTATAGCCGCCCCCCCCAGCGCCCCCACCAATGTTGATTGCATTTTGCTTTTTCCGGTGCCGAATAAACTGTCCTGGCCTGGTTCATTTGCGCCCGCCGCGTTACCGGCCAATCCCATCAACACTGCCCCTGCGGCAATTTTTAACCCAGCGTTCTTTTTTTGTTCTTCGTTCATTACCCGTTCAACATCTTCGATTGTGGGCGGATTGTCCGCCGGCACCGTGATATTGCCGGAAATGGAATTGTTGTGTGTGACCTCTGGAAAATCGGATATGTTACAGCGCACAGAATCACCTGCCGCCAAATTCGCCCGCGCCAGCACAATATCTTCGCCATTTTGACCCATTTGATATCCGCGTAATTCCACAACCGCAACGCACGTGGCACCACCACCGGCCCCCAATCCCAATGTCGGGCGCGCCCAATCAAATTCGCCGGTTGGATAAATCATCGAACAGCGTTCCATCTGTTGTGACACGGCAGATACAGGTTCACCTGCCGCCGCATCTGTTCCGGTCTGGTTCGGAGTTCCCATCATATTATCAACAACCGCGGCCGCCGGCGCGCCGGTCGATATTTCCCCAGATGTGTCGCGTGCGGTAGCAACTTGGGCGTTTACCTGGTTGTATGCATCGGCATAACTGCGCGAAAGATTACCAACACGAATCGCAGGAAACGCCGCAACTGGGACAATACCAATTAATGCGGCAAACAATGAATAGTGCAAAATAGAATGCTTGTTGGTTTTCATCTCTCCCCCCGTGGTGGTGGTGATGCCACCCCATCAACATCAAAATTGCAGGCGCAACCGAACACCTAAATCGATCGTGCTTAACCGACCGCTTTCATACCAATTGGTATAGTGGAAAACACTGTCGTATGGGGCCGGATATTCGCTGCCGGCACCGTCCCCCAGCCATTCTGTCTGGGAAACGATGATACTGCCTGATGTTCTGACCTTGCCCAGATTGGCATAGCGCACAAAGAAATCCAATTTCATGCCACCATCCAATTCGGTGGTTAATCCCGCCTCTAATGCAAAGGCCAACTGTTCAGATGTGCCACCGTTATGATATGCATAGACATCCGATATACCAGTTAAATCGCCCGCCCCCGCCGCGCCGGGTTCCATTTCAGAATAGAATGTGTCATCGTATACGACATAGTCCGCAATCGTATTTAACGAAATACCAACACCAACACCGACATATGGGCGCAACATGCCGCCCGCCAAATACCCGGTAAAAGAATCGATGTTATAGTATAAATTCAACATTGTGGTATTTGATGTGATTGCACCACCGTCAACAGTTGCCTCTACATATCCGCCAACACCGTCCGCAGACTGGACAACACTGGGGTACGAAATGCCAGAATAGCGCAAATAAGAAAAATCAATACGAATATCGTTATTTATTGATGCACCAACTGACAACTGTAATGGAATAACCGTATCTGTTTTAAAGTCCGCATCCTGGAACGCGCCGGGAACAAACCATGCGTTTTCTTCGCCCATATAGTCCGCAATCATAGAACCACTGATACTGGCCGAATAGCCGACCGACAAACCAACATACAACCCGCTGTCCGCCAATCTGTCAAAGTCCGCCGGTTCATAGTACTGGCGACCCGCGGCGGTGGAATTCGACCCAACGCGTGGCAATGCACCAGTGATGCGGGTCGGACTGGCCGCGTTGACCGCGTTTGTTGTAACAACAGCATTGCTGGCCACCCCAGAATTTACGACACCGGCATTTGTCGGCAGGTATACAACCTGGCCCTGGGCGTTTGTGCCCTGGTACCCGGTATATACCGGATATGCGGCAAAACCGCGCCCATGCACCGCAAACAAAACCCCAGCCAATACGGCAAGACAGCTGACTTTTTTCATAGCCTTTCCATTTTCCTTTTAACCCATTATATCACAAAAATATCATTGATAAAAGTGTTTAGTAAATGGCACAAAAAAGACCCCGCCGTGGCGGGGCTTTGTCCAATATATGTTATTTTACTGTTTTGTTCTGTATTTTTGTTTAGAACGCCAGGTTCAAACGAACACCCACTTCGGCCTTGACATCAGTACCGTTCTGGGAATTCGCATGCGCGGTGTCAAATGTATATTCACCGTACAGGGCAACCTGGACATAATCTGTCAACTGGTTCGCAACCGACAATGTAACGATGTATTCATCGAAACCATCGTTCATGTCAGATAATCCGGCAATTAACTTATCAATCGCTGGTTTTGCAAGTGCTTCATATACAGGATTATAATTAATATCTGTGGCCAGTCCCTTGACACCGTTGTCGGCGTGGTGGTTATATTTAAATCCGGCACCCCATGACCAACGATCGTTAATCTGGTAAAACGCGTTGACGCCAAAATTGATTTCTGTTGTTGATTTCAAATCCACAGAAATTTCATCTGGTACACCAACCTTTGTAACAGGCATGCCATTCAATGACAAACCAGACACATCGATAAAGTTATTGCTGCTGCCGAATGTTTTTAATACTTCGACAAATGCACTGGTGGTTAATTTACTCCATGTTTTACCAAAGCGAACCCCGGCATCCACACCCCAACGACCGTTGGAATAATTATCATACTGGAATCCAGTTGATGTATACGAACCACGCATTTTGTTAATGCCGCCCAAGTGCGCATCTGCATAGATGTCCAAAACGATATTATCGCTGGTCTGGATTGGACGCCAAATCAGACCAAAGCGGCCGTGATTCATACCCTTGCGGTTAATATCACCGTCATGAGTGTATTGAAACGCCCCACGAATCGCGATACGGTCGGTGATACCAATACCCAAATCTTCTTGGATACGCCAGATTGGGAATTCTGTTGCCCCATCATGGCCCTTTAACACATGCGCGTAAGAACTGTCCGCGACCTTGATCATTAAACCCGCCGCGGTTTTCGAATAAAATTCGCCCGCAGTTGGCATGTACAACGGATTTTCTAAATTAGCCGCCATCGCAGGTGCCGCCAAAACCGACATCGCCGCCGCTAATTTTAAACTTTTTTTCATCTGTTTACTCCTTTGGATTTCGATGAAATTATCTGCCACGGCCCCCATTATTGGCAAGACCGGGGGCTATATCCGCCCCGCCCATTATTGGCAACAGTGCGTTTTTGTGATATAACCATCCCCAGGGTGCAATATTATGTGAATAAAGTCAAAACAAAATAATTGTTTGATACAAACCTTGAATTTCTGGGAAAAAGTGCTATATATATATGATCCAATGGGGGATCGACCAGACACAGGGGGCCGATATGAATGACGATTTCAATAAATATATGCAAATGATTGCGGGACAAAGTCCGCAGAAATCTGGTGAACAGCAATTATCTGATGCCGACAAGAAAAAATTATCGGACGCATATTTTGAACTGTTTTTTAACCTGAGTGCGATAAATTGGCTGCGTGGGGGAAACCTGGGGCATGCATGGTATGCCGCAATGGCCCAGATGAAATCGTATACAGCATCCAAGAATGCGAATAACCCTGCATCGATGTATATTCGCCAGATTTTTGCCGCACATAATGCACGCTGGTCGCAAATTATGATGACCAATCCACACCGCGATGATATAATTGATGCGCCCACAGAAAAACGGCAAGAATGGCTGAAACGCGTGTCACCACGGGTCAGCGCGGCATTAAAAACACTGAACGAAACAATCGCGCACTATACCCCCCAGGCCACAGAACAAAAATCTGCCACGGCGAAATCAAATGCAACATCGGCCGCGGCGTTCAAACAGGCCCAGGCAATTATCCTGATGCAAATGCGCATGCGGCAACAGCAACATGGTGACATGGCCGCATAAGCCCTTGCGGGGCACTAAAAAAACGGGGCATTGCCCCGTTTTTTTTAATACGATTTAGCAACATAGACATATGTCGGATCGGCATCATCTAAACATCTGCGTGATATTTTGTATTTTTCCGCCAGGCCATCAAATTCTGGATTCGTGGTCAAATCGTATTTAATCCGGAAAAATCCAATTTTGCCCGCAGTCAATGCCGATTCCAATGCACCTAGATCCGCGACATCGTGAATCATTGTTTTGTTACGGCGCACAACCGCATCATACATATCATGCTGGATTTGCGCCAACATATTCTGGACATCCGCGATGAATGCATCGACCGGCAATGTTTGTTTTGACGACTTTCCTAAATCACGGCGCGTAACAGTTATGTTGTTTTCATCCATTTCACGCGCACCGATTTCTGCGCGCAGTGGCACGCCGCGTTTAATCCATTTCCACATTTTATCAGGCGCACGCATGTCAGATGTGTCAACCAACACGCGCACCCCCATATCGCGCAGTTGCGCCCCCAGTTTTTCCGCGTACGCATTCAGGGCATCTGCCGTGTCTTCGCGCGTGATTGGGATAATTACAACCTGGTACGGGGCAACGGCGGGCGGCAAAACCAGGCCATCATCGTCAGAATGTGTCATGAACAAACTGCCCATCATGCGGGTCGATACACCCCACGATGTTGTCCATGCATGTTTTAACACACCGTCCGTATCCAGAAACTGGATACCAAACGATTTTGAAAAATGCTGGCCCAGGTCATGTGATGTTCCGGCCTGTAACGCACGCCCGTCCTGCATAATATGTTCCAGTGTATATGTGTGGTCCGCACCAGCAAATCTTTCTTCGGGTGTTTTTTCGCCCATGATTGACGGGATTGCCAAAATTTCGCGCATATAGTCGCCATACACGCGGTGCATTTTGCGCGCGTCTGCGTTTGCCTCTTCATGTGTGGCGAATGCATTATGACCTTCTTGCCAATAAAACTCGGACGTGCGCAGGAACAAGCGTGGCCGCATTTCCCAACGCATAACATTTACCCACTGATTCAATTTCATTGGCAAATCGCGATACGATTGCACCCAGCGCGACATTGCATCACCTATAATTGTTTCAGATGTCGGGCGAATAACATACGGTTCGGTCAGTTTTGAATCTGGATCAGGTTGCAGTGTGCCATCAATCATTTTTAACCGATAATGCGTGACGACCGCTGCTTCTTTGGCAAAACCAGCGACATGTTCCGCTTCGCGGTTAAAAAAGTTTAGTGGTATCAACAATGGAAACTGGGCATTTTGGGCACCACACGCCTTGATGCGTTTATCCAGCGCATCGCGCATCAATTCCCATATCGCCCAACCATACGGCTTTACCGTCATGCATCCGCGAACAGGTGCATTCTCCGCCAAATCGGCCGCAGTTATCAAGTTTTGATACCATTCGCTGAAATTTTCCGAACGTGTCGGTGTGATTGCTGTTTTCATAATAAAATCTCTTTCTACTTAACTGGTTTATCTTTTAATTTCATATATTTATCAGAAACAATTTTGTGCAGTGTTTCCGCAATCTGCTTTCTATCCATGCCCGCCAACGGCGGTGGTGGCAATACCGTTAATTCAACCATAAACCCGCCCAGCATCATTATGTGAAACACCTGGCCAAACGCACTGCGTTCGCGCGAACACGCCGGGCCCATGTCTTGGTTTGAATTGTTAAAGTACGCAAAATGTTCGGCCATGTCTGTATCGCTGATAACACCACCATCGCAAAAACGATAGTTCATAACCAGCGGTTGCACAACGACATTCGAATTTTCAACAAAGTTAAACAATGTGCTCTTGAACGGTTTTACATACGCGCCGTTTGTGGTTGTTCCTTCGGGGAATAAAAATATTGGGTATGATACATTTGCAACGGTTTGTTGAACCTGTTTTAATGCATCAATTGCATGTGATGGACGGCGATCAACAAACACAACGCCAAATTTGCGCGACACCCATCCAACCAATGGCCAATGTTCCATTTCTTTCTTGGCAATAAAACTGCCACCAAATGCAACCGGGAATGTTGCAATTTCAAAAATAGATATATGATTTGACACAACCAACAGCGGTCGGTGCGATGACAGATGTCCATTCACACGAATACGAACGCCCACAACATGTAACAATATCCGCATGAAAAAGCGCATATATCGAACCGATGTCGCACCGCGCGGCATGCATACCAGTATCGGCAACTGGACCACAACCAAAATCCAAAACAATATGAATTTCAGCACCGCGCCCGTTGTGTTAAATATATTCTGTTTACGAACGCGTCCCATTATTTTTCATCCCCATCGTCATCTGTGGTGTGTTCATCATCAATATATTCTGCATCGGCCGCATCTTCGCGCAATAAAAAGTCAACCAGCGCGCGCACAACCTTGAACGAACCGGTCACCGGTAACAACATGATTTTCCCAACTGTTTTCAGTGCGCCATCTTTGATATCCAGATGTTCCAGCGCATTTTCACGCCCCAAGAAATGTTTTTGATACGCGGCATCAATATTCTTGGTCTGTATCATTACAAACACATCGTATGTATTAAACGGCTTATCGATAAAAACGCCCTTGCCGAATTTGGCACCCAAGCGCAGGTACCCCTTTATCAGCGGGGTCATTTGATGACGGGCATCGTCTTCGTCCACAAATTCGCGCGGCAGAATGTTCATGCGCGATAATTTCGGATTTATTCCATCGGCAAAACGTTCTGTTAAGACCGTTGCACGCAATCCCAATGGTGCCAGATGGTTATAGTACAGATACGATATCGCCTGGGCGGATTCAACAGGTTTGTTACCAACCCACGATGCAACCCCAAATAAAATCGCAATTTTACGCCGGACAACATATTCGCCCAATCCCGCCCACAGCAGTCGCATAACCAACGCATTCTCGCGGTATTCGCGCGCAACACATGCACGCGACATTTCGGCAATATTGCCAACAACATTTTTTATCTTGGATATATTAAATTCGTTTTCGGTATAGAATCCGCCCATTTTTTCGGCAGCACTGCGATCAATAATACGATATGTTCCGACAACCTTGCCGTTGTGAAAAACCCCCAGATAGTCCGCATATCTGTCATACGCATCATATTCTTCGCGCAGGTTGCGTTGTTCTTCGGTGGCGGATGCCCCCTCCTCTTCTACGAAAACATCATAGCGCAGTTGCCGCACCTGGCGGCGTTCATCCTTGTTCCGCGTCAGGCGAACTTCATAATCACGAACCTTGATAGCCATAACATAACCCTTTGTATTACTTCATATATTTATGTGAAGATTATCAAAGAATACTGGTGTTTTCAATTATTTTTATTTCAATTCGTCCGCCAGTGTCGCAATGGCAATCGCATACCAATTTGAACTGTTCCACTTTTTAATACGATAAAAGTTCGGGTATGTCAGGTATGCATATATCACCGGCTGGGGCGCGACATCTGTATCAATGGCATTTGGGTCATGGGTCGGCGCGTTTTGTGCCGCCGCGCGCGCATCTGTTATCGCCGCCACATCCGCGACCAGACCCGCTGTCATATCCGCAACTGGTATTGGTGTGCCGTCATCGTTCAACACGCCCATGGCCGCCCACGCCGACAGCGTTTTTTTTGTTTTTCCATCCAACAGTGATAAATCAAAATCTGCGGGCAACGAAACGCGGCGAATAATTTTCTCGTTCGGGTTCCAGCCCAAACGATGTAAATAATTCCCGGCACTGAACATCGCATCACCCACACTGTGGATAATATCTATGTGGCCATCACCGTTACCATCGGTGCCATACTGTGCCAGTGTTGTTGGTATAAACTGGAAATGTCCCATGGCGCCCGCCCAACTGCCGTAAATGTCATTGATGTCCAGATCGTTATCATCGGCAATCTTCATCAGTGCCAATAACTGGTTTCCAAAAAATGTTTCACGCCGCCCATCGTACATCAATGTTAAAAACGCGTCTGTTAATTTATGCGCCGCGCGATAAGACCCATAATTTGATTCCAGTCCCCAAAACGCCAATATAACATGCGGCTGGACCCCGTATGTTTCATAAACGCGGTTCAACATTGTTGGATATGTCGCACGCATTTTGTGACCGTTTTCAATACGGCGCGCACTGACCGTGCGGGCCAAATACCCGTCCAGTGTTAATTTAAATTCAGATTGGTTACGATCACTGTGCACAATTGATGGTATAAACGCCGGCGATTTCAATGTTGCCCGTATTGTATCTTGGGATATATTTTGTTCGGCGGCGCGGGTACGAACATTATCCAGTATCGTATTCCACCGATCCATATCAAATACCCCGCGTTCAGATGAATACGCGGAAAACGGCAACATACAAATAATTGCGACACCCACCAGGTGCGCCATGAATTTATTCTTGAACACAGACACCCCCTGTTCTTGCAAACTAGAAAGAATACTTTAATCCAATATGCAACCCAAATGATTGCCATGTGGCGTGATCCAATTGGTCAGATATATACTGGGTTTCCGCCGGGACAGTTTCCAAAATCGGCAACCCGTTATCATCCAATATATACATACCATTTTCATCAACCAAGAATTGTGTATATTCGGCCAAATATAATTCACCACCAATTGCCCCAACATGGAACAGGTTTGTATCAACCTTTATCGCCAACTGCATACGATCAGATATACGATAATTGTATTCCATTTCGGCGGCGTATGAATAAGAACCATTGCTGCCTTCGTCAATAAAGCTGGGGTTTTGTTGCCAATCGGTACGATTCGGCCATATACCTTCGGATGAATATTTAGGCAGCCCCACCTGGAAATAAAAGCGTAATTTGTCGGCCAGTGTCATTTGCTTTTCAATTTCCAATCCGATAAAAAATCCAGACCATGTTGTGTTATAGATGTGCGTTGTCCCTTCGACCAAGACGGGGCCATCACCACCAATCACCACGCATTCCCCAGAATCAACACCCCATGGAATATACCCCATACTGGCGTCATAGTCACCCGTAACCAATGTTGTTCCCAAATCATACCAGCCACTGCCAGGTGCCTGGACCAATTTGATATCTTCGGGTGACATACACACCTGGTACCAATCATCAGGAGCCTCGGTTCCGATTGGCAGCGTCCAATAATTACCCAATGTGTCACCATAAACATAATCGCCATAATTTGTCATCAATGGCAAGAACACACCCGGGTTTGGATACAAATGGTCGGCCATTTCCAAATTATGGTTAAATATTTCATATCCGAACGATGGCGAAATTTTCCACCCGGCGACATCCCAAATATGATGTGCACCGATTCCAATCTTGAAATGATTTGTGCGACCCGTCTGGTCACCAACAGAAATCGTAAATATACCATCGTATGGATTAGATGAATCAAACGGTTCCAGGTCATAGTCCATAGACATACCGCCATGTTCCATGAACCCCATGCTGTATTCGCCATATGCGAACATATCAAAATCACGAATGCTGAAATTATGCTGGACCCCGACACCGATTTCGTTATAAACCATGTCGTCCCATTCCAGAACGGAATTAACCCCGGTTGTAAATTCAAAATCCGCAAACCGGCGCGCATATGTGGCGTATATTGTTGTGGCGCTTTCTTCCATGGGGACCGCGATACCGTTTGCCGTCATTGCACCGGCGTATGTCGGAATTGTTGGGCGCGGAACCTGGTATGATGTGGTTTGACTGCCCACGATTTGTTTATTTCCAGACTGGCCAACATATTGGGTGTATCCCTGGGCCGCATAACTGCCGTACGCGGCACGATTGGCATTTATTGTGTTATCTGATTGATAGTATGACGGCACCCCTTCGTTCGATGCAAATGCAACGCACGGCAACAAAATTCCGCATAAAAGTGCAATCCTTCCTGTCCTCATACCCTGTACTATTATGTGCATTATATCACAAGAAAAAAACTATGAAAAGTGATTTTCTTTCTTAACACATCAAATACTGGATTTTCAGGATTTTTTGGATAGAATATCGGCATGACCGTGCCACATAACATCTATGTTCATGTACCTTTTTGCATGTCAAAGTGCAGGTATTGTGCATTTTTTTCGCGGGCATGCGCAAATCCTGATTGGGACCTGTACACCGCCGGCATCGTTGCAGAATTAAAATATTGGGAACGGCAACTGGGGAAAATTTCCATACCAACAATATTTTTTGGCGGTGGTACACCATCACTGATGCCGGTGCAATCATTTAGGAAAATAATCCATACAATTACAACACTGTTTAATACAGAACCAGATTGTGAAATCACACTGGAATCAAACCCACGAACATTGGATGCCACTAAACTGGACGAATTCTGTGCGGCGGGGGTTAATCGGCTATCGATTGGGATACAGTCGTTAAGTGATGAACGCTTGCAATTTTTGGGGCGCCAACACAGTGTGGCAGACGCGTTACATCTGGTTGATTTGGCGCGCCGTAAAAACATTCGGCTGTCCGCAGATTTTATATACGGTATGCCGAACGACACGGTGGACGATATCGTTAAACTGTGCGATGATATAAATGCGCTGGGGCTGGGGCACTGTTCGATGTACGAACTGACCATCGAAGAAAATACGCCGTTTGGAAAAATGAATTTAAACATGCCGACAAATGATGAAATGGCACAAATGTATATCGCAATTGGCGACAGACTGAATATTCCACGATACGAAGTATCAAACTATGCCACACACGGCAATGAATGTCGGCACAATATGAACATATGGGATGGCGCACCGTATATTGGAATTGGCCGTGGTGGCGCGGGACGCGTTTTAATTAATAATCAGTGGTACGAACAAATGGGTAATGGCGAACTGTTTAATCCGCTGGACCATGGTGCGCGTGCAATTGAACGCGTAATCACCGGCATGCGCATGGTACGTGGCGTAATACTTGACAATGACACCAAAAAAATTATAAACATGGATTTTGTTAATTCGCGTCCTGATTTAGTGTATCGCACAAACGATGGGCGCATTGCCGCAACAAAACACGGCATGTTGATTCTGGATGATGTAATTGCAAACATGACAAGGGGGTAAAATGCAACACAAGTTTCTGAACATAATCGGTATAATCGCCGTTGTAATCGCATTCGCAATGGCATATATCACAGTTAATCAAAGGGGGAATGTTATGAACATCGGTATCAAAACAGAAAACATGGATTTATCCGCACGACCAGGGGACGATTTCTTTGACTATGCCACACGCGGGTGGCGTGAAAAAAATCCTGTTCCGGATGATTATACCAGATATGGCGCATTCGAAGTGTTGGCCGATACAAACCTGGAACGCGTGCGCGAAATTGCCGAAACAGACGATGGAAAAATTGGCACATTGTATAAAATCGCAATGGATGCAGACCGGCTGAATGCCGATGGCGTGACGCCAATCGCACCGTATCTGGCCAAAATTGATAAAATCAAATCGGTAAATGATTTGCCAAAATATCTGGGACAGATGCATCGTTTTTCATCAGCGTTCTGGGGCGATGGTGTGGCATTGGATGAAAAGAACAGCGAATATTATTTGTATAATATTGGCCAGGGCGGCATTGGTTTATCGCGCGACTATTATTTTGACACAGACGATAAATCGATTGAAATTCGCAAAAAGTATCGTGAATTTATTGCGCGTCAATCCCAACACTTTGGCGTAAATCTGGACGCAGAAAAAATCTATGTCCTGGAAGAAAGAATGGCAAAATCATTCTTTCCAAAAGAAAAATTGCGTGATCCAAATGCAAACTATCACAAGATGTCAATTGACGAACTAAAACGGCAATTTGCGGGTTTCGATTGGGACACATATCTGGATGCGCGCGGCGCCAGTGCGGCCACAGAAGTAAATGTTAACCAGCCGTCTGCAATCACAGAATCAATCGCGATAATGAATGATACTGATATCGAATTGATAAAAGACTATCTGCGATATCGCATAATCAGCACGGCAGATTCACTGACCGATGACGCGGCATATGAAATTTCGTTTGATTTTTATAACCGCACAATGGCCGGCCAACTGGAACAAAAGCCCCGCTGGAAACGCGCGGTCGCATTGCTGGACGGCAGTTTGGGCGAAGAAATCGGACACCTGTATGTTGATAAATATTTTTCCCCCGATGCCAAGGCACGTATGCAAAATCTGGTAAAAAATCTGCAACGCGCATTGGGGATACGGATTGAAAATCTGGAATGGATGTCAGACGAAACAAAATCACGTGCGTTGGAAAAATTAAATACTTTTCATGCAAAAATCGGATATCCAGATAAATGGCGCGACTATTCAGAACTGCATATCGATGCGAATGCGTCACTGTGGGAAAATATGGTGCGCGTTTCAGAATTCGAAGACGCGTTCTGGATTAAAAAAATAGGCCAAAAAAAAGACCCAACCATATGGTACATGAATGCGCACGAGGTTAATGCATATTATGACCCAACAACGAACGAAATTTGTTTCCCGGCAGGTATACTGCAATATCCGTTCTTTGATATGGCGGCCGATGATGCGTTTAACTATGGCGCAATCGGCAGTGTAATTGGTCACGAAATGACGCACGGGTTTGATGATTCTGGTCGGCAATTTGACAAAGATGGAAATCTGCGCGACTGGTGGACGGCGGCGGATGCCGATGGTTTTAACAAACGCGCCAATGTGCTAAAAGAATATTTTAATAATATAGAAGTGGCCCCCGGCGTACATGCAAACGGTGAATTTACACTGGGTGAAAATTTGGCGGATTATGGTGGCATTACCGTTTCATATACCGCGTATAAAAATTTTGGCACACAAACAAATACGGTTGAAAATCTGACCCCGGACATGCGATTCTTTATCGCGTATGCGGGTGTGTGGGCGCAAAATATCCGCAATGCCGATGCGTTGCGCCTGACCAAGATGGATGAACATTCGTTAGCGCGGTGGCGTGTAAACGGCATATTGCCACATATCGATGCATGGTATGATGCGTTTGGTATTACGGAAACAGATAAACTGTATCTGGCGCCAGAACAGCGAATAAAATTATGGTAAGTTAAATCCCGCGAGATGCGGGATTTTTTTATGGGAATACATGCAAATTGATATTGCGCGGTAAATTCATAACCCTGGTATTGAATACAAGTACGGGGGTGATTAATATGCGCATAATAAATTCTGTGTCTGTATTGGCAATATGTTGGGCGATGCCCGCAGGCGCCGCAAATGTATCGAACTTTGATGATTTTTATACACTGTATAAAACCGCAACTGCGCAAAATGATATAACCATAACATCCGAAATCACAGCAACGCGTTTAATCAGTGTCCCAGGCGCGACCACCACAAACATAGATGGCGGTGGCATGGCATTTGACGGGGCGGGCTATTCAGGATTTACCGTTTCAAATGGATATAATTTTTTACTGGAAAATGGCGGGACTTTTTCTGGGGACACAATTACCAGTTCGTATAACAATTTTGTTAATTCAAATACTGGTGGTGTGATATCAAACCTGGGCGGTCATGTGACAATTAATAATTCGGCATTTGTAAATAATACATCTGGCATGGGTGGCGGGGTTATATACCAAGATAATAATGGCGATGCAATAATTTCAAACGCCATATTTCAATCAAATCAGGCAACACGGGGCGATGGCGGCGTAATATACAACGAATACGAAACAACAGGCACGATTACAAATTCTGATTTTATAAGTAATTCGGCGCGCGATTATGGTGGTGTGGCGTTTAATGATGGCACACTGAACATAACCGGCGGCAGTTTTGTATCAAACACGGCTGAATCTGGGGGCGCACTGTATAATTCAAACACAATGAATATATCTGGTGCGCAATTTATGCAAAACACTGCAACAGATGGCGCCGGCGCAATATATACCACAGGCGACATGAATTTAAACAACACAACATTTGAAAATAATTCTGGATCGACCGGTGGGGCAATTGGAAACTATGGCATAATTGGTGATACATTGTATTCTGTGGTCCAAGATTCTGTGTTTACCAATAACAGCGCAGAATACGGTGGCGCAATCTATAACTGGGATGACATGTATGTTATCGACAGTCAATTTACATCTAATACCGCCACATCGGGCGGTGGGGCAATATTTAATCTGGCGGAATTATATTTAATTGCACTGGATAATGATATTTCGTTTTCAAACAATGCACTGAACGGTAAATCAAATGCGGTTGAATCCAGTGGCACAATTGGCATGAACGCGGCCGCGGGGAAATCAATTATTTTTGATGACGCAATCAGTGGCACAGGGGACATAAACATCAATCGCAATTATATTTTTAATTCTGAAAATGTTCCAACTGGTGGCAATATTATTTTAAACGCCGACATGTCTGAATTCCATGGCAATATTACGCAATATAATGGCACTGTGCGTATGGGCGATAATGCCACATTTTTCAACGCAGATAATTTAAATATAATTGGTGGCACACTGGATATCGGAACACACGCAATCAATGCGACCAATGCCACATTTGGCGCAAATTCAACACTGCAAATTTCTGTACAGAATTCTGATGTATACGGATATATAAACGCAAATTCCATCACCATTACAGACGGCGCAAACATGAATGTCATACTGCAACCAAACGCAATGGGCACCAGCAACACGATGCAGTTGCATATTCTGCGCGGTCAAAATGAAATCACAGACAACTTTGCCCCGCACATAAATAACAACATTTATGCTTTTTCACAGATGGGCAACGGGTGGTACAGTGTGTCCAGTATCGCAGAATACGATGATATTATTCGCGATGCCGGTGGAACCCAGAACAATATGAATACTGCAACTGCATGGCAAGACGCCCCACCCGCATCACATGCCACAGAACACGAATTATACATGCAAATGAACGCGCTGTTGCAAACAGATGCCGCCGGGTATGTGCGCGCACTAAGTGCACTGGCGCCATCACCCGCGCCACTGATGCAAATTATTGGCACACAATTAACATCGCGTACAGACGATATAATCAGCGGTCCACACAACGAATATGATACAGGTAATGGGAAAATCTGGGCGTCTGTGATTGGAAATATCGGACAACTGGATACAGGATTACAATATTCAAAATTTGATATGCGCGGTATCGGTGGTGGCGTTGGCGCAGAATATGGGGCATCTGATATAACATTGGGCGCGGCGTATACATTCCAGTATGATAAAATCTATAACTGGGCCCGGGATATTCGTGCAACAACAGATGGTGGGGCCGCATATATAAAATACAGGCCTGGGGATTTTATATTGCGGGGTGTGGCGACAATGTTCTATACCGATATGCACGAAACCAAGAATGTTGCAAATTTGCATCTGGATAATAATTCGTCTGTTTATACATATGGCGCATGGTCAGACATCGGATATAAAATATCATCATATGATTGGGATATTACCCCCGGGGCCGGCGTACAATACACACTGGTGCATCGGCGAACATCGACCGATGATGCCGGCCAGCGAATAGACGGAGATAACTTAAAATTCTGGACTGCGTACACAAATACTACATTTGCATATTATGGTTTCGACTTTGGCGAAATCGGGTTTGTGCCATCGGTTACATTGGGACTGGCGTACGATATGTACAGCGATAATGATATATTTGATATCACAGTAAATAATAACAGATATGAAATTATCGGAACAAAACTGCCGCGTTGGGCGGGCAATATCGGTGCCCATCTGAACATGACATTCAATCAATACGGTGAAATCAGTATCGGGATTGATGCACAAATGCGCGATAATTATAACAATATCAGCGCAACGATACGCGCCGCGATGCGATTCTAAACAAAATCACCGGCAATTACTTGCCGGTGATTTCTCCCCTCCTTCTGGTTACCCAGAAACTGTTTTGCCCTAAAATATAACCGCACGGACACCAATATTTTTTATTATGCAGCCCGGGCAACTTGTGTCACCGTAACACCATCGGCGGCATCCATAATCTTTTTCGCTTCTGTAAACACCATTTCTTTGACACGCAACGCCAATGTTTTTGTTTCCAAACTTTCGGCGGCAACATCAAAATTGTCTGTACGAATTTGCAATGATACATACGCACCAACCAGTGACGGACGTGGTAAATCTTCGATAGAACGCGGGGCGTTGTTATGACCGATTTGCAATTCATCCGCCAGTGATATAATCTGTCTGTCTTCGTTAACCCATACCGTGGTTGATAAAACTTGGTTCAAGGCAATCATTATTTCTTTGATGGATTTTGTCATGGTGCGGTCCCTCCTTTTACGGGTTTGGTTCGAAAATCAAATATTTTTTGTATTTACACAGGTATTTACAAAAAAACGATTTTGAAATTCTTGGTTAATTTTTATTTTCGCCAGATTTCCGGTTTTTTGGCGGATTTCCGGGGTTTTAGAAACTTTTCTCCTTGTCTATACAAACATCTTAGAACAAAAACGAATCGCAGGTCAAGCACAAAATATAAATATTTTAATTTTATTTTAATTTTTTTGAATTTTATTTATAAAACCATAAAATACCATAAAATAATTATAAATTGTCATTGACAACCAAATTTTCCCATGCTACATTTCGTACGAAGTCAAGGAAAGGGAAACCGGGCGATATGCCCTAAAAGAGCGAAAATGTCATTGTTTCTCTCATCTTATGAAAATCGTTTGGATACCAAGGGTCGCGTATCTGTACCGGCCTCTTTCCGGGCTTCGATTGCGTCTGAAAAATTTCCCGGTGTTGTTTTATATCGTTCTTTCACCAATAACTGTATCGAAGGGCTGTCCATGTCGCGTATGGAGCAGTTGGCCAACGCGACCGATAAAATGGGCGTGTTTGACAGTGAACTGGATGATTTATCGGCAATGCTGTTCGCAGATGCGCGCCCATTGGCATTTGATGTAACGGGTCGAATTGTTATCCCAACAGATTTATTAAAACACGCAGGAATTACAGACACTGCCGTATTTGTCGGCCGCGGGAACAGTTTTCAAATATGGAATCCAGACGCATTCCGTGCGGCGCAAGAAAAGTCGTTAAACAACTTGCGCACGGCACGCCCAAATCTGATAATTGCATAATTTATATATGAATGAATTATTCATCCTGGGTGGCGATTTCCGCGCGAATTTTCTGGACCGCCGCCGCGCGTGCGGCAATCACATCATTTAAATTCGCCCCCGTCAAATCAGACGCGTACTTAATCGAGTTCGCAAATGCCAGTGCATCACTGTTACCGTGTGTCTTGACCGCAAATCCACGCAGTCCCAAGAATGTCGCACCCGCATATGAACGCGGATCAATTTTATTCTTTAACCGTTTGAACACATGCACCAAGAAAAACGCACCAATAATTGCCAATATTGATTTTTTCAAATTATCAACCAATACTCGCTTGATTAACTTTGCCGTACCTTCGACCGTTTTCAGAACAATATTGCCGGTAAAACCATCTGTCACAACCACCTGGACATTACCACCACCGATGTCATTTCCTTCGACAAAGCCGATATATTCATACGGCAATTCATCTTTGTGTTCAGTCAATAATTTATTTAATTTTTGCAGGGTCTCGTTCCCCTTGGTCGATTCTTCGCCAATATTTAATACACCAACCTTTGGACGCGGCATTTTACCGATAACTTCGGCATAGACACTGCCCAGAATAGAAAAATCGAACAAGTCCCCTTCGTCACAATGAACATTTGCCCCCAGGTCCAGCACCACAACACGCGAATCCCCGCCACCAGACGGCAACATTGTTGTTATCGCCGGGCGTGAAATGCCATCAATCGTTTTTAATGCCAATTTAGACAACGACATTAAAATCCCGGTATTCCCCGCACTGACCACCGCCGCAGAATTACCCTGGCGCACATCCATAATCGCCATGTACATTGATGTATCCTGGGCATGACGAATAACATCACGAACCTTGTCCGTGCCCTTGATTGCATTTGGTGCATCAATAACTTCGCAATTACGCGCGACACGCGGATATTTTATTAACAATTCCCGCAATTGTTTTTCGGGTCCAAATACGCGAAAGAACACACCGTCTTCGCCGTTTTGATACAGGAACTGGTTCATACCACCCAGAACGGCGTTTGGTCCCTTGTCCCCGCCCATTGCATCGATTGCGATAATTTTCTTTGCCGTTGTCATGGTCATAAAAAAAGCAGAAATGGCACAATTTTATACAATGCGCCAGTGTTCTGCCATTTATCCTTTGTTTATATTATTTTGCACCACATGCCGGGCATATATGATGTGGGCGTTTTTTTTCACCACATACCTTGCATACCGAACATGGCATTATTGACAATGCGTCATGTGAACGGCGCTGGGCGGTGCGTGCTTTACTTGTTTTACTTTTTGGCGTTGCCATTTTAGAATCCTTTTTATTTACAGTTTGCTATTTTATTAAAATATATTGCGTTTGCAAGAAAAACTTTATTTCACGCGTTCTCCACAAAATTGCCCTGTATCATAAATATTATGATACATGGGCAAAATATGGTGGATTATTATATATCCAGCAACTGTTGCTGGCCGTTGCCTTCGCGTGCCAGGCGTTCTGCCTTTTCTTCTTCTTTGGCAATTTCGCGGACACGGCGAACATATGCACCGGTACCAATTGGAATCAGACGACCCACAATCAGGTTTTCATTTATACCAACCAGTTTATCGGTTGCACCACTGATTGCCGCATCCACCAATACCTTGGTTGTCTGTTGGAACGATGCATTCGATATGAACGAACGCGATGTCAATGACGCACGGGTCAATCCGACCAGAACCTGGGATGATTCTGCCGGGCGACCACCATCGTGTACAACGCGCGCGTTTTCTTCTTCGAAATCAACACGGTCAACAACCTGGCCCATCAGGAATCCTGTATCGCCTGGGTTTGTGATTTCCACGCGGCGTGTCATTTCACGAATCAAGATTTCAATATGCTTGTCGTTAATGGACACACCTTGCAGACGATAGACCTGTTGAATCTGTTCGACCATAAATGTTGCCAAGGCTTTCTGGCCCAAAATACGCAAAATATCTTGTGGAACCGGATCGCCATCAACCAGTTTTTCTGCCTTTTTCACAACATCACCGCTGCGCACCAACAGGTTTGTTCCCTTTGGCACAGCATATTCAACCGGCGCGGTACCATCGTCTGGCATAATGCGAATGATAATTTTGGATTTCGCATCTTCCAGTTCAACCGTACCATCAATTTCCGCCAGCAATGCCGGGTTAGATGGACGGCGCACTTCCAATAATTCATTAACACGCGGCAGACCACCGGTAATATCGCCTGTGCGCTTGGTCTGGACCGGAATACGCGCCAGAATATCACCCGCCGCGACCGTGTCACCATTCGACACATTCAATACTGAATACATCGGCAACAGATATTCGGCAATTTTTTTGCCGCCCAGTGAAATTACTTCACCGCGGTCATTTACCAATGTAATCGCCGGATTCAACGCTTTCTTGGTGTTCGCCTTCCAGTTTATAACCTTGCGCGAAACGATACCGGTCATGGAATCAACTTCTTCTTGGTATGAAACATTTTCAACCAAGTCTTGGAATTGAACGATACCATCTTTTTCCGCAATAATCGTGTTGGAATACGGATCCCATTCTGCAACCTTGGCACCCTTGTCCACCGTATCACCATCGTTAACAATCAGCATTGATGCATATGGCAGACTGCTGGTGAATAATTTTTCGCCTTTGTCATCAACCACAGACAATTCGCCATTGCGCGACAGAACAACCACACGACCCGCCGAATTTTTAATTGTGTTAACCCCAGACAGTTTTATTGTACCAGCGACTGGGACTTCTATAAAGTGGCTTTCTGCACCACCAGATGCAACACCACCAATATGGAATGTACGCAAAGTCAGCTGGGTACCAGGTTCACCAATGGACTGGCCCGCGATAACACCGACCGCTTCGCCAACATGAACCAGCGCATTACGCGACAAATCCATACCATAGCATTTTGCACACAGTCCATCACTGTGACATGTTAAAACACTGCGCACATCAACCGATGGCAATCCTGATTCATTAATCTGCTTTGCCGCAGACTTTGTAATCAATTCACCGGCTGGGACAATGACTTCCTTGGTAATTGGATGCACGATATCATGTGCCGCCGTACGCCCCAAAACAACATCACCTAATGGCACGGACAGTGTGCTGCCCTGGTATACTGGTTTGGCGGTGATATATTCAGTTGTGCCGCAATCATGTTCAGTAATAACCGTATTTTGCGCCAATTCAACCAAGCGGCGGGTCAAATACCCTGCGTCCGCAGTTTTCAACGCGGTGTCGGACATACCCTTGCGCGCGCCGTGGGTTGATGTAAAGTATTCCGACATGGTCAAACCTTCTTTAAAGTTTGAAATAATCGGAACTTCGATAATCGAACCGTCGGGCTTCTGCATCATACCACGCATGCCGGCAACCTGCTGAATCTGACTTTTTGAGCCACGGGCTTTTGATACAGCCATCATGTAAATAGAATTCCAGTTATCGCCTGTCGTCTTGCCCAGGGCGGCATACGCCAAGTCACCAATTTTATCGGTTGTTTTCTGCCACAGGTCAATCAATTTATTATGGCGTTCACCACTGGACAGCAAACCGTTTTGATATTGCTGTTCGATTTCTTCGGCTTCTTTTTCGGTGGCGGCAATAATTTCTTTCTTTTCCGCGGGAACAACGATGTCTTCGTACCCGATGGAAATACCACTGCGCGCCGCCTGTTCAAAACCGGTATCTTTCAACGCGTCTGCCAACATAATCATGGCCTTGTCGCCACAGCGTTCGTATGTTGTTGCCAATAACGCTTTGATTTCACCAGATGGCATAACCTTGTTCACCAAATCAAATGGCATATTATCAGATTTCGGCAACAATTCGCCCAGAATCATACGACCGGCGGTTGTTTTGTAAATCTTGCCATTGATGCGCGCGACAATTGGTGTGTGCAATGTGATGGATTTGTTTTCCAACGCCATTTTCACTTCGTCCATATTGGCAAAGCGCGGTGATTTATCTGTGTGTTCACCATTAATCAGTGAAATATAATACACGCCCAACACCATGTCTTGGGATGGCACAATCATCGGTTCGCCATTCGCCGGCGACAGAACATTGTTCGATGACAACATCAGTGTGCGTGCCTCTAATTGTGCTTCTAATGAAATAGGTACATGCACCGCCATCTGGTCACCGTCAAAGTCCGCGTTAAATCCCTTGCAGACCAATGGGTGCAGACGAATTGCCTTGCCTTCGATTAACACTGGTTCAAATGCCAACATAGACAGACGATGCAAAGACGGCTGGCGATTTAATAAGACAGGGTGCTGGTAAATAACCCTTTCCAGGATTTCCCACACAACATCTTCGCCATTTTCAACCATTTTGCGGGCGGTCTTTAATGTGTTGGCATGATCACCCGCCAACAGACGCGCATACACAAATGGTTTAAACAATTCCAACGCCATTGTTTTTGGCAAACCAACCTGGTGCAATTTTAATGACGGACCCGACACAATCACACTGCGCCCAGAATAATCAACACGTTTACCCAACAAGTTCATACGGAAACGCCCCGATTTACCACGCAAAGAATCAGACAATGACTTCAACGGGCGGCGGTTTTGGGAAACCATCGGACGCGCCTTGTGCCCATTATCGAACAGCGAATCGACCGCTTCTTGTAACATGCGTTTTTCGTTGCGCACGATGATTTCAGGTGCGTGCATTTCGATAAATCGTTTCAAACGATTGTTACGAATAATCACACGGCGATACAAATCGTTCAAGTCAGATGCCGCAACATGCCCCGCATCCAATGTAACCAGCGGACGCATATCTGGTGGAATAACCGGGATGATATCTGGTAACATCCACGCTGGTTCTGTTTTGGAATCCAAGAATGCTTCGACTAATTTTAACTGCTTAATCAGCCCTTTGCGTTTTGCTTCGGATTTTGTTTCGGCCAATTCAGCACGCAAACGCGTCCGTTCATCACCCATATCCAGGTTGGCAATAATGCTGCGCACACCTTCGGCACCGATGCCGACATGGAATGCGTCCGCGCCAAATTCTTCGACCGCATTTTGATATTCATCTTCGCTGATAACATCGTATTGTTTCAGGTTGGTTAAACCAGGTTCAATAACAATGTATGCATCGTATGAAATAACCTGTTCCAATTTTTTCTGGGGCAGATTATTTAATAATGTTGCGATTTTACCTTCGCGCAGGAACCATGTATGCGCGACCGGCATCGCCAGTTTGATGTGCCCCATGCGTTCACGGCGAACCGTAGAAGAGCCCACTTCGACCCCACAGCGTTCACAAACAACACCGCGGAACTTGATTCTTTTATATTTTCCGCACGCACATTCATAATCCTTGACCGGACCAAATATTTGCTGGCAGAACAATCCATCTGGCTCTGGTTTCAATGAATGATAGTTTATTGTTTCAGGCTTTTTTACTTCGCCATGTGACCAAGACAGAATTTCTTCTGGTGACGCAATGGTGATGCGCAGGGCGTCAAACTGTTCCTTGGTTTCAATTTGTCCGAATATCTTTTGCAACATATTGGTCATATATTTTGCTCCTTTCAGTCGCTTTTGTAATTACCTGTTGGTGGCACATTTGTACCACCAAATACAATAACCTAGTCTATTTTCTTTGGTGTTAACGCCAACCCCAAACCGCGCAGTTCGCGCACGAATACATTAAATGCCTCGGGCGTGCCAGTTTGGATATCATTGCTGCCTGATATAATGGCTTCGTACATTTTGGTACGCCCGATGATATCGTCTGATTTTACCGTCAACATTTCGCGCAACAGATGGGCGGCACCATGTGCTTCCAGTGCCCACACCTCCATTTCGCCCAAACGCTGGCCACCCATGTGGGCCTTGCCCGACAGTGGCTGTTGCGTGACCAAAGAATAATTTCCAGTTGAACGCGCATGAATCTTTTCATCCACCAAGTGATGCAACTTCATCATGTACATCACACCAACCGTTACCGGACGCGCAAACTTTTCACCGGTCATACCGTCATACAGTGTAAACTGGCCGGATTCTGGCAGTTTTGCCATTTTCAGCATACGCGCAATGTCTTCGGATGTTGCGCCATCAAATGTCGGTGTTGCCATTGGAACCCCATCGCGCAACAGTGCCGCTTCGGCCCGAACATCCGTATCTGTCATCTTTTCCAATTTTTCAGAAACTTCTTTGCCGTAAATCTTGCCAATTGTGGCACGCAGATCATCTGTCACGGCGCGTTTCTGTTTAACCTCGTCCAGAACTGCACCAATCTGCTGTCCCAAACTGCGCGCCGCCATTCCCAAGTGCGTTTCCAAAATCTGGCCAATGTTCATACGCGATGGCACGCCCAACGGATTCAGCACCAAATCAACCGGTGTTCCATCTTCCATATATGGCATGTCTTCGATTGGGACAACCTTGGACACAATACCCTTGTTTCCGTGACGGCCGGCCATCTTGTCACCTGGTTGCAATCTCATTTTATGCGCTATATAAACCTTGACCTCTTTCAAGACCCCCGCCCCCAGCGAATTACTTTCTGTGACCTTGGCAATTTCTGCATCGGCTTTTTCATTCAACGCTTTGATACGCGCAACATGCTGTTCGCGCACTTCGTCAATTTTCGCCTGGGCTTCTTTATTGCGCACGACCATTTTCTTGATATCCGCAGGTCTGATACCTTCGAACACTTCTTGGGTCAGTTTTTTACCGATAAATGGTTTCAAACTGCCCGTGCCAGCATCGATTACCATACCTTCGGCAATTTGGAATATCTGGTCGGCAAAACCACGTTCCATAATAGTGGTTTCTTCTTCACGATCTTTATTAATCTTTTCGATTTTTTGCAGTTCAATCATCTGGGTGCGTTCATCTTTCTTTACCCCATGGCGGGTCAAAACATTTACACCGATAACTGTACCTTCTTCGTTTGGTCCAACGCGCAGCGATGTATCTTTGACATTTAAGGCCTTTTCACCAAAGATGTTACGCAGCAACGCTTCTTCGGGGGTCAACAATGTTTCAGATTTTGGTGAAACACGACCGACCAAAATATCACCTTGCTTTACGCGCGCACCAACATAAATGATACCGGATTCGTCCAGATTTTTCAGTGCCTCTTCGCTGACATTCGGAATGTCACGGGTGAAACTTTCTGGTCCCAATTGAGTATCACGCACCTTGAATTCTTTTTCAACAATCTTGATCGATGTGAACACATCATCGCGTGAAATGCGTTCGGAAATAACAATAGAATCTTCATAGTTATATCCACGCCACGGCACAAATGCAACCAACACATTGCGACCCAGGGCTAATTCACCGTAATTCATCGCAGAACCGTCTGCAATTATGTCACCCGCAGACACACGATCGCCAACCTTTACCAACGGTTTTTGATGTATCAGTGTTTCACTGTTGCTGCGTTCAAATTTTTCCAGATTGTAAATATCCACACCTGTCACGACATTACGGCTGTTCATGCATTTAATCACGATACGATTTGCATCCACAGATTCTACAACGCCACTGTGTTTTGCAACCTTGCCGGTGCGGGAATCGCGTGCAACCTCGCGTTCAATGCCGGTGCCAACCAATGGTGCCTGGACCCGCAATAATGGAACCGCCTGGCGTTGCATGTTAGAACCCATCAACGCACGGTTCGCGTCATCATTTTCAACGAACGGTATCAACCCAGTTGCAATTGACACCACCTGGCGCGGTTCAACGTCAATCAGGTCAATTTCTTCCTTTGGCACCATGGTAAATTCGCCGTCAACACGCGCGGTCACCATGTCTTCGGATAAAACACCAGACGCCGTTGTCGGGGTGTTTCCCTGGGCAATTTTATGCCCCAATTCTTCATCTGCCGTCAGGTATACCATTTTATTGGTGATTTTGCTGTTTTCGACAACATAGTACGGTGTTTCAATAAATCCATATGGATTAACACGCGCATATGTCGCCAAATGGTTAATCAGACCAATATTCGCACCTTCGGGTGTATTAATTGGGCACAGACGACCATAGTGTGTCGGATGTACGTCACGAACATCAATGCCCGCACGATCACGATTCAGCCCACCAGGCCCCAACGCAGAAATACGGCGCTTGTGTTCCAGTTCTGATAATGGATTATATGCATCCATGAACTGGGATAATTGTGATGTGCCCAAGAATTCTGATACCAATGACATC
Organism: uncultured Alphaproteobacteria bacterium; assembly: GCA_944389525.1. Taxonomy (GTDB): domain Bacteria; phylum Pseudomonadota; class Alphaproteobacteria; order Rs-D84; family Rs-D84; genus Enterousia. The sequence continues at coordinate 11,000 of CALXMR010000002.1, read as the reverse complement.
AATGGTTTTACATTAATAACATCTTGGGGTTGCATGTTCGCAATGTTCGGCGATGACAGACTTTCGCGAACCAGGCGTTCAATACGAACCATGCCTGTGCGGAAATTCTGTTCCAACAATTCACCAACTGTACGAACACGGCGGTTTGACAGATTGTCAATATCATCAACCGTATCTTTGTGGTCGATAATATTCGTCAATGTCTTTAATACCGCCAAAAAGTCAGACTTGGTCAGCAAGCGTTCATCTTCGGGCTTTTTACCAGAATCGATTTTCAAACGCTTGTTCATCTTAAAACGACCAACCGCAGACAAATCGTAATATGCCGCGTCAAATCCCTGGCGCATGAACAAGTTTATCGCCGCCTCTAATGTGGGACGTTCACCTGGACGAATGATGTTATAGATTTCAATTAACGCCTCTTCGCGGTTCAGTGTTTTATCTGCAATCAATGTGTTGCGCATATGCGCAGTAATTGTTGTGTTGTCAATGGATATCAATGATATATTTTTGATATTCATTTTTTCCAAATCAGACAAAACTTCATCAGTGATTTCAGTGCCAGCGCGATATACAACATTGCCTGCATCATCCAAAATCGGGTCAAACAGATATTCACCAACCAACGCATCTGACATTATGCCAAATTCTTTGGACGCATCCATCACGCGTTTCAAACGCTTGGCATTCATACGATCACCCTTGGACGCCAGTGGCTTTTTATCGCGTGGGTTAATCAGATCGTAATTTAAACGATATTTATCCAATCCATCAAATACCGATGTCGCACCAATCCACATATTGCCGTCAAATTTCAACGGAATCCGTTTATAGAACGCCGACAAGATTTCTGCATCATCCATGCCGCGAATCGTAGATTTGCGTGGATCTGCGGCCCATTTCTTTTCATCTTCGGCCGATGGCAGGCAACGCAATAAAACTGTTGCCGGGATTTTACGGCGGCGATCAATACGAACATAAATAACGCCCTTGGATTCTTCGAAATCAATCCATGAACCATGTTCTGGGATAATACGCGCGGTATATGTAATTGGGTTGCCGGCAATCTTGGCCTCTTTGGTGGTTGCAAAAACGACACCCTGGGCACGATGCATCTGTGACACAATAACGCGTTCCACACCCGATGCGATAAAGCTGCCGCGTTCTGTCATTAATGGCACTTCGCCCATGAATATTTCTTGTTCTTTGATATCGCGCAATGTTTTTTTACCGTCTTCTGCGACATCCCATAAAATCAATCTCAGCTTCAATTTTAATTTGCTGGAATATGTCAAGTTGCGCAACATGCATTCTTTGACATTATACACAGGTTTATCCAATGTATATTCGACAAATTCCAAATCGGCAATTCCCGCATAGTCATGAATAGGAAACATCGATGCAAATACATTTTGCAGTCCGATATTTTTTCTGCTTTGCGGGGCAACATCTGCCTGTAAAAAATCACGGTATGAATTGTATTGAATTTCAACTAAATCAGGAAGCGGAGTTTGCAAAAAACTTTTTCCAAAAGATTTTCTAAATTTCTGGATAACTGCCATGGGTATCAATCCTTTTTTTTGTGCGTTTTGCAAACGAAATAATATGTTCTGTATTTTACGCCTTGGTGCCCACCTGGGGATTTTTCCCCCAGGTGGGCATTCGGCGGCGCGGCCTGGACCGCGACTTTTTTTATTTGCGCCCGATTGCGCGGGATGAATTATTTCAATTCAACCTTGGCACCGGCGGCCTCTAATGTAGCCTTCATTTTTTCGGCTTCATCTTTGGCAACAGCTTCTTTGACAGCCTTTGGTGCAGATTCAACCAATGCCTTGGCCTCACCCAGACCCAAACCTGTCATTTCTTTGACCGCCTTGATAACGGCCAATTTGTTTGCGCCAACATCGGACAGAACAACATCAAATTCCGATTTTTCTTCGGCGGCGGCGGCGGCTGGGCCGGCTGCTACTGCAACAGCGGCGGCGGCACTGACGCCCCATGTTTCTTCTAATGCCTTGGACAGTTCAACCGCTTCCAAGACAGTCAGTTTTGACAATTCTTCAACTAATTTTTGAATGTCTGCCATTTTTTGCTCCTATATAATCAGAACACATGGTTCCGGTTTTGTTTTAATTCTTTTTTCCATACTCTGCAGAAACGCGGGCCAGGCGCGATGCTGGTTCGACCAATATACGCGCAATTTGACCACGAACTTCCAACAGGGACGGCAGTTTGGATAATTGCAAAATATCGTCCACACCCAAAACATCCGCGTCCATTTTTCCACCAATGATTGTCAAGTTTGGATGTTCATCCGCGAACTTGGCCAATACCTTGGTTACCGCCAAACCGTCTGTCGCAACCGCGACCGCCGTTGGGCGTTTCAACATATCGGTTATGGGCTCGAAATCGGTATCTTTTAATGCCAATTTCATCAAACGGTTTTTGACAACCTTGAACACCGAAACCAACGGGCGCAATTCATTGCGCAGCGTTTCGAATTCACGCACTGTCAAACCATGGTTTTCAATAACGAAAACACCGTTTGCATCTTTCAAGGACGATTGCAACGCTGAAATCAAATCTGATTTTTCTTCGCGTCTCATATCTTTACCCTTATCTGCAAGATTTCAAGTTTTAACTTAAAATCCCTGTACTTGTTAAACTTTCCATCTGTCAGTTTCCCAACAGGTGGGGCCATGCTTCTGCCCCAAAGAATTTTTTCTTTGTCTATGATGGCAATTAAGTCCGTTTTCGGGCACCATCAGTCTTGGACAGAAATCTGTACGCGGCCAGGACAACCGCCCCGCCGCGATTTATTATTTTACATCAACCTTTAATCCAGGTCCCTGGGTTGTTGCAACGGCGGCGCCCAAGATATACTGGCCTTTGACCGATGCCGGTTTAACCTTTTTCAATTGGTCAACCAATGCATTGATATTTTCAACCAATTTATCTGTTGCAAACGACATTTTGCCAACGCCCGCGTGGATGATACCGCGCTTTTCTGCACGATATTCAATCTGACCCGCCTTGGCCGTGGCAACCGCGTCCGCGACATTATTTGTAACCGTCCCCAGTTTTGGATTCGGCATTAACCCCTTTGGTCCCAGAACACGGGCAATCTTTGACATTTTTGGCATCATGTCTGGCGTTGCGATAACACGATCAAAGTTGATTTCACCGGCGGCAACCTTTTCTATCAAGTCTTCGCCACCAACAACATCAGCACCAGCCTTTTTAGCCTCGTCTGCGCTGTTGACGGTAAATACGGCAACGCGTACGCTTTTACCCGTACCATTTGGCAATGATACCATACCACGGATATTCTGGTCTGCCTTGGTCACATCAACACCCAAACGGATGGCGATTTCCAATGTTTCATCAAACTTCTTGGACGAATACGCACGCAGCGCATCAATCGCATCTGCGATTGCATACACTTTGTCTGTGTCCAGATTTGCCCATGTTTTTTGTCTTTTTGTAATTTTCATCGCTTAATCCTCCACCTTGACGCCCATTGAACGGCATTGACCCGCAACAATATTCATTGCAGATTCAATGGTAGAGCAATTTAAGTCCGGCATTTTATTTTCTGCGATTTCGCGAATTTGCGCCTTGGTAATTGTACCAACAAAGTCACGACCCGGTTTGTGTGAACCGATTTTCAGTTTCAATGCCTTTTTGATATAGTACGACACCGGTGGCAGTTTCATGATAAATTCAAAACTGCGATCCGTATAAACGGTGATGATGCACGGAATCGGCATACCCGGTTCCTTGTCCGCCGTTTTATCGTTAAACTGTTTGCAGAATTCTGCGATATTAACACCAGCCGCACCCAACGCCGGCCCAATCGGTGGCGCAGGATTCGCCTGTTTCGCGGGAACGACCAGTTTGACCACTCCCTTGACTTCTTTTTTTGCTGCCATTTTTATCACTCCATCTTTTGGTTAGTGTTCGTGGTACGATGTGGCGCATCTACCACCTGGTTGACAGTTTTTAATAAAACCGCCAAAAATTCTTACTCAACGCTGTTTTTCTACCCTGCGTCTTTCATAAAACCGTTTTATTGCCCGGACCGCCCAATCTGGATGCTCGTACTTATATCTAGAGACAGCCAAATGTCGCCAAATCACCCGTAATAATTTGTCCGACAACGTCGAAAACCAGACATACTTTGTCATTTACAAACGTTCCACCTGTTCAAAGTCTAACTCAACACTGGTTTCACGGCCAAATACCAATATTGTTACCGTCATCTTTTGTTTTACATTATCCACTTCGGCAACAACGCCATTGAACCCAGAAAATGGCCCATCAATAACATGAACTTCTTGACCAACCTCATACTCCATATCTTCGGTGACGACACTGCCTTCTTCGACCTGGCGCAACAGGCGACGCGCTTCTTCTTCACTGACCGCGATTGGTTTATTTTTCGCGCCCAAGAACATAACAACCTGGGGCATTAATTTCACCAAAGAAAATGTTTCGTTATTCATAACCATTTGAACAACGATGTAACCCGGAAAAAACTTCTTTTCAGACTTCACGCGTTTGCCGGCCTTGATTTCCGTAACTTCACGCGCGGGGACCAAAATTTCACCAAAATACGCATTCAGACGCCGTTTATCAATCTGTTCACGCAGGTTGCGTGCGACCTTGTCTTCACAGCCGGTATGAACATTTACAACGAACCATTGCATTTTATCTTCCATATTAAATATCCCCTTATGTCCGTTTTAGAAAATCCACCCAACCAGCGCGTTCAAAATACTGTCCACCACAAAAAAGAACAACGCCGCCGCACCAGAAAATATTAAAATCATAATTGTTGCACGAATAACAGCATCACGCGACGGCCAAACAATCTTGAACCATTCACTGCGTACCGACTTAATATATTCCAGTATTTTTTTCATAAAAATGTATCCCAAATATCTCGCAATTGCCCGCCTTTGCGCAACGCTTTGGTGGGCACTGAAATTTCTTAATTGGCGTTGCCAATAACGAAATTTCGTGGCAGGGGCAGAAGGAATCGAACCCTCATCCGCGGTTTTGGAGACCGATATTCTACCGTTGAACTATGCCCCTGTGAACTGCATTTATCGCCTGTTATACCGCTTGACCCCCAATAGTCTGCGTCAAGATAGCACACTTTCAAAGAAAATCAAGCGGAAATTATTATAAAGATTTATTTATTTTTTCGCAAGTGAAAAAGTTAATCGCCAATTGGCATCCACCCCGCCCCACTACAAAAAACACGGGACACAAGTAACACAGAACCAGTAAATTTTCACTTGCACTGGTGTTACCATTTTGTCTACAATCAGCATATAAAGATGGAGAGGAATCAATTGCCAGACCGCATAGAACCGCCAGTTTTGCTGTCTAGATTACTAACATTTGTGTTTGCCACGATGTTGGTCGTGCTGGTTGCGATGGTCGTGACACTGTATAACATGTACCCGTTGAATCGGCCCCAGGTGTTCTTTTTGATGTCTGCGCCGAAAAATGATCTACAGGTTGTCCTGCGCGAAATGTTGCCAATTGATGAAAATCTGGATAATTTCAAGCGCACATTTATCCGCGAATATATCAAGGCACGCAACGAAATTGTACCAAACGCAAACGAAATGCGTACAAAATGGACAAATGACGCGAATGGCGTTGTGTATACCTGGTCAACCCCGGATGTATATAACGCGTTTACCCAGACGAATATGTGGAACGCATGGATGTCTGATGTGCCGGATTTTGCGTTTTCTTGTTCGGTCGAATTCGACAATGGTGCCGTGTCCCCACGCGGTAATGATGTTTGGGCGGTAACTTTTCGTTATTTTTGTTCAGATAGTAATAGACAGCTGGATAAAAAAGAGTATACAATACGAATAAAACTGGATGCGACCGAAGATGCCACGATACGGTGGGATGAACGGTTTAACAACCCATTGGGGATACGCGTTTCAGAATACGAAATTGAATCTGGAAACGGCGATCCGCTGGATACAGGGTATCTGGACAATACGGTTGGCAATATGTGAACAGAAACGGAAAGGGATTGGGTATGAGTTGGTCAAAGATTTTAAAACTGAATATATCCGTTGTATGCATGGCGATGGTGTGTGGTGCGGCGTTTGGTGCCGGAATCCAGGCGGCGTGGGATAACCCAAACGCAAATATGGCATCTGGCAGTTTAAAGCCGGGGTATGCACAACTAACCTGGTCCAAGGGCAGTGTTTTGCCCGTTAAACTGCGCAATGGCATGACGACACTGGTGACATTGCCAAATGGTGAAAAAATTGCTGATGCGGTTGTCGGTAACAACAGTCTGTTTTCTATCGAATCCGCCAAGGGCAGTAACACAATGTACATCACCCCCGTGGCCAGCAACCAGGGTTCTGACACGAACCTGATTGTGACGGGTGAATCGGGCAATGTTTATACACTGTACCTGCGCAGCGAACCATCAAACGCCAGCGAGATTACATATTCCCAGGTCGATATCATACTGGACGGTAATGGAACATTGGCAACGGCCACTGGCACTGTGAACCCAGTGGGCAGTGCGTCATCCATATTCAAAACCGCATCCAGCACATCTGGTACGGTTGGTGTTGATGGCGAAGATTACGGTTGGATAAAATCGATGAAGATTGATCCATCTGAATTCCGCTTTGATTTGGATATATTTGTGCCGAATCCAGACGACTATGTAATTGCGCCTGAACGCGTATGGCGCGACAGAATATTTACGTACATTGATTTCGGGGACAAGGTTATTTCCATGACCCAGCGTCCGGTCGTATCACTGTTAATCGAAGGTGGGGAATCCCCGGTTGGTTTCCGTACCGATGGCGAAGATGGCCGCCTGTTGATAGTAGAGGCGGTTGGCGACATGGTTCTGCGCAGTGGCCAGCGTATCGTATGCATTAAAAAGCGCGAGAAGCCGTTCTTGATTGCCGATACGGCGTCTGTTATGGCCCTGGCCGAGGCGAATGTCGCACAAAGCATTATGTCTGGTCAATCGTTGAACAATATTGCATATACCACGGATATGAATGCAATTAACGCATCTGCAAATGGATATACAACTACACCGATGATGGTTGGCAATATGCCAATGGGTGGGACAACATCTGGGTACTATGCGCCGGCGGGCTATGCATTGCCAACGCAAACATATGGCAGCGAGACCGGTGGGGTTAATATGGTACCGACAGAACGGCTGACCGCGGGATCATTCTTGCCACAGTCAAACATACCATTAATCACCAGCAATCAAACCGGTGTTGCCGTTGAATTAAAGTCTGACACATCGGTCAAGGCGTTAAATGATTACTGGACAAATCTGTTGGCAAAATTCAGTGGCGAAGATGGCCAGGGTATATTGAATCAATACAAAGACATGGTGTTCTTTGCGGTTGATGAACAGGGTGTCGGCGAACTGGGCGCAGAATCATCGGCCGCGCGCCTGTATCGTTTGCGCATTGGCCCAATGACTGATGTAACCACCGCCCAGGATTTATGCAATAAATTACTGGAATTCAGCGGAACCAGTTGCAGCGTTGTTCGGATACAGTAAATAAATATCGCGGATAAAATATGATAAAAATAAAACAACAAATTTCTGACCTGCGCAAGAATACGCCAAAGCATATTCAATGGCTGCTGTTGGCGGCGGCATTTGTTGTTGTGTTAATATTGCTGACGCTGTTGTTGACACACAAAGAAGAACAGGCGTTGGAAAACACCGAAGATACCGCAATAGATGTTTCTGTGTCACCAAGCACAGTCGATTGGCCCAGTGTCACGGCGGGTGATACGGTATCTGCAAATATTACTGTGTCGGCCAGTGCACCGGTAAAAATTATGAATGTTTATACCACTGATGATATTGCCGGATTGGATATATCAAAACAGACTTGCACCGCAATGAGCCAGATTGACGCCAACACAACATGCAGCATTAATCCAGAATTCCACCCAGTGGCGGCAATGACCGCACAAACGGTAAAGTTATATATTGACTGGCGCGATGTTAATGCATCGGATGAAATGAAAAACACGGTCACGGCGGTGATGGTGTTGGGGGCAACAGAACCAGAACCATTTGTTGTACCAGCCCCAGAACCCCAGCCGGAACCCGCGCCCGCGGCGATCCTGGAACCCGAACCAGTGGCGGTATTGGAACCAGAACCCGCGCCCGTTGCGACCGAGATACGGCAAGATATAGAGGCAATTGCCCCATCGTCTGATTTTGCATTCTTGGACACACCTGTGGCGGCGTCCGCACCAGTCCAGGCGAATAACACAACCGCCCCTATCCCGTCCGAGGCATGTTCAGACTTTGCCATGCCGGCGTATAATCTGTCGGGTGTGCAAAGCGGATGGATTCGCCCCAGTGGTGGCGCATACTACTATCATCCTTTTTCTGATACGGAATGCAAAAATCCAACCGGGACATATAATCCAGATAACGGCATTATCACAGATATAAATGACCCGGGTAAAAAAATCGGTACGGATGCTGAACATATTGGATATACAACAATACAAAACGGTGCATTGCCCCAGTTGTCAAATCCGGCCACGGATCGCACGGTTAACCGTGCGCGGCAACTGACAACCGAAGAATTGACCGCCGCCGCCGCATCGGCCGGTGGTACATCAGCCCATGTTATTGATACATCTGTTCAGCCAGATATCATAGTTGGGACAAGCAGTTTCAATGCGGTATATTCATCTGACCCGTTTGACAGAAAATTTGTATTGCGCCAATATAAACCAATTCCAGCAACAATCGTGTCCGAGGTTCGCGCTGATCCGTCATTATATAAATGCGACGACGGTACCAAACTATGTAACAATAAAACTCTGCCCGTGCGTGCAACTGTTGATCGCAATGTTTATGCCGATGATGGTCGCACTGTTGTAATACCAACTGGAACATTGATGTTAGGGTATGTGACGGGTGAGTTGCCGGGTCCGTATCAAACAGTGGGACGTATGAATATTGAATGGTATCAGTTCATATTGCCCAGTGGTGTTGAGTTTAATTTCCACGAAGAAGCGCCATTTTCTGGTGATTCCCAGGGGCGTGCAGGCGTGCCAGGGCATGGCAGTACCGATTATGTTGAACAATTGGTTATGCCGGTGCTGACGGCTATTGTACCGGCGGCGGTTAATATGATTGCGCCGATTGCCGACACATTTATTAACCAGATTGATTTGGATAATAACACCGTTGTACAAAGTGGAACTGTGCGATCGTCTGAATTAGCAAAACAGGAGCTGATTACTGCATGGAACCAGGTTGCGCAAAAATTGTTGGTTGATGCAATGGATAATACAATTCCACCATTTTCAATTGCCGCCGGCACACGGATCACAGTGTATTCGCCAAACGATTTGGTTATTACATGCGGCAACGACAACAGCAAAGAATGTTCTGTGACTAACGTAAAAAAGCACTTTAACACCCAAGATGATGGTCGCAACACAAGAAACGAAGAGTGGCGCGCGAAAGGATTAAATGTGGACTATACAGATCCGTCATGGGTTGGTCAGGTTCGTTCGTTCGATCTGGAACAATATTGCACAAAAGAAACCGAAGACGGCATGTGGGATATTGATAACAAGAAGTACGGCGAGATTGCAAATTCTGGTTATGATTACAGAACTGTTTTGGCATACTGCCAGTCGCTGAATTATCAGGCGATAAATAATGCACGTCAAGATGCACTGTATCAAAATCAGCAAAAACAGTTCCAGAGCAGTTATGCTAATGATTCAACTTTCAACAACACGATTTCTGGAACTGGTACATTAACCGGTATCAGTGGCAGTCAAGCGTATAACGAAGATATATTGGGGCTGACCTATGATGGTGATACAATCCAAAATCCGTTTGTTGATGTTGCCACCGAAGAAGAAGCCGCTACAACCGCAGTCATCACCTGCGAAGGTGGCGTTGCGCCAGACGAATATGGATGCTGTCCGGGGGAAATATATACAGATATGGGAGAACAAGGATTCAACTGTTGCCCCGAGGCCGGCGGTGACTGTTTCCCACCGATAACATTCTGATATAACCAGGCCCGCCAAACGGCGGGTTTTATTTTTAATACATATTGAACCAAGGGAGTATATAAACTATAATATAAACACAGATATTTTTGCACGCGCCGATTGGCGCGTTTTTTTGTTGGTCGGGGGTATATATTCGATTCGCGACCATAAACACAAATATATAAAACGAATCTGTTTTCTGATTCGTTATTCAACCAACGGTTGTAATCTTTTACAGAATACAACTGTTTATATAAACATTTAAATCACCCCAGGAATATTATCCTGGACAGAAATAACAAGGGAGGAAAAACACCATGACACCACAAAATACATCAAACGCATATTCGCCAGAAAAATTCCAAAATGCAGAACAACTGTGGTTTTGGTTTTTATATTCTAGATCTGTGCAAAATGGATTCGCGCGCAATGCAAATGCCGCAACGCGCCGTGCGTGTGAATTGTTGGATGTCGAAACACTGGTTACGAAACTGTATCTGGCCGGCGATTTAACAGATGAACAACTGTCTGTTATGAAAAAGTTCGGCGATCGGCGGCGCGCGCCACATCAATATATCTGGGCTGAAAACCGTGCGGCGGCACTGTGGCGGGGCGCAATGGAAACAATTGGGGCGGCGGCAAAACAACGCGGGTGGATTGAATAAAAACGGGGCATTGCCCCGTTTTTATTCAAAGTGCAAAGCGCAAAGTTCAGAGTGCAAATATTGTGTCGCTGCGCGACAAGTTAATTAACTGGATTGCCACGCTACGCTCGCAATGACAAGAGAGTATGAGTGTTATTCGTTCCTTGTCATCGCGAGGGAGCAACGCGACCGTGGCGATCCAGTGAATGCGATATGTGTCGCGTTGCGACTACATTATTTACTGGATTGCTTCGCTACGCTCGCAATGACAAGTGGGCGTGG
>CALXMR010000001.1 GCA_944389525.1 uncultured Alphaproteobacteria bacterium | reverse complement strand
TGTGTCGCGTTGCGACTACATTATTTACTGGATTGCTTCGCTACGCTCGCAATGACAAGTGGGCGTGGTCGTTATTCATTTCTTGTCATCGCGAGGGAGCAACGCGACCGCGGCGATCCAGTAATGCGATATGTGTCGCGTTGCGACTACATTATTTACTGGATTGCTTCGCTACGCTCGCAATGACAAGTGGGCGTGGTCGTTATTCGTTCCTTGTCATCGCGAGGGAGCAACGCGACCGTGGCGATCCAGTAATGCGATATGTGTCGCGTTGCGACAGGGTAATTGACTGGATTGCTTCGCTGCGCTCGCAATGACAAAGGGGGGGCTCGCCATGACAGAAATGTGTTTTATATGCAAGTAAAGGATAAGGCATGATTATAATTGGTTTTGCAAAGAATACATCTAAATTACTGCCACGGATTTTTTGTCGGTCGCCACGGCACTGTGCGCCAATTGTGCGCGTGAGAAAAAATCAATACATAATGTATCAATTTGTGCGCCGTGGGACAATTGCGCAAATATCACTAAATTCGCGCGCGATACGAATTCTGGGCGCACATGGGTGGCAATTTGTCAGCGTGAAAGGTGCCCCGCCCCGCAACTTTATGCGCTGTGCGCGACATGCACATTCATGCGTTGCATTATGCAAATATGCAATTGGTATTTATGCACCGCTGATTCAAACGCCACGGGCATTGTACAAAAATTTAGAGTGCAAAGTTCAAAGTGCAAAGTTCAAATGTCGTGTCGCTGCGCGAGGGCATAAATAACTGGATTGCCACGCCATCTGCGATGGCTCGCAATGACAAAAGGGGCGTAATGCATATTACCTGGGTCGCGGGGGCTGCCTCCACCCACGAAAACTGGCGTTTTCACGGGGTCCGGGGTACAGTGCGACAGCATTAATGAACCGACCCCGGGCGCCCAGTAAATTATTTCTTTAACCGTTTGATGTAATACATCTGGCCAATGCCGAATATATTCGACACAGTCCAATACAGCACCAATCCCGCCGGCATCCACGCAAACATTACCGTGAATATCAGCGGCATCCATTTCATCACTTTTTGTGTTTGGGCAACGGCGTCATTATTTGACGCACTGTTCGATGTTTGGGTCGTTTGTAATTTTTGCTGTAACCACATTGTCACACCCATCAGTATTGGCAATATAAAGTACGGATCCATCGCCGCCAAATCTGATATCCACAGAAAATGTGCACTGCGCATCTGAACCGATATTAACAGCGCCTTGTACAATGCAAAAAATATTGGAATCTGTATCAGCATCGGCAGACACCCCGACATCGGCGATGTCTTGTGCGTTTGGTACAGGCGCATCATTTCCATCTGCATACGCGCCTTGTCATTGGCGTACAATTTTTGAATGCGCGCCATTTCAGGCTGCATCTTTTGCATCGCCATCATTGATACATATGACTTGCGCGTTAATGGCCACATCGCCAAACGCAATAACAATGTCATGACGATAATTGCCAAACCATAATTCATCACCACTGAATTCAGCACATACAACAACCACAATATCGGGCGCACAAAAAACCAGAACCATCCATAATCAACCGTTTCATCAATGCCGGCAATATATGCATCCGCAGACTGCAATGTTCGTTGATCCCGCGGGCCCATATATAAATTGGTGGTTATCGTTTCTGACCCACCGGGGGCAATAGACACGGCCGCCGCCGCGGCATCGGCCTGGAACATGTCAGCCAACGGCTTTACCCGCATGGTTTGATCAGATGCAGATATCGATAATATTGTTTCCCAATACTGGTCAACAAAACCGATAAAGCCGTTTGTGGTTGAGTATGCAAACGACTGGTCCGCAATGCGTGGCCAATCTTCGCGTTCGATATCAGAATTCACATACGCAACAGAACCAGTATACACACCCGCCGATGACGGCATATCATTCGCGCGCACAATTTCAGCGTATGGGGCAATAGATACAGCGTCTGGTGTGTTATTAGTGATGGTATCTGCAACCGATATCACATAACCATCAATCGTTATTTTACGCGCAAATTCAACCCCATCAGAATTGCGCCATGTGTACATGTCGCCATTTTGCGTCCATACGGTTGTTTGTGTCGGAACATCTGTGCCGTTTGCAATCATACCAACCAACGCATAGGCATTATCACCCCCCAACAATACAACCGGCGTGGAATTATCATCAGATGCATCGGATACATATTTTAATAATTCTATGTTCGATATACGCAAACCCTGGACATCCGCCGTCAGATTTTCTGACCCAATTTCAGATACAGGGACCGCCGATAAATCGACCTGTTCAATTTGCGGTTGCGCGTCTGTGTTTTGCGCCTGGTCGCGGGGGGTCATCCACCATGACATCAACCACCATGCCGCCAAAAACAATATCAGCCACCAGAAAAATCCACCCCAACGCGACTTCTTGGTGTTCGCATCACGCGCAGCGTTCCACTGGCGAAAGCCAGAATTATTATCCAGATACTTTACCATTATATTTTTCCCCTTCGTCTTATTTAGCAGATTTTACGCAGCGGCGCCGCGCCAAGTACCAATTTAATATAAATAAAAATACACCAATTACAATACACATGTCGGCAACATTAAACGCCGGCCAGTGCCACCCACCCACATGAAAGTCCAGAAAATCAACCACTGCACCAAAACGAATGCGATCAACCAAGTTACCAATCGCACCACCAACAATCAGTGCCAACGGAATACCTTCGTACGATTTGGCGCGCGCAAACAGATAGTACGCAATAAAGCCAATTATAAAACCAGTGGCAATGATGATAATCAACGGTGCCGCTTCGCCCACAGCGCGCAATATTGAAAACGATGCGCCTGGATTCCATGTAAATACAATATTAAATATATCGCACACACGCATCATCATATATGGCACCGGCACAATTTCCCACGCCGCGCCAAACAACGGTACGCCACCCGTTATTAAATATAGTAATATACCCTTGGTAATCTGGTCCAATATTATCGCACCAAAAATTATAGACAGATATGTTAAAATCTTTTTCTTCATCGTTTTCCCCATATTCCAAAAATATAACAGGCATATAAAATAAAAGCAAATATAAAAGTCCCCAAAATATGGGGACAATTACATTGCAAAAATACATCAGTTTCGATCTGCAATTGTGCCGTCTATGCCGGAATAATTGTCGGCCCGCATTGTATCCAGTAATGCTGCAATCTTGCTGTCTGGCACCCCCAGGTGCGACAATACCCCCGACCCCAGCATGAATGATGATTCAATGGTTTCTGGTAACGCTTCGGTGACATTCAATTTTAACAATTCATGTGTGTCGGCCAGGTTACGCGCCCGGGCAAAGATTTTTACCCGCGGGGCAATATTGCGTACAGTATGAATCGTACGGCGCGCCGTTGCAATGTTATCCAGCGCAACCACCACCGCACGCGTACGCCGCGGTGCCAGTCCAAAATCGCGCAATACGGTATCGTTGCTGGTGTTGCCATAGACAACATTATACCCATGTTCGCGACCAATCATGACCGCATTTACATCTAAATCAATTGCAACATATGGGATATTCTTGGCCGCCAGCATCTGGGCAATTATTTGCCCAACACGACCAAAGCCACATATGACAACCACAGGCCGATTGCTTTTATCCACTGGTTCATCCGTATTGATTGGATAGCGCGACAGTATAATCCCATGCCGGCGCAACCAATCAAATACCGCCAACAATATTGGTGTCAGCATAATAGATACAATTATTATCGCCGTCAGAATTTCTTGGTGCGTTTGTGGCAATGCATCAATGCCAGAACTTTTCATCGTTTGCAACATCAGCAATCCGAATTCCCCACCTTGGGCTAAAATCAATGCAATCATTGTTGCATCTGGCGTTGATACATGACGCACCCGCGCCACGATAAATATTGCGATAAACTTTACAATCGCCAATCCGGCAACGCCCGCCAAAATAATATACCAATACTGACCCAAAAACGGCAGATTTAACCCCATCCCCAGCGATATGAAAAAGAACGCCATAAACAACATCGCATATGGTGATATTTCGGCGTCTACCTGGTGGCGATATATCGTTTCTGATAATAACATACCTGCCAAGAATGCGCCCAATCCAACCGGCAGACCGATAAAGTCCATTACCGCCGCCCAGATTATAATGTTCAGCATAATAGCCAGAACAAATGCCTCGCGCGATTTCAGGCGCGCAACCAGCCGCATCAACGGATTTAATATAAACCGACCAACAACCACCACACCAACAATCAATGCCACAGATAACACCAAAACATCAATGGCAGTTGCCCCCAAATTAAAACTTTTCCCCGCAAACACAGGTAACATCGCCAGCAATGGGATTGATAATAAATCTTGGAATAATAAAATCGAAAATGTCTGGCGCCCCATGTTTGTATTTAACTGGTTCCGATCAGTTAACAACTGGATATCTTCGGATGTGCTGGACATTGCGAACAATAACGCCACCATGATACACCCCAACATTGACCACGATGTTAATCCGGCCAATATCGGAAACATCATTACCGCAACCATTAAAACCTGGGCCGCGCCAAAGCCAAAAATCGTGCGCCGCATATCCCACAGACGCCGCATGTTTATTTCCAGCCCCAAACTGAACCACAAAAATAATATCCCTAAATCACCCAAGAATGTCCATGTGTCTGACAACTGGAATAAATTTAAAACATACGGTCCAGATATTATGCCCGCAACCAAAAACGCGACCAGCGCACCAATCCGCGCAACACGCAACATGCACATCAGCACAAACAATATCGCAAAAAATATTAAAATCGCGGTTGTCATTTTTTCTCTCTCGCTTGTATCAAACCGTCAAGGACATTATACCAAAACACGCGCCATTTGCGCAAATGTTTCTGGGGGGATTTCTTCAGCCCGTTCAGTGCCGATTAACCCAAATTGCGACCAATCTGTGTCCGGCATTATGCCGCGTATCATCTTGCGCCGCTGGCCAAACAGTTTGGCAGTTATTTTTTCCAGGCGCGATATATCACCAATTGCACGAATCTTGGTCGGCTGTGGAATTATTTGAACAACCGCACTTTGCACGCGCGGACGCGGAACAAACGCAGTGTTTGGAACATCAAATAAAATACGCGCATCCGCAACCAGCGATACCAATACAGATAATCGCCCATATTCATCATCGCCCACACGCGCAACAATTCGGCGCGCCACTTCGCGTTGAAACATCAGTGTCATTGATTGTATCGGCGCACCACACGCCGCACGCGTCAGCCACCCTGTTAATAATTCTGTACCCACATTGTACGGCAGATTAGCGCATATTGCATACTCTGCAATTCCCAATGCCGAAAAATCGACCCGCATTGCATCATCATAAATAACAGTCAATCGCCCCGATGCCGCAGCAACAATTTTATCCAAAATTGGTGCAGTTGATTTATCTTTTTCAATTGCCACAACGCGGCGCGCACCCGCCATTAATAGCGCGCGCGTCAGACCACCGGGGCCGGGCCCAACCTCTATCACATCGACAGTGGTGATATTTGGAACACTGCGCGCGATGCGGCCGGTCAGATTCAAATCAAACAGAAAATTTTGCCCGTACTGTTTTTTCGGGACTAATCCCGCATCACGCATCATTTCAGACACAGGTGGCAAAGATTTTATTTCATCCGTATTCATAATTCCTTGCGCCCCCCAAATGCCAACGACAGTGTTCCATCATCCAAATAATCTAAATCCCCACCCAATGGGACCCCAGACGCCAATTCAGAAAACCGCGGCGCAATACCAGAATCAATTGTGGATATCACATAGTGCTGGGTTGTTTTGCCTTCGACCGTGTTGGGCAATGCAAAAATAATCTCTGTTATATTTTCGTCCCTTATCCGCTGGGCCAGGCCTGTGATATTTAAGTCATCTGGCATCGTCCCGGCAACCCCAGACAGCAATCCCCCCAGTATGTGATAGCGACCATGAAACACCGCAGATTTTTCCAGTGTCCAAACATCTGACAAATCGCGCACAATGCACAGTTGGCCATTGGCACGCGATGGGTCACGACAAAATTCACACGCCCCAGCATCAACATCGGTCAGTACGCCGCATATCGGACATGGGCGAATTGTATGCACCGCATCCAACAACGCATTTGCCAGGTTTTCCGCGCGCCCGGTTTTATCCTGTAATAATGCCAAAGTAATACGACCCGCCGCACGCGATCCCAATCGCGGCAGACGCGCAAACTGTTTAATCAACTTTTCTATTTTTGAATTCATATTTGTCCCAGTTACTCATCAATGAAAAATATAACAATCGAACCCGGCGTTGGCGGCACGACTGCGTATATTGCGGGCCGCGTCTTCGGATAAATTATTTGCGCGTACGCGGAACATGCCTGTACCTGTTGGTTCAATCACCGCACTGACACCGATTTTATTTTTTACATTATTAACCTGTGTCTGGGCGGCATTGCGGGATGAAAACGCACCAAACTGGACCCCGGCAGAACCCGCGCCCCCACCAGATGACGCGCCCACCGCACGCGGCGCAGAATACCCCGGCGTGGCGGTGGCACGCGCCGCATTATATGCCGCGGCAAATGTTGGTGCCGATGATGTCTGTTCCACAGTTGTCCCGGTTGTAACCGGCGCGGTATATCTGTTCACCACCACAGGGGCAGAATCATTTTTAACCGCATCAAACCCGCGATCCAGCATGTTGGTCGCGACATTTGCGCGAACATCCTTGCTTTCCGCGCCCAGCACCACCGCAATCAAATGATGATCATCGCGCAATGCCGTTGCCACCAACGAATAGCGCGATTTGTTTGTATACCCCGTCTTCATCCCATCACAGCCCGGATATGTGCGCAACAATCGATTCCCGTTGGTATATGTTTTTCCGTTATATGTCCATGTCTTGATTGAAAAATATTTCCAATATTGTGGAAAATGTTTATACACCGCCATTGACAACAACGCAATATCGCGCGCCGTAGACAAATGGTCATCATCCGGCAGTCCAGACGAATTTTCAAAATTTGTCCCCGACAGTCCGATTTCATTTGCAACGCGCGTCATCAAGGTGGCAAATGTCCCCTCCATCCCGCCTTTTAAATTTTCGGCCAGAACGCGTGCGACATCGTTCGCACTAAGCACGGTTAGCGCCTTTATCGCGTCTTCGACCTTTATCTTGCTGCCCGCGGCCAGGCCCAATTTCACCGGCGATGCCGATGCCGCCGATTGGGACACAATCAAATAATCATCCAGATGTAACCGCCCGTGTTCCAACGCGTCAAATGTCAGATACAGCGTCATGATTTTTGTCAAACTGGCCGGGTAATTTGGGGTATTGGCGTTTTCCTGGTACAGCACGCGCCCAGTATCCATATCCGCGACCAATGCCGCACGATAATCCGCACCAAATGACGGCAGAACCAGCATACAGCACGCAAAAAATATTGCCAAAAATCCTTTCATCCTGGTTATGATTTTAGTAAAAAAAACATGTGGCGGTCAATACCATTTTCCGCCACATGTTTTATATTTGCGCCCCAAATTAATCTAGTGTGCGCAGGCTGATTTTATCGCCATCAACAATTACGATTTTTCCGTCTGTGACACCAAATTTGTGCGCGGAGTTAAATGCATCGCGCTGGGCAAACAAATCTGTATCGTACAGCGGAAACACCCCGCGCAACAGACACAATTGATTCGCGACATATTTTTCATCACAAACCGCAACAATTGGAATATCAGGCTTGCGACATGAAATTTGGGTGGCAATATCTGTATCACGCGCAAACACGACAATCGCCGCGGCACGATTTAAATATGCCATTGATGCCACACTGCGCGACCAGTCATTTTCAGGAACATTTTCAACCCGCGACCAATCATATGGGTTCGCAATCGCATCACTGTCCGAATAGGATAAAATCCTGTTCATGGTTTCGATAACATTCACTGGATTTATACCGATTGTTGTTTCTTCGGATGTCATGGTTGAATCCGCGCGCAGATACGCCGCGTTTGCCACATCAGAAATTTCCGCACGGGTGGGAAATTCGCTGTTTACCATCGTTCCTAACATTTGGGTTGCCATTATCACAGGCCGATTTAACTTGCGACATTCACGAATTATATGACGCGATATGGCGGGCACCTGTTCAAACGGAACCTCGACAGCCAGATCGCCACGCGCAATCATGATAGCATCAGCCACCGCCGCGATTTCCGCGATACGCGTAACCGCGTTTGGCCGTTCTATTTTTGCAATAATCTTTATCGGATGCGATGTACGCGCAGTAATAAAATCGCGCACTTCGGCCACATCTTCGGGACGCTGGACAAAAGAAATTGCAACATAGTCCGGATTTTTTGTAATGGCATATTCCAGGTCCGATTTATCCTTGTCCGTTAGTACAGATGTCGCAATATCTGTATCCGGTAAATTAAACCCACGCCGTGACCAGATTTCGTTTCCACGCACAACCGTTGCAACAATCTGGTCTGGGGATACAGAATCAACCGTCATCTCTATTTTCCCGTCATTCAGTAAAATTCTGTCGCCCGGTCGCAGCGAATTCATAACATCTGTATCAGGCAACTGGACACGCGTGCCGTCCCCCGGGGTCGGGTCGGTATCAAATATGAATTTCTGACCGATGGTTAATGGATATTTATCTTCGGTTGCAAAGTTACCAATGCGATGCTTTGGTCCTTGCAAGTCAATAACAATCGCCACGGGCGTATGCAATTTATCTGATATTTTACGAATCATATCAATTTTTTTACCCTGGATATCGCCAGTATCGTGACTAAAATTCAACCGGCACATATTAACACCCGCAGAAATCATGCTGGTCAAAGTTTTGGCATCTTCGCAATTTGGGCCAATTGATGCAGTAATTTTTGTAAATCGTCTCATAATAAACCTGCTTTATTTTTCATTGCTGTTTTTCTTGATTTTTGTGCTTTATGGTATATCATACCACTGACAAAAAGACAAGGAGAAATCGCCCATGAAAAACGCAAACCACGGCGCAATTGATAATCAACAATTGGTCAGCATTATCGAACGCATTGAAAAACTGAACGAAGACGCGGCCGCAATCGCCGCTGATATCAAAGAGATTTATAGCGAGGCAAAATCCGCCGGATTCGATCCAAAATATATTCGCCAGATGATACGGTTACGCAAAATGGATCCAGACGAACTGGACGAAGCGGACGAATTAACCCAGATGTATCGTACGGCATTGGGACTGTAAAAAATACGGAATATATGTGCAGTACGCTATTATAATTCAGGGCAATGGGATACACAAACCATTGCCCAAATTGTTTAATTATCAAACAGATGAATAATTATACCCATCGGATACCAGAACTTTTAGAAAACCAATCTGTGAATCTTTTTCTGTGGGTGCCGTTTTTGATGGCACTGGGTGGGGCACTGTATTTTAATCTGTCATTTGAACCGAATATCGTGCTGTGCCTGTGTGGGATGGGGCTGTGTATCGCGGGCATTATGTTTATATCACGGGTTCCGATTCTGCTGCGTGCGGTTTTATTGTTTATATTTGGTTTTTGCTATGCGGCAGTATTTACATATATCCTGGACACACCCCTGTTGCCACGCGACATGCACGGACTGGATATTTCTGGGGTGGTTGAACATATTGATTACACCGCGGACAAATCCAGGATATATCTGCGCGTAAATGCCAATGACATAAATGCCGGCGATGGCGATGCGGTCGTGCGCGTATCTGCGCGGTCAGATATAACACCACCAAACATCGGAGACACAATTCATGCAAAAATTGGGTTGTTTCGACCATCTGGGGCAGATGCGCCCGAATCTTTTGACTATGCACGCTGGTCGTATTTTAATGGGCTGACCGCAACAGGTTATTTAAACGGTTACGATGTTGTGTCCAGGGCCAATTATGCTGGTATTGCACAACTGCGTAATTATATTCATAACGCGTCTGATTCTTTTCTGGTTGATACACTGGTGCTGGGGTATAAAAACGCCGTCCCAGAAAATGACGGCCCAGTATGGACGGCAACCGGTGTCGGACATGTTTGGTCAATCAGTGGATTTCACATCACATTGGTGTCTGCGTGGTTATTTGCAATATTCTATTTGATATTTCGTTCGATTGCACTGATAACGCGGCGCATACCGGCACGCGTGCCCGCATTGATATGTGCATGGGCGGGGTTGTTGTTTTATTTATTCCTGTCTGGGTGTGATGTTGCAACCGTGCGGGCGTTTCTGATGGCAACGCTGGTATTTGCCGCATTTATATTTGGGCGCAATGCAATTTCTATGCGTAATGTTTGTATCGCGTTTTGCGCCATATTCTTGATGAATCCGCACTATGTGATGCAACCCGGTTTCCAGTTATCTTTTGCCGCGATATTCGGATTGGTCTGGTTATGGAACGATGTCAGGCCCCGGTTACCACATAATAAAATTTTAAAGTTAATATATACCGCAATTTTGACATCACTGGTGGCGACAATATTTACCGCGCCGTTTGTTGTCGCACACTTTAACAGTTTGCCGATTTATGGACTGGTTGGTAATTTAATTTTGTTGCCAATATTTTCAGTGGCAATTATGCCACTGGTTATGATTGGTGTATTTTGTGCATTGTTCGGATGGATGTGGCCAACCAGCACCGCAGAATACATCTATGACATCACACTGAACATGGCGCATAAAATCACCGCACTGCCGTATGCAACGATTACACTGCCACATGTTTCAAATCTGGCGTTATGCATCATAGTTATCGGTCTGGCATGCATGATGTTTATTCGCCCAATCAAAATCAAAGTAAATTATATTTTATGCGTGATACTGGTTTCTGTGGGGATAACAATTATCGCATCTGCACCGCGGCCAATATTCTATGCAACCGCAGATCATGAACTGGTTGCGTTTATGGGCAAAGATGGTCATTTGGAATTCAGCAAGTCACGCGCATCAAATCACTATTTCACATTTGATACATGGAAACAATTTAACGGCGAAGACATCGGCACGAAAAACAAACGCAGAAAACCAATTGATGGAATATGGATTTACGACACACCGAATTTTACACTGGCGTATATTCAAAAGTTTGTACCGCTGATGAACAATATTACCAGATTGTGTAACGATGATAATATTGACTATATCGTGTCATATTTTGATGTGAATGCCCCGCAATGTAACAACAAAATATTGCGCGGCGGTGTTGTAATTTATGAATCTGGACGCCTGGAATATATAAAACTTACGCGGCCGTGGCATAGTCGGCCTGAATAAAATACAGCCCAGATGCCGGTGCCGTTGGTCCCGCAGCACTGCGGTTACGGGCCGCAAAAATTTCATCAATATCGTACGGTTTGCCCAGTCCGATTTCAACCAGTGTACCGACCATATTTCGCACCTGGTGATGCAAGAACGACCGCGCCGAAAATTCAAATATGACATAATCGCCGCGGCGGATTATTTTACATGTATCCAATGTTTTCATCGGACTTTTTGCCTGGCACTGGGTTGCGCGAAAACTGGTAAAATCATGATGTCCAACCAGTCTTGATGCCGCACGGCGCATGGACGAAACATTTAATTTGCGCGGCACCCACCACACACGATTTTTATCCAGCGCGGGCCCGGCACTGCGATTTAATACAATGTATTTATAATGGCGCGCAACGCATGAAAATCGCGCATTAAAATCATCCGACACAATTTCACAACCAATGACCACAACTGGTGAATTGGTCAGATAAAAATTCATCGCGCGCATAACAGTATTTGCATCTGGGCAATCTGGCAAATCAAAGTGCGCCGTCATCGCAACCGCATGCACGCCCGCATCAGTGCGACCCGCGGCAACGATATCAGGGCGCGCACCACAAAAGCGTTCAATCGCATCCATTAACAACGACTGCACAGATGGCCCCTGGCGATTTTGTTGCCAGCCAATTAAATCCGTTCCATCGTATTCAAGAGTAATTTTATACCGCGTCATTTGTTATCTGGATTTTGTGTTTTTATATTTTTTGGCGTACTGAAAATGTTCACAGTATCCATCAAAACTGACCACGCAGGGGCCGTTTACCAGTGTTGTGAAAAAGCCACGATAACATGCGTTCCAATTTTTGTCATATCCGAAATAGCAACAATATTTGCACCATTGTGGTGGCAAATCTTGCTGCATACAATCTTTGGATTTTATTTTCTTGGTCATAAATACTTTCCCTGTTTTATTTTTGTTTTTGTGCAAAATGTTTGCGACCGATTTCCAGACACATACGACATTGACGCCGTTTTTCATGCTTGTATTCTGCATCGATTTTGTATGTTATATATTCCTGGCATATGGAATATTTATATGCCGCACCAGTATCAATACGTTCCATACATTTTTCGTTATCACACATCGCACATATGCATGACATATTACATTCATTTAATACTATATTTTCTTTTTTAAATGGACAATAACCTTCGATATACATTTATTCACCTATTTTTATTTCTGCCCCACGCAAGCCATTTAGGAAACTTTTCCAATCCATTGGTTTTTTACCAGCCGGCTGGATACGGATGATTTTTAATTCATTATTTTCCACACGCGTTTCCAGAATTTTTACATCTGTCCCGTTGATTTTTGTGCGCCCCGCGCCCAAGGCACGAATCTGGTTATGTATCGCGCGCGCGCCACGCGACCAATCTATTATTTCATCCGCGCCGGTGAATTTACGCGTGTATGTTGGCGTGCCGATTTGTGGCATTGGTACATACCCAGACGGATTTGATAAATATTCCACCAAGATTTCTGCACCAATTTTGGAAACCTTGTTTTCTATATCAGTGTTGGTTTCATTTTCACCGATATCAAATTCGCGATGTATATAAATATCACCGGCATCCATGTCGGGGGTAACCTGCATCAGGCAGACCGCAGATTTTGTATCACCATTAAAAATTGCCGTGCGTATTGGTGACGGTCCACGATATTTTGGCAGGCAACTGGGGTGAATATTTACGCACGGCGCAGAATTTAAAACATTATCGCGCAATATCACACCATACGACACCACCACAATCATATCAGGCGAAAAATTATAATCACGAATGTTTGTGTACACTGGCAAATTCTTTGCATCCGCCCAGATGTTTACCTGTGACGGGGTCAGAATCTGTTTGCGTCCCGCGGGTCGCGGTGCACGGGTGAACACAGCCATGATTTCATGACCGGCGTTTAATATGGCATCAAACATTGGCACGACAAAAT
Organism: uncultured Alphaproteobacteria bacterium; assembly: GCA_944389525.1. Taxonomy (GTDB): domain Bacteria; phylum Pseudomonadota; class Alphaproteobacteria; order Rs-D84; family Rs-D84; genus Enterousia. Next base: position 288,592 of record CALXMR010000001.1, on the reverse strand, counting down.
CATTTGTCCCCATCAGTACCAATTTCATTTGCGTTTCCTTACCTTGCGCATGACCATTTCGCGCCGCACTGGCGACAGATAATCAATAAACAAAATCCCATCCAGATGATCTGTTTCATGCTGGACAATGCGGGCCGGCAACCCCGCCATCTGGGCGCGCAGTTGTTCGCCATGTTCGTTCATCCATTCTACTTCGACCGATGCAGGCCGCGTTACATTCGCATACACCGGCAAGTTATCATGCCCCAGCACGGACAAACATCCTTCTTCCATGGTGCACTGTTCTGTACTGCGTGTGATGATTTTTGGGTTTATCATTTTAAATACTGTTTCATCATCTGGATTCATCATGACCAAAAACCGTTTTAAATACCCCACCTGGGGTGCGGCCAGGCCAACCCCATTCTGGTCACGCATCATGCCGACCATTTCATCCAAAATATCCAAAACATCGGGGGTTATTTCTGTAATGGGCGCGCACTTTTCACGCAAAACCAAATCCCCACAAAGTTTCATTTGCAACATTCATAAATCCTTTTATAATGGATTTTAGCAAAGGATTGGAAAATGACAACTTATATTTTTGTGCTGTTGGGGATAATAATAATTCTGTTAATTGCGCTGTTGATGCGGCGGCCAACGGTGGATATATCGGCACTGCGCGAAGATAATGCGCGTCTGCGTGAACGGTTGGCGGAACGGTTGGGAATGCTGGCCCAGAATGCAATTGAACTGAAAAACATCAGTGGCGACATCGCGAATTTTAAGAATATTTTGATGGGAAATAAACAGGCACGCGGTACATTTGGTGAACGACAACTGGCGGATTTGGTTGCAGATATTATGCCACCAGATACATATTCGTTTCAAACGGTGCTGGATACAGGTGTGCGACCAGACTGTATAATCCGCCTGCCCTATCCGCCGGGCGACATGATTATCGACAGTAAATTTCCACTGGAAAGTTATAATCGCATGACTGAAAATAACGATGATGGTGCGCGAAAACAATTTGAACTGGATGTGCGCAAGCATATTGACGCGATTGCCGAAAAATATATTATCCCAGGCAAAACGGCGGAATCGGCAATGATGTTTATTGCATCTGAATCAATATTTGAAACACTGCATCGCGATTTCCCGGGCGTGGTTGACTATGCCGCCCGGCGCAAGGTTTTTATTGTGTCACCATCGACATTGTGGGCAACATTGAACACAGTGCGCGCGGTTTTGTCAGACATAAAAATAAAACGCGTTGCGACCAAAATAAAGCGCGAACTGGATTTATTGTTGGCCGACCTGGGGCGGTTGTCAGACCGCGCAGCCAAGGTGCAACAGCATTTTAACATGGCAACCACCGACATTGAACAACTGCAAACATCAATTGGGAAAGTCACCCCGCGCGCAGAAAAATTGCGCGATATGGATTTTGAATCATAGTATCGCTATTTTTTGCGTAATATTTTTTCCTGTAATTCCAGGATTTGATTTTCGCGGTCTTTGATTGTTTCTATTAAACGATTGTTTTCCAGACGCAGTTTTTCTAGATCGCGCCGATTTAAAATAATCTCGTCCGACAGGCGGCGGTTCTTTTTACGCGTGAATACCAACATTATCAGTGCGCCAATTACCGCGCCGGCAACACCAACTGTTAAATCGTATAAAACATCTGTGATAACCATAAACAAATTATGCCGCATCACGCGGCATATTTCATCAGGCATGTTTTCTTAGGCCGGTTTTCCGATCTATCCATACCTGGTCATCGGCAATTTCCATCAGTGGCATGTCTGATTTGCTGTCTGAATATGAACGAACAACATTTGGAATTATTTTATTCTTTTTGGCCCATTCGTCCATGGCATAGACCTTGTTCTGGCCCCAGCATAAAAATTCATACCGCCATGGTTTTTCTTCGTCCATGCGGGAACATAATACCGCATCAAATTTCATATCACGCACCAGTCGGGGCAGTAAATAATCCGGACTGGCCGATATTAAAATCACACTGCGTCCATCGCCGCGTTCTTTGGCCACCTGGTCGGCGGACCACCCAAACCGTTCACGCATATGCTGTTTTATAAACCCAGGGGCAAATTCGCGCACCATACGCGGTGTCATAAAGCGGCGCATATTCTGGCGCCACCATACGCCACCCGGGTTAAACATGCACGCCACACCCGCCACCGCCATCAGCGGTAAATACAACCATGGCCGTAATGAACGCCGAAAACAGTACTTGGCAAATTCGACATTTGAATCATGCGCCGATAATGTCCCATCAAAATCAAATATAACAACATCTTCTTTTTTTAACATAGATATTCCTTTGATATTTTGGTGGAATTATAACAATCTTTTTTACAAATTTGCAATAAAAATGGGGCAATGCCCCATTTTTATTTCCGGCGGCGCAAACGCGCACGACCGCGTTCCACCAAAAAGAACAATGCCGGTGTCAAAACAAATGTAAATACCATACTGGCAAACATACCACCAATCATGACGGCTGCCATGGCAACTTTCATGCCATCGGCACTCCATAACTGTGGAATCATACCAGTGATAACCGCGATTGATGTCATCAAAATCATGCGCCGTTTATCGGTTAATTCTGTCCACAATGCATCGTATGGACGCTGGCCATCCGCGATGCGACCAACCGTTGGTTCCAATACCAAAATATTATTGTTAACAACCAGACCAACCAACATAACGCACGCCAACATCGCCCCAACATTCATTGACGCCCCAGACAAGAACATCAGTACAAACACCCCGGCAAAACTGGTTATAATCGATGTCGCAATTGTAAATGGATGTGCCAACGAATTTAAAATCGCCGCCAGCAACATGTATGTCAATATAACAGCCAACATAAACGCACTGCCGATTTCTGTGGTTGTTTCATCTTGGATTTCAGACATACCACCAAATTCTGTGCTGTAACCAGGTTCCCAATCAATTGTTGCCAGGGCGGCTTCGATTTTTTCTTGGACCGGGCCCATGGTTGATTTTCCAAGATTTATATCTATCTCGGTAATACGATTTTTATCAATACGACTGATATCTGGGGTGGCGCGAACGCGTTGCACATCACCCAGTTGTGTTAATGCAACCATGCCCTTTTGCGAATTTACAAACACATTATCAAACATCTCCATGTTTTTAAACGGTTTGGCAAATTCCAAGATAATCGGATATTCTTCGCCGTTTTCTTTATAGTTATAATCATCGTTTCCATACAGTGCCGTACGCAATGTCATACCCGCGTATGAATTACTGATACCCCAAAAGTTCATTTTTTCTTGGTCTGGGACAAAGCGTGTTTCATACCCTGGTGTTTGCTGGGCCAATACCGCCGATTGCACTTCGGGTATTTGGTTTATCATGTCGATGATTTGATGGGCGTACGCTTCGCGTTTAGTATCATCTTCGCCCATGACATTTAACACAATATCCGCAGATGTTGCGCCACTGGATATTGCCTGGCCGGCGCGAATTTGTATTTCCACATCGGGTATTTCCGACAAGACTGGCAATATTTCACGCGCCAGCTCTTTGTCTGACACATCGCGTTCAGCCAAATCAACCAGTGTTAATTTCACCGCAATATTTTGCAACCCACGATCACCGATTTTCACCTGGACTGCGCTGACTTCATCAAATTGCGCCAGTTTTTCTTCAATCTGTTTGGCGATTTCGGATGATTTTTCAAATGTTGCGCCCATTGGTGCACGCGCGGTTATATTAATTTCATTTGCATCAGTCGATGGCGCAAATTCATTACCGACAAATTTCATCAGCATCGCAGACGCAACCAACGCAACAACTGACATCACAACCACACGCCACGGATGTGCATGCTGGAAATTATACCAGCGGCGCATCATAGATTTGCTGGCCGGTGTTTTTTTATCGTCTGGTACCACCGTTGCACGAACAGTTTTCGCATCTTTGCCATTTGATTTCTTTCCAGATTTTTTGTTTTGCAAACGCAAAATCTTGGCAATCATCATCGGCGTTAATGTGAACGAGAACAACAGTGACAACAATGTCAAATACACAACCGTCAAACCAAATTGGTTCATGAACTGGCCGGCAATTCCACCCATAAACGCCAACGGCAAGAACACCACAACATTCGTTCCAACGCCCGCCAATACGGAAACCGCAACCTTTTTAGTTCCGTCAATTGCCGCCGTTTCAGGGTCTTTGCCATTTTGCATTTCTTGCAATGATGCCTCGATCAAAATAATGGCGTTCGACACCAATGTCCCCAGCGCAGATGAATACGCCAACAGCGTCAATGCATTAATTGTAAAATTGCTGAAATCCATGAAAAAGAATCCGGCAATCAATGACGCAGGTATCACAACACCGGCAATAATTGTTGAACGCCAATTGCGGGTGAACGCCAATAAAACTAATACGGTAAATATAACCCCCAGGATAATACCTTCGATTGTGCCGTATGTCTCGTCAGCGACCGACACAGATGAATCGGCAACAATTTCCATGCGCGCATCTGGGAAACGCGATTCCAGGTCTGCCTGGAATTCTGGCATACGCGCACGCAAATCACGCGATATATTAATGGCATTACCATCCGATGCCTTGACAACAGACGCAATAATTACTTCTTGGCCATTATAGCGGCCACCTGTTTCTATATCGCGCGCCGCATCACGCACCGTGGCAATATCGCGCAGTTTGAATGTTTGACCTTCGACCGTGGTCAATTCCAGATTTGCAATTTCATCAACACTGGCAAATTCACCAACGAAACGAACATTTGATGAATCTGTACCGAATTCGATTTTTCCGCCCGGAACATTTAAATTCCGCGCCCCCAGTGCCGATACAACATCAACAATTGTTGCACCACGTGATGCCAACATGTCTGGGTCCAGTTCAATGCGAATCGCGCGCGTTTCACCACCAAATATGGACACACTGGCCACACCAGCAATTGATGTAAGTTTATTAGACAATATATCATCGGTATATTCTTGTAAATCACGCAGGTTCGAACCACTGATTGCGATATCAATCACGGATTCTTCCAGTGGGTTTAGTTTTTCAACGATGGGCTGTTCCATATCAGATGGAAATTCAGATATTAATGAATCCAGTTTTGTTTTAACCTCGGTCGCTTTATCATTCGGATCAACCCCCAGGTTAAATTCCGCCATAACAAATCCGCCGTTTTCAAACGCCTGGGATGTGATTTTCTTTAATTCAGAAACTTCGGATATTGCATCTTCGGCCTTTTTTACAACCTGTGATTCAATTTCCGATGGTGATGCACCTGGATATACGAATGTCGCAGTCACCATTGGAAAATCAACCGATGGGGTGCGTTCTATATTCATCTTTGGGAATGAAACAAAACCCAACACAACCCAGAACAAAACAAACATAACTGTTGTAACAGGTCTGCGTACAAAAAACTTTAACATATCTTAATCCTCCTGAATGAATGTAATGTACGAAAGATTTTATTTAACCAATTTTACAGATTGTCCGGCATCCACCTTGGACAATATGACAATGTCACCATCAGCCAGACCATCAACCATTGCGTTTTCTGCGTCTGTGTGAATTACCGTTACCGTGCGTGGGGTGGCAATATTATTTTCTGCGACCATCACCGTTCCATTATGAATCGCATACAGTGGAACAAAATATCCATCTGTTTTATATTCTGCATACTGCAATCCATCTGACACCCCGCGTGTGCGCACAATATGCATGCCAGAATTTAAATCGATATCACGCGATATAGACACAATTTCGCCATTGCCCACGCGACTGCCGCGGTGCAATTTATCCAAACGCGATGCAGACACATATGCACGATTATTCTGCACCGTAATTGGTTCACGCAATACCCCAGACTGTGATTGCATCACAATAGTATTTACCGGTATACCATTTTGGGCCGCACCCCGCGATGGATTAAACACATCCATTTTATTTTCAGATATAATCATCGCAAATCTGAAAATGACCCACCCTAACATTATCGCCATAAATACGATATAGACAATGTGCCGCGTGCGCGGTGTGTTCCAAGACTTGATAAACCGTTCCATTTTATTCACCTAGTTTTTTTACTGATTCTGCGGACATTAGAATATTGTATTTCGCCTGTAACAGCGCCATGTCCAATTGATATAAACCGGCCGAAACCTCTGACAATTCGATTGCCGATGTTTGCCCTGATGCAAATCTGTCACGCGAAAAATCATATGCCTTGGCCGCCAAATCACGCGCATTTTTCAATGTCGCCAGATTCCCGCGCAAATGATTATATTGGTCAATGGCGCGTGTGTATTCTTCGGTTGTCATCTTTTTCGCCTTGTCCAGATCTTGGCGCGCCGCTTCGGCGTTCATGGCATCTACGGTCGCATTCGCCATATTCACACCACCACTGAAAATCGGCACCTGTAACGCCAATCCCCAATATGCAGACTGATAGTTATTATTATCAAACATATGCTTAAATTCATTATCCATTGCGATATAGCTGTATGATGCAGTTGCCGCCAATGTTGGCAACGCGCCCGCCCGTTGCGACCGGGCATTGCGTTCATACATCTGAATCTGTTCATTCAACATATCCCATTGCGGCGTAGATGTTAATTCGCCCGCACCCAGGTCCGCAAAACTGTCTGGGAAATCGTCTGTCAGATTCAGTTCGGTATCCATATCAATACCCGCCATGATTTTCAACATTCTGTACGCGGTATCGCGATTAAATTCTGCATTAGACAAATTGATTTCTTTGGTTGCGATATCAGATTCAATTTTAACCAAATTGCTGCGGTTGGCACGACCTGCAGATGTCAAACTGCGCCGGGCGGCACGCGCCGCATCTAAATCTTGTTGTGATATTTTGACGATTTCATCGGTCATTTTCGCCGTCCAGTACAAATCAACCGCACTGTATTTTACTTCGCGCCGCGTTACCTCTTGACCAGACTGTGCCATCTTTACCGCCGATTTAACACCACGAACCGCGTTTCCAATCTTGCCAAATGTATAAATCGGCTGAGTAATCGATACACCCGCCATGAACATATTGTCAGGTATTTCAACATGATTAACCTGTTCGCCAATGGCCGATGCGATTATCCCACCTAATTCAGGCGGCAAACCAACCCCATACGATTTTGTCGGATTTTCAACATTTATCAAATTCATATACGAAACATTACCACTGATATTGAACCAGCGATTTGAATTCGCCACATCCAGTGACGCTTCGGCTTTTTTTACATTTGCCGCCGCCTTTTTCAAATCCTGGGATTCGTCCAGAATCATATCTACGGCCATATCCAGCGACAAATCCATCGCATACGCGTCCATACCAACCATCGCCGCACAAAGTACAATTGCGGCAAACCGTGTGTTATGCATCTGTTAACTCCATCTTGGTTAAAATCTTGTTAATTGTTTTCATTGCACCTGTCAGTGCGTTTTCGTCATCACGCGAAATCCCGGCGAACATTTTATCAATCGCACCGCGCATAATGTCCATTGCCTGGGCCGCGATTTTTTCACCTGCCGCGGTCACCGCATACCATGTGTTGCGGCGATCTTTCTCGTCAATGCGGCGCGATACCAGCCCATCGCGTTCCAACTTGCGAAATGTCGCGCACAAATTTGGCGCAGTCACCATTTCCCGCCGCGCAATTTCTTTTAACAGCGCCGGTCCACCGATATGCAGACGCACCAGAATGCTTAATTGTTGTCGCGGATACCCGGCCAGAACGGACGGGGCGCGTTTCAACCTGTCCGCTAATTTATCGAACAGCAAAATATTTGATTCAAACAGTTTGACGAATTCTTTGTGTGCCATGATTGCCCCCTTTGGTTACGGCACCAAGCGCTTTAATAATTAAAAACCTGAATGATTATATGTTTTAATGAATTAAATGCAAGTGGAAAAATGATAAATTTTTAAATTTTTTTTAATTGCAACCCGTGCGGGTATAAAATTGTTATTGCAAAAATGCAAAATATATTTATAATCATGCATGCTTTTGGGGTGTCGTCTAATGGTAGGACAAGAGATTTTGGTTCTCTTTATCATGGTTCGAATCCGTGCGCCCCAACCACCCTTCGCGTCTGTGACGCTTCGGGTGGCAAGCCGGAGCGGAATAGTTCACGCGAAGGAGTGCCACACGAAGTTTTAACGAAGTGTGGCAGACGCACTTGATATTAAACATTATTAAAACGCCCGTGTGGCGTTTTTATTTTTGGTTCGCGGTCACGGTTCGCAGCCCGCAACCAACGGTTGCCGGTTCGAAAACAAGTAGATTTGACAAGCACACGCGCAGTCAAATCGTCACGGTTTCCCCACAGCCGGCGCAACGCGCCGTGCGAGGGAATTGAGTGCGCTCCTGGCACCGTATATTAAAAAGCCGGTTTTATGAAAATTTTCTATTTTGGTGTATTTTTGCGATTTTTATTGTATAATCCATTAAAAACATGGTGCTTGTATGGAAAAATTCTTTCAATTATTCAAACGAAATTTAAAAACTCGGCAATGCATGGTGACCAATACACGGTCCCAAAACTCCATTCTGGCCAGTGAATATCAGCAAGAGGGCTGTTTGCGCGAATATACACGCCTGACCGATGGTACATGGACAGACCATTTGTTATTTTCAAAACTGGCACGGGAATACAAGAAATAACAAATTTAAAAGGTAGAGAATTATGAAGCTAAACTGGACACGGAAAGATTTTGAATCTGATATAGAATTTATTTTATATCATCAACAAGACAACACCCCAGAATGGTGGCGTAAACAACTGTTTAATGCATACCCATATTTGAACTATGAACATGCAAAATCTTTGCCCGAATCCAAACGTTTTGAATATATAACAGAGCAAATGCGACAAGAATCACAAAAATATGAAAATGTTATAAATGATTCTGTAAAAGTATTTCAAGACACTTGGAATACGTTAATTGTGGAAAAACTGGAATCTGCGTATAGGACGGCATTTGGTAATGATTGTTCGGGTATATTGAACAATATGTTGGCGGAGGTTGGGTTGAATCCAATTTGCCCACGCGATCTGGAACATAACAGTTTCAGTGTTTATTATCGCGATATTCCCCGATACGCAATGATGATAGCATTGCATGAAATAACGCATTTCGTATGGTTTTATTTTTGGCAACAGCATTTTTCCGATAATTCGGACGAATATGACTTCCCAAACTTAAAATGGCTTTTATCTGAAATAGTCGTTGAAACAATTATTCGTAATTCAAAAATAAATGACTTGATTGAACAGCCAAAATATATTGCATATTCATATTTTTATAACATGACGATAAATAATGAACTGATTTTTGATACCATGAAAAAAATGTATCAAAGCCGGACAAATATTTACGATTTTATGAATAAATCGTTTGATTGGATTCAGAAAAACGAACCCGAATTGCGTAAAAAAATCGCAGCGGCAGAAAAGTGATTTTTACATCCTGTATTTTTTATTAAATATTGTACTGCGTGGAGTCTGTTCGCATCCATACCTGATTGATGTCATCGTGTTATGCCACGAATCCATCTGTTTGCATATTCCACAATTTTCTGTATGCACCATTTGCACGCAATAATTGTTTGTGGGTGCCAGTCTCGACAATTTTTCCGTTCTGAATCCAATGCAGATGTAGCCTCGTCAAATACCAAGATTGGCGCATCTCTTAATATCGCACGCGCAATCGCAACCCTTTGACGCTGGCCACCAGATAAAATTTGCCGATATAAAACGCAATAAATCCAACTTAAAAATCTGTGTCGTTTTGATAAATATACTCGTATAACGTTTGGTTTATATATTTCGACAAATACGGCAAGAACCACCCTGTTAAAAGTTTTTCTAATATCCCAAATACAAGCGTTGCGGCAAACATCCCCACAACTGCCCAAAACACCCAAGAAAAAACACCAGTGGTCGCAGATTCAAACATCTCTACAATCCACTTGTTAACAAAAGGCCAAGATATATTCGTTGCAGAACGATATAATACCGAAATAACTAATAAAGAAATTAACCAAACGGGGAAAGTCTTGAAAATTAACTTAAAAAAACCGTTCAGGGTTGTTGGGAAATTCATGTGGCTTATTGTACCAATTTTTTTGGAAAATTCATACAAAAAAATGCACGATATTATATGATGTTTTTATTTCATATAATCACCCAAAGCGGTCAGAATCCCATCTGATGTATCTATAAACTTTATATTATGTTGTTTGCATGTTTCCTGGTATTGACGGGAACGCGCAATAAAACATTCGCCCATTTGGATTATTTCTGCGTCATTTTTGGTAACCGCCCAATTTGTTCCATGTACACGAAGTAAAAATTGTTCTGGCGTCAGACCTGGATACCCCATACAAACAACATCGTATTTTTCACAATCTATATTACCAACGACCGTGGTGGGCTGGATATGACAACCTTCTATAACAAATTTACGGTTTGGCGATTCCGCGGACAATTGACGCATATATTCAAAAATAAATTTAGATACAATTGGTTCGCTTTTTTCTGGTTCCGCGTGCATTCCCAATTCTGGGAACACATTATAAAAAGTCGCAACAATGGCGTCAATAGACACCAATCCGAACCCAAACCGGTCGCATACAATATTGGCCAATGTGCTTTTACCCGAACGTGGAACACCGATAATAAATATATTTTTTTCCATCATTTTTTATATTCTATCACAATATATTTACCAGTTGCAACATGGGAAATGACTTTTATACCCCCGGCGCAGTAACATCGTTACGGTTTCCCCGCAGCCGCCCCGCGCCGCGGGAATTGAGTGCGCCCCAACCAAAATAAAAAATACCGCCCACAAGGGCGGTTTTTAGTTGGATTTACAAGCATCACGCAGAGCTCGAAAGTTGGTTTTCAAAATCGCCAATTTTTGAGAACATTCGAACCAATCAAACAAAAAAAAGACTGGTTTGCCAGTCTTTTTACTCAGTTGGAATCCGTCGTGGCCATTTTGCTATATATTGAATTATGTGGTATTATTGGATAAAAGGTTAATAAATGAATAACTATATAACGAAATTTTACAATGCCATAGTCGGACTTAAACATGAAACTGCGCAACAGAAAGGCACACAGTACGTCAAAGTTCACAGTATTGACCAGATTAAAAACACGCCTATATTGGACTATCACGACTTATCTGAACTCGACTTGCGCGAATATAAACATTTGTTTGATTATGCGTCGGATGTATCTCTGCCACAATCTGGTATTCGTGGGTGGACAACAAATGTAATCTGGCCGTCCCCAGACAAAATGCCAGATGGATTTAATCCAATGGCAATAATGGAACGCGCCAAAACACCTGCGAACAAAATAAATAATGCGACCGGTCGTGGTATAAATATTGCTGTCATAGATAATATGTTGGACACAACCAATCCCGAATATGCCGATAATATAAAATTTATTCAAGGACCATTACATAACCAAGAATTGCCGACAAACAAACATGCCAGTATGGTTATGGGTCAACTGGTCGGCAAAAGCACCGGCATCGCCCCGGATGCAAATGTTTATTATTTTACCAAGGCATCATACAAAGAACGCAAAGAGTTTGATAAAGACATTGCGGAAGTTTTGCGCAATGTAATCAAATTTAATCAGGCACAAAAACCTGAAAACAAAATTCATATATTGTCATGCAGTTGGGGGGCACGCAAAAAGTATCAACCAGAGGTCTGTGCTTTACTGGACCAATTGGAAGCCGATGGGGTAAAAATAATTTTATGCACATCTGATTATATGAAGGATGCGACACTATCTGGGCGTGATTTTATGCCATGTAACAATCCGAACATGACAGATGTTCAACCAAATGTACAGGCCGCGGGCGATGAAACAATTCGGATGATGAATCTGCCATTTGATTCTGACAAAGTGATTGGCATCCCAACCAATATGCGTACAACACCACTGGAATCAAACGGATGGCAATACAGGGTGACCGGTGGCGAAAGTTCTGCTGCACCATACATTGCTGGTGTGTATGCGTGTGTATTAGAAGGCAACCAATTGTTTATGAATCGTTCAAATTGGCACCAAGAATTGAACGATATATTAAAATCCACCGCATTACAGACCGAGCAAGGAAACTATATTATCAACCCAAACGGCATGCGCGCAAAAGTATCAGAAATTGTTAAACAAATGGAAATGACAATAATTAAACATCAGGCAAATCAAAATGACGATTATTAAATCACGGTCATCTAATGCGTTAAATTGTTAAAAGCTGTTTAACATTCGCAATTTCAGGTGCCATTTTGATTAAATCATTATAATAATTGGCTCGGGAATTGCTAGTCAGGCACAATCAAAATAAAAAACACCCCGTTGGGGTATTTTTTATTTACCATTTGCAAAATGGGAAATAATTTGTAATATATACGGCGCTGGTCCCATCGTCTAGCGGTCAGGACACCGGATTCTCATTCCGGCGACACGGGTTCGATTCCCGTTGGGACTGCCATAATTTGTATTTGTTGGGAACCAGCAAATACGAATTATGTGAATGCCCCGGGAATCGAACACGTGACAAAGGGTTCGAACCGCCGGCGAAAGGCGGACGGCAGTACGCCGGTTATGTGCCACGCACATAATGAGCCAAGGTGACGAAGTATTCCCGTTGGGACTGCCAATATATTTTTGAACTTAAATCTTGACAATTTATATTTTTGTACTATCATACCTGTATGAATTATCAAAGGATTTTGTTATGAAACGATCTGGATTAAACAAATTATTGGCAATAGGCGGAATCGCGGCCACTGTTGCGTTCGTTATTGCGATATATATCGCAACATATGGCGAACCCCAATATGACCAGGGACAAATGGACTATTTGCGTCAATTTGCACAGCCAAATGCGGAACACGAATATGACATTGCATACACACATGCCGTTGAACGCGGGCGCAATAACGCTGCGCGCACCGCGCAATACCAGCAACTGGACCAGCAAATCCAAGGAATGGAAATGTCGCGTGGATACTATACGCCGGCGGTCCGGGAACTGCGCGCACATCGCGATTCCATAGAAGAAAAATTTATTAACGATGCATTTCGTACAGACAGCGCATTCATCGCCGCGGATAACCAATTACGCAATGTTTATGATAAAATAGACAAACTGACCCAAGACAGCATTGATGTCGCCGCAGTGCGTGCGTTGCCATTACGTGTGCGGGTAAAAAATAACTGCCGCAACTTTCAACAGGATGTCAATCGTGCACTGGTAAAATATCATCAACACAGATTGAATACACTGCAAAAAAGCGCGACACAAAATCGAAAGTAATCGTCGTGTGATTATTTAAAGATTTATAAAAAAATAAAAAATGCGCCAAAATCGGCGCGTTTTTTTTCATTCCGTGGCGTTATGCATTTTTTAATATATCACATGCCGCGGTCAAGATTTCTATTGCCCGGTCTAATTGCTGGGCATCTATTGCGGTGGTGCCGTGTGTTGCGACTGGTGCCGCCGCAACGGCCGGCGCAGCATTGGTTGGCACCGCGGCGACAAATTCATCCCCAGACGATGGAAAATTTCCATCGCGCAATAACTTTTTCACACCCGCAATTGTTAAACCATGCTTGTATAGCAAATCGCGAATCACAGTCAATCTGTCGACTGTTTCTGGGCGATAGTATCGCCGCCCGCCGGCGCCCGTTGTCGGGCGAATAATCACCGGAAACTGCTTTTCCCAATAACGCAGGGTATGCGCCGGCACAGACAGTCGCTTTGACACTTCATTTATCGATGCAAAATATTCACTGTCCATACCGGCCCCCTGTTTTATTGTTGATTTGATTCTTGTTCTGCAATTTCGGCATCGACTTCGGCGGCTTCGCCTTCATCACTTAATATTGAAATTGCGGATACAACCTTTTCATTTTCAGCCGTACGGAACAATGTAACACCCGCGGTACTGCGACCTGCGATGCGAACATCGCGGACCGGGGTACGAATAATTTTTCCGCCGTCCGTCACCATGATAATATCGTTATCATCCGCAACCGGGAACGAACCCGCCACAGCCGTATTTTTACCGCCCAGTTTTATATTCGTAAATCCACCACCACCGCGGTGCGTTGTGCGGTATTCGTACGAACTGGTGCGTTTGCCAAATCCATTTTCAGATACAGTTAATATAAACTGTTCTGATGCCGCCATCTGTGCCATTTGTTCATCGGTCAAGGTCAAAGTTGTGGATTCTTCTTCGCCATCAGATTCTTCTTCGATTCCAGTGGCGGCACGGCGTGCGGCACGGGATTGCTTTATATACGCACCACGCACGGCGGCATCAGATTCACCATGGTTCAGCATTGCCATACCAATAATTTTATCATCTGCGCCCAATGTCATACCACGCACCCCGGTCGAGTTACGACCCGCAAATACGCGTATTTCAGACACAGGGAATCGTATGCAACGACCGCGATATGTTGCCAAGAATACATCTTGATCTTCTGTGCATGGCAGGACCGAAACCAAACTGTCGCCATCGTCCAATTTCATTGCGATTTTTCCATTTGCACGAATAGAATCAAAATCAGATGTACGATTGCGGCGCACCGTACCAGACGCGGTCGCAAACATCAAGAAATGTTCCACACCGGATGCACGCGCACGCTGTACATCTTCTTCGGGCATCGGCAATATTGCCGTGATTGTTTCGCCGTTTTCCAATGGCAACAGATTTACCAGTGGTCGCCCCTTTGCCGCGGCGGCAGCTTCGGGTAATTTATATGTCTTTAATTTATAACATATTCCGCGTGAACTGAAAAACAGCAACGACGTATGCGTGTTTGCAACAAACACCTGTATCACATAGTCATCGTCTTTGGTTGTCATGGCATTGCGACCCTTGCCCCCGCGTTTTTGCGCACGATATGTGTCCAGTGATACGCGTTTAATATATCCTGTATTAGACACAGTGATAACCATATCTTCGCGGGCGATTAAATCTTCGACATCGATATCAATTTCTGCATCTGATATTTCTGTACGACGCGGACTGGACCAATTGTCACGAACCATTGTTGTTTCATCACGAATTATTTGTATGATACGCGCATGACTGCCCAATATATCCAGCAAGTCTTTTATTTGTGCGCCCAGTTCAACCAAATCCGCATGTAATTTTTCGCGTTCCAGTCCGGTCAGACGGTGCAACTGTAATTCCAAAATTGCGCGCGCCTGGTCTTCGGACATATAGAACATGCCGTCTTTGTATTCTGTATTCGGGTCATCAATTAATTGAATATAGTTTTCAATATCAGACGCCCGCCAACCACGCGATATCAATGCCGTGCGCGCCGCATCTGGGGATTCGCTGGATTTTATTAATTCAATAACCTCGTCCAGATTGCCAACCGCAACCGATAATCCCAATAATGTATGCGCACGATTACGCGCACGATTCAAGTCAAAAATTGTGCGACGACGAATAACCTCGCATCTAAAATCAATAAATGCATCCAGAACACCGCGAATGTTAAACAACATCGGGCGACCACGATTTAACGCCATCATATTGACCGGGAAATTCGTCTGCATTTCTGTGTACTGGAACAAATGATTCAGCACCACATCCGGTATCGCATCGCGTTTCAATTCAATAACAATACGCAATCCTTCTTTGGATGATTCATCGCGAATTTCGGATATACCTTCGATTCTTTTTTCCTTGCTAAGTTCAGCGATTTTCATAATCAGTTGTGATTTATTCACCTGGTATGGGATTTCATCAACAACAATTGCCGGATGATCATGGAAAGTTTCCATGTGTGTTTTTGCACGAACAATAATCGAACCGCGACCTGTGGTGTGTGCCTTGTACGCGCCGGCGCGCCCCATTATAACCGCGCCTGTTGGAAAGTCTGGTCCAGGAATAATACCAAACAATTCATCGTCTGTCAGGTTTGGATTATCCAAGATTGCCAAAATTCCATTGCAAATTTCACCCAGATTATATGTTGGCACATTTGTTGCCATACCAACTGCGATACCAGAACCACCATTTACCAGGAAATTCGGGAATTTAGTTGGCAAAACAACTGGTTCTTGTAATGTGCCGTCAAAGTTCGGTTGCCAGTCAACAGTATCCTTGTCCATATCGTCCATCATGGACGCGCCCAGTTTGCTCAACCGTGCCTCTGTATAACGCATGGCGGCGGCCTTGTCCCCATCGCGCGAACCAAAGTTACCCTGGCCCTGGACCAACATTTCACCCATGGAAAAATCTTGGCCCATGCGGACCATAGCTTCATAAATAGAACTGTCGCCATGGGGATGATATTTACCCATAACATCACCCACAATACGGGCCGATTTTACCGTTGGCTTGGTCGCCGGGGCAACATCGTTCATCACATACAAAATGCGGCGATGCACCGGTTTGCAACCATCGCGAACATCTGGCAACGCGCGGTCAACAATCACCGACATTGCATAGTCCAAAAAACTGGTTCGCATTTCATGTTCTAACGATGATTGCGGCACGCGAACATCGTTAATTTCATTTATATTATTCGTTTCAGACATACTCAGATTTCCCTTGCTTTCTAACATTTGCAGAATAGCAAAAAATTGCACTTTTGGTCAAGATATAAACCCTAAAAAAAATATTGACAAATTAAACATTTGTGATACAATAGCGCCATTATGAGTACATTCAAAGACGCATTAATTGAACTGGATAACGAAATCGCAGACATAATAACATCGTATCCAGATAAAGCTAAAATAGAACTGTCATATTTGCGTGCGATGCGAAAAAACATCGGCCGCATCGTCGCATTGACAGAAAAGCACGAACAGATGAGGCAACAACAGCCCAAACAAAAATCTCGTTCACGCTAAGTTAATGGGGACTGATAAATGTTTTTACCACTGTGGCGATTATTTGTGGCACTTTTTGTATATTACCTGACACTGGAAGGATTGAAAAAACTGGGGCTGGTAAAATCTAAATAAAAAGGTTGCGTTTTGCAAAAACCTGTGGTTAAATATACGCGCAAAAGGATTTAGTTATGGCAACAAAAAGAACATATCAACCATCAAAAACGCGCCGCGTGCGCACACACGGTTTTCGTGCAAAGATGGCAACAAAATCCGGTCGTGCGGTGTTGAACCGCCGCCGTGCTGCTGGTCGTAAAAGATTGGCGGTCAGCGCAGTGAATTAAAAAACGCCCAATGGGGCGTTTTTTCAAAGTGCAAAGTTCAAAGCGAAAAGTTCAAATATTGTGTCGCTACGCGACAAGTTTTATTTACTGGATTGCCACGCCATCTGCGATGGCTCGCAATGAATCCGAGTATGTAAAAACAAGCGCTAGCGCAGTTTGAACAAATACGAGGATACGCACAGGGCGCATAAGCGCCCGAGCGACACAACAACAAAAAAGAGATTGCCACGTTACGCTCGCAATGACAAAGATGTGGCACTGTCTTGGCTTCTCTGACCACCCCGCCGCTGCGCGGCACCATATCCATAGAGGGAAACTGGGTGGGGTGTGGGGAAAGATATCACAATTCTGCCCAGGTGCAAATAACAGATGCGTGTTCCGTATCACCTGTACGAATTTTGTGGCGACTGGTCAGACCATCTATTGCAACATCAACCTCTATCTGGGGGGTATCTGGACTGATTTCTTTTTTGAAATTCAATTCAATACGCTTTAATTTGTGCTGGTTACGATACAAATATCCGACACTTTCCGTTGCCCACACGGCATAGACGGCATTGTTTATATGCTGGTTAACATCGATATCATCAAAACGGCATTTCATAACATGCGTCTTGGCCGGTTTAAAGTCTGGGAACTTTACAAACTTGGCATCCCACGCGCGTTCAGGAATTATTGACCAATATGGCAAATTTTCATCCAACACCAACGGACGGCGGCGCGCCATATCAATTAAAACCCACTGTGATGTTGCGCGCACCAACAGTCGCCCATCTGCACCACGAACCTGGAAATCACGGGTCGCACGCAATGTATCGTGCGCCGACGGCCATGTGATGAACGATAATTCTTCGCCTTCGCGTGGGTCTTCGATAATATCGACCAGATAGTGCGTCACCACCCATGCCATATTATGTGCCAACAGGTATGTACGCCCACACCCCAAAACTTCGGCATGTGTGTCGGCAACGCCCTGTAATTCATTCATCAATATCAATGGGCGCACATAACCATATCTGTCGCACTGATACGCCTGTAATACGCGCTGTTCAATCAATTTTTCTGTCATTTATTCACCCTGTTTTACCGGATTTTCTGCGACAACAAAATCAACCGTATCGCCCAGAACGATTTCATTCGCACGCGATGCAGACTTTATCACACCATGCAACGATGCCGGTGTCGCAGATGGAACAGTCAATGTCGCCAGTTTCGCACCATTGCCAATCTTGCGTTCTGTGCGTAAACCGCGTACAGTCTTTAATATATCCAATGCGATTTGCATTTCTGATGTGTCTGTATCACACGCCGCATCAACTGATGGATACGCCGTTAAATGCAGTGTTTGACCACCTTCGTATGGTTGATATATTTTTTGCCACAGTTCTTCGGTTTGGAATGGTATAAACGGTGCGTACATGCCGATTATCGCACGCAATACTTCATACAAAGTCCATTGTGCTGATAATTTTGATTCCGCACTGTATTTTTCTGGGGACCAGAATCTGTCCTTGATAAATTCCAGGTACTGGTCGCAAAAGATTTCATAAAAGAATGTGTCAATCGCACTGCGTGAATTGTAATTATCGTATTTATCCAGATAACGGCGCACATCCGCAATTGTCCGATTCAATTCCGCCAGTACCCATCTGTCTTCGATAAAACGATTTTCAATTGCAACAGGCGCAGCCGTATCTGGTTCAAAATCGTTCAAATTCATCAGAACATATTTCGCCGCATTCCATAACTTGGTCAATAATTTGGAACCGCGTTTAACCTCGTCATCACTGTATCTGATATCCGTACCAATTGGCGCAGTTGCCACCCAATAGCGCAATGCGTCGGCACCAAACTTCTCGACCGTGGTCAGGGGGTCTGTGCCGTTGCCCTTGGTCTTGGACATTTTTTGTCCTTTGCTGTCGCGGACCAAACCATGAAAGTTTACCGTTCTGAATGGAACATCGCCCATTACATACATGCCCATCATTATCATACGCGCAACCCAGAAAAAGATTATATCCACGCCAGTGTACAACAAATCTGTGGGATAGTATTTTTTTAGTTCTGGTGTATCATCAGGCCAACCCAATGTAGAAAATGGCCACAGCGCAGATGAAAACCATGTGTCCAGCACATCATTATCGCGGGTTAATTCTTTGCCACCTGATTGTTTGATGGCGTCCGCTTCGGTTTCGGCGACATAGATGTTACCATCCGCATCATACCATGCCGGAATCCGATGCCCCCACCACAACTGGCGCGAAATTGGCCATGGACGAATATTGTTCATCCATGACATAAATAAATTGTATCTGTGTTCTGGCATAAATTTTATATCGCCGTTTTCAACAACGCGCACCGCCGCCGTGGCCAGTTTTTCTGCATCAACAAACCACTGGTCCGTCAAGTATGGTTCAACCACCACGCCACCGCGTTCAGAATATGGTGTTGGAATCATCTTGTCTTCGACCTTGACCAACAGGCCGGCCGCATCAATATCGGCAACAATTGCCGCGCGTGCCGCAAATCTGTCCATGCCACGATATTTTTCCGGGACAACCGGATTATCGTTTAGCCGGGCATCTGGGGTTAAAATACAAACAGGTTTTAGATTGTGACGAACCCCCACTTCCCAGTCATCAAAGTCATGCGCCGGGGTGATTTTCACCGCCCCAGTACCCTTGTCTGGGTCGGCATGGGCGTCCGCAATAATTGGTATTTCAATATCGGTCAATGGTATAATTGCCGTCCGCCCAATCAGATGTTTTAACCGTTCGTTTTCTGGGTGCACCGCAATTGCCTGGTCGCCAAACAATGTTTCTGGGCGCGTGGTCGCAATCTCTATGGCGCCACCACCAACCAGTGGATAGTTAAAATAATAAAACTTACCCTTTTCTTCACGGGTTTCAACCTCTAAATCTGAAACAGATGTCTGCTGCTTTGGGCACCAATTGACCAAACGCTTTGCCCGGTAAATCAGACCATCGTTATACATTTTTACAAACAGTTTAACAACCGCGCGTGACAGACCGTCATCCATTGTAAAGCGTTCGCGATGCCACACCGGGGTCACACCCAATATATGCAATTGATTTATAATTTGACCACCCTTGTCTGCCTTCCACGCCCAGGCGGTTTTTAATAATTCTTCTTTGGACAAAGAACGCGGATTAATGCCGCGTTTCGACAAATCGCGTTCCACCAGCAATTGGGTGGCAATGGACGCGTGGTCGGTTCCCGGCTGCCACAGAACATCATAGCCACACATGCGTTTATACCGACAAATAATGTCCGTCAAAACATTATCCAACGCATGCCCCATGTGCAAATTACCCGTCACATTCGGTGGTGGCATCATTACGCAAAATGGTGTTTTGTCAGATTTAACATCATTCGTCCAAAAGTTATTAGAATCCCAAAATTCCTGGATTCTGGATTCCATTTCACGCGTATTTATGTTTTTGCCCAATTCTGTTTTCATCGCTTTATCCTGTAAATTAACACCCTGTGAATCCTAGCAGATAAAAAACAAAATTCAAGCAATGATAATGTCCGTTGCATAAATAACTATTGACAAAATCAATTAAAGAACTACTATTGTTGTCAACGATGCTAAATGAACTGTATAAACTTTTAAACTTTATAATTCCCATCAGTTATATATCGGTGATAAATACACCACTGAGTACGATGTATTCTTTTTCATATGTTGATCCAGACGGCGCTGTGACCTCGTTCGTGTTGACCAGTGAATATTCACACACGGATGGCAAAGATATATATGCAAAATATACACTGTTTGTTGACGGGATTATGGTGTGTTCTGTGCTGAATCGTTTTCCGCATACAAAGGCCAAAGGATTACAAACACAACCATCCAACAATATGGCATTCGATATCAAGGCCGCACGACAAATGGAAGTGTTATTGAAAATGTGTTCTAAAAAGGTTGTCGCCCAAGAAATGATGGGCCAGCGGATGCATATGCTGAAAACCCTGATAAATGAACAAAATGCGATTATGCACTGATTTTATCACAGTGCGCGAACAACGCGACAAAATACAACACCGTATACCGCCGATGCGCCTGCGTTCGTTAATACACGATGCAATTCTGAAAATGTCGCCCCAGTTGTCATAACATCATCAACCAATAAAATTTTCCGACCACGAATTTTATCTGGATTTATCACATCAAAAACACCATGAATGTTTTCTGCGCGTTGCGTGGCGTTCTTGTGTCCCATGTTTGGACGATATTTACGATGTACACTGGTCAAATCCATCGGTACACCAAATGCATGTGCAATCGGCCGCGCCAACAATGTAGCCTGGTTATAGCCGCGATGAAATAACCGGCGCCACGCCAATGGAACAGGCATAACAATATCAGGTGAAATGTTTATATCACGCAGTGCCCACATCATTGCACGCGACATAAAATTTGCATTTATCACGCGGCCGGCATGTTTAAACGGCAACACCGCATCACGCGCAGCGTCATCATATGTACATGCCGCACGAATTAAATCCAACACACATTCGCCGGCGGCACACCGTGGACAAATCGGCGCAGGCCCCAGATCCAGATTCGCCGGGAACGGATAACCACACCGACAACATTTTGGATTACCAATCCAATTAAACGCCGTCCAGCAATCTGCACATAACTCGCCATGCGTTGATACACGCGCACCGCACAGCGGACACGATGATGGAAACAAGAATTCAACAGAATGCTGTGCAATGGAACCGAAGATTCGCGGAAAATTACGCACCACATACATTACCAAGACATACTTCTGTATGTTTTTTTACTGACCGTATCGCCAAAGATATCGCGTTGTTGTTTGGTCAGCGTTTCATACTGATCCAATGAAATCATACGCAATACCAGTCCTTCTTCGTCACGTTGTGATAATACTGGTAATATCCGCTGTTCTGATATGCCGTTATCGCGCAATACCTGTTCAACAATGGCCAGACGGCGGGCCGCCAATTTGCGGTCGTCACTGTTGACCGTTGCGCTTTGCGGGATAGAAACCTGGACCGCGCGGGTCGGATTGCTGAGAATAATCGAGGCATATTCAGTCAGCAATGTATAGTTATCCCGCGACAGCGCAGAATCATCATTGCGGAATTTAATTTTGATTTCCAGTGGTCGAATATCACCCGTCTCTGACAAATCACGCGCAGATGTAAAACCGGCCGCATTTTCGGTCATATCGCTGGCCACATCGAAACGGTCGTCAATCTGGAATGTCGAGAGATGCTTGTTTTCTGACAAGAATGTTTTTCTGAACGCACGGCGCAGTTCGCTGGGGCTCATCCCTGTCATGTCATTACGAACCGATGCGATACGCGGCGATTCAGATTTTTCAACCGCACGAACAATCACATCATCATCCATCGGGACAACCATACGCGATAAATTCACATCTGTGTCATATGCATTATTTTGGCGAACAGATGCAATTTTTGTTGTCTGGGCCCCAGATTCTGTATGCGATGCAGCGGGGCGCGCAACCGTTGGTCGCGGGACAACACTGCGTGGTGCGGCCGTTGCCACACGCGCATTGTCAGACACGCTGGCGTCTGCCCGCTGTTGCAATTCATTCAGTCGCGCGATTTGCGCACCCAATTCTGATAACGGTGCCGCACTGGGCATAACATCATGTGCCGGTGCCGATGCCACCGCCGTACGCACCGGGGTGTCATTTAAACTTTCTTCGGGTAACATCGCGTCCGACCGGATTACAGAAAATTCAGATGGGTTTGGCAAACGCAACGGCATATCAACGGCAGATGTACCGGCATGCGCCCATAAATCCGAACTGGGGCGGCGTGGAGCCAATATATCTGCGGATGCGACAATCTGTTCGCCACGGTCAATGTATGTGGTGCGCGCCGAAACAGGTTCTGATTCCGGTTTTGCAACTTCTGTTTTTTTATTTGTTTCCTGGGCCAGGGCAACGGATTTTTCTGCCCCAGTCCTTGCCACCGGGGTCGATTTAACAATTGGTTCGCCAAACGCCGCACGGGCAGACACACCCCCAGACGCCAAATTCACAACCGGCAAACGCACATCCGCCAGTGCCGGCAACGCAACAAACACTGATAATACAGATATTGTAACCAGACGCATGAATTCCTTTCCTTCCTGTTATTCATCATAGAACAAATGACGAATCGCACGCAAGCGGAAAAATGCATCAAATATTATTTTGTTACTTCATCTGCGATTATTTTTACCGCATTATTTTCAACCAGTGACTTTTTTGCCATCTTGGCCAGTCGCACTGGGTTATCAAACAAGTCATCCAATGTTGCCGCCAACCAACGCGGGGTGAATTTTTCCTGGGGCACGGCAAGCCCACCCCCCAGACGCGCAAAACTGGCCGCGTTGGCCGCCTGGTCTGGGTTGATATTCAGCGGCACCAATATTGCCGGCCGACCGATTGTTTCCAGTTCGATTACCGTGCTGGCCCCGCTGCGTCCAATGATTAAATCGGAATCAACAATCGCGCCCGCCATATCGTGCACAAACGATAATACATTGGCACGAATTTTATTCGCCGCATAAAACCGTTGCAGGCGCGCAACATTTTCTGGTCGCGTTTGATGTGTTACAAATATCTTTTTGTTTTTCATTTGCAATATTGCCGCCGGCACAACATCGTCCAGAATTTGTGCACCCAGCGATCCACCCGTGACCAATAACTTTGACGCATTCGGCAGTGGCGCACCAGATGCTGCCAAGAATTCTGGCCGCACCGGCAGCCCCGTGTATATCACACGCACAGCAGATGTGTTTTTTGGCATGCCGTCCACAGTTGGAAAACTGGTCATCAATGTACGGACCCAGCGCATTGTGAACTTGTTCGCCCGACCAATTGCCGCGTTTTGTTCGTGCAAATATGTTGGTATTTTCCAAACATGTGCGGCGAACACTGGCGCCACAGACGCATAGCCCCCAAACGCAACCATTCTATCAGGCCGCCCAAACACAAAACGCAATGTCAGCCATGCGGCAGAAAACGCAATTTTAGCCAGTGCAGCAACCTGGTGCATACGACTTTTTGCGCCAACACCCGATGCCCACACGCGTGCAATTCGCGCACCATGTGGCGCACCATCTGCAACCATCTGTTTTACACGCCCATCACGCGATATTATTACACGATGACCGCGCGCGACCAATTCCGCCGCAACACTTAATGCTGGAAAAACATGTCCACCGGTACCACCTGTTGCAATCCATATTTTCATTTTATCCCCCATTGCTATTTCCATTTGTCTTCGCGCACAATCGCCAGAACCATTCCAAACAGCAGACAGAAACCGACAAACGAACTGCCCCCGTATGAAATGAACGGCAGTGTCATACCCTTTGGCGCGAACAAATGCAATGTTGACATCAGATTAATACAAACCTGGGTTCCGAACAGCGCCGCCGCGCCACCAGTTGCATACATCACAAATCTGTCCCGGGCAGATACGGCATCAATTATCAGACGCCGCAATACACTGAATATAACAAACAACAACGCACACGCAACAATTGCACCCCAATCTTCGGCAATGGCGGCGAATATAAAGTCTGTATGTGAATCCGGCAGTGATTGTTTTACAAATGCTTCATCCCCGCTGCCCAGCAGGCCACCATGTTGAATTGATTCTATGGATTTTCTGACCTGGTATGTGTCACCGCTGCCGGTAAAAAACGCCATGATACGATTGTGCACATGCGACATAGTAAAAAATGCCAACACCAACACCAAACCAACCACACCGCCCAATACCGGGACCACCACCCACGGTAATCCAGCCATAAATATCATGGCACATAAAACCGCAAAATATAAAATCGCCGTCCCCAGGTCGGGATGACTGAAAATTATATAAAACGCCGGCACAAACACCGCCAAATACGGCCACCAACTAAGCCACTTCATACGCCACGCATCACGATTAAAGAAAATATTATCGCCGTATGCATCGCGCATCTTGGCCAAGAACCACGCCGTCAACATAATAAAGCCCGGCTTCATTATATCCGATGGCATAATGTTCATGTTCAGCCCCACCAGATGAACAAACCGCGCCGAGCCCTTGATATAATACGGTGCAACAACTGTCATCAACAGTAATACTAAACACACCGCCACATTCAGCCATGATATACGCAACACCCATTTCTTGTCCAACATGCTGGCCGCGAACATGGTTGCCAAACCAATAAAGTAAAACGGTAATGCCTTTAATATAAAAAAATACCACGGTTCACCGATACGACCCGCCGCGGCATGCCCGGCCGATATCATAAACTGGGCCCCGGCAAACACCAGCAACAACACCAACCACAACAATTTGCGGTCGATTTCAAAATACCAACTGGTCAGTTTACTTTCTTCGGTTCGTCTAAACATCTTATAGTGTATTATACCATCTTTTTTAAGAAAATATACACCCCGATGAAATTTTATAAAAATGCCCCAGTTTTCTGGGGCTGGTTATTATGCGAATTTTAATAGTACCAATGCCAGGCCCGAAAATAATATAGACATGACAAAGAACCTGTCGACAATTTTTGTTTCGGCCCACCCCAATTCTTCGAAATGATGGTGCAATGGCGCACGCAAGAATACACGCCGTCCGGTGCCTGTTGCTATGCGCGTTATCTTGAAATACATTGTCTGAATAAACGAAGACAGCAATATCAATACCATCATGCCGGCCGCAATCGCCATTATAATTTCTGATTTTAACAGCATCGCAACCGTACCCATAAATCCGCCCAATGCCAACGAACCAACATCGCCCATAAATATAGATGCCGGCCGCGCATTAAACCACAAGAACCCCAGCACCGCGCCAAACGCCGCCCCCAGTACTGCGTACAAACCACTGGCATCGGGCAAGAACATAACCGTATCCATAAAACCAATACGCGTTGCCCCATACAGCGCAACAACCAATACCACCAAAACTGGCATATATAATTTCGCCAACATACCATCCAAACCGTCTGTAATATTTGTGGCGTTGGCACTGCCCGCGATAACAAAATATGCAAACAAATAATAAAATATACCCAGTGGCAAAATTATACCAAATGGCAACGCCAACGATAATTCCGGGATATACAGCGGAATTGTTCTGTTAATCAAATACGCCAAGATAATAACACACAGTGCTTCGATACCTAGGCGCATGGACGGTGACAAACCATTAGACGCCTTTTTCGATTGAGATGTGACCTTTTTATAATCGTCTGCAAAACCAATTGCACCAAACATCGCCAGCGACAACAGCGCAATCCACCCTGTTGGATTTGACGGTGGCATAAACAAAATACTGGGGATTATAATTGCCGCAATAATCAACAACCCGCCCATTGTTGGGGTGCCTGCCTTTGCCCGATGGGCATCAGGCACATTTTCACTGATTGGTTGACCGCGTTTTTGCCAGCGATGCATCGCATTTATAAACGGCCGGCCGAATATCAACATTATCAAAAACGCCAGTCCAAACGCCGCCGCAAACTGGGTCCAGCCACTGGCAAAAAATGTTGCACCATGTGCCAGAAAAAAAGATGTCAGCATAAAAATCTCCTTCTTATGCTGAACATTCTATCACATAAATTATGTAATGACAAAACTATTTAACGGTGCATTCAATCGGCGCATCGTCATTTAAAAACATTGTCCAATTGTGACCCTGGTTCCACAATGTAACAATCGTATCATTTAATTCGCCAACATAACGCGCCCCAGATGCCGAAATCGCGTGTGTCAATGTCATCGCATCGCCATTGATTACCGCGTTTAATGTTTCGCCGTCTGATGACATATTCATTGTCACTTCGTACCCACCACATGTGATTGCGGAATCACCGCTGTCACATGCCACCAATGCTGCGCATAATACCGCGCCACAAAATATCTTTTTCATTTAAATCCCCCTGTCTTTTTATTGGGATTATAACATAAAACTCGTGCAAAGTTTAATTAAAATACACCGCCAATTGCCGGACCAGATTCATGTGCCGCCGCATTCGGGGCCGGATTTGGATGTTGGCCGGGCTTGAACGCTTCGGTTATAATTGTGCCGTTTGGATCATCCGCGGCGGACGCGCCACTGCGGCGATTTACACGAACAAATGTTAACCCATCAGGGACAGAAAACGGTTGGTTCTTTTCATCTTTTAATGCAACCGACATAAAGTCTGCAAATGTACGCGCGGCCATATAACTGCCCGCGCCGCGACCCAATGGGCGTGGTGTATCAAACCCCAGGTAAACACCCGCAATCAAATTTTTGGAAAACCCCACAAACCAGATGTCTTTGACATCGTTTGTTGTACCTGTTTTGCCCGCAATTGTGTGCCCCGACACACGCGCCTGTTTTCCTGTACCGCGTTCAACCGTGCCCTGTAAAATAGATACCATCTGGTACAAACTTTGCGGGTCAGACAGTGGTTGCGTGTCATCAATCCGCTGGGGCGGCAGCATATCTGGCGACCAATCCAGTAATTCAACACTGTTGCCATCAATTGTGCGACCATATCTATCTTCGATATAATCGACCAGTTTTGGTTGAATCACGCGCCCCCCATTTACAAATGCAGAATACCCCAAAACCAACCGTTCCAGTGTTGTTTCGCCCGACCCCAACGCCAACGACAGATTGATATTTTTTAAATCCGCCGGATACACACCGAAACGCTGGGCCACCTCTATGGCGTTTTCGACCCCCAGACTTTGTACCAAACGCACCGCTGGGACATTGCGCGATGTTTCCAACGCCAACCGCAGTGGCACATCACCCAAGAATTTCTTGTCATAGTTTTCAGGCTTCCACAATGTATTATCCTCGCGCCAGCCAACAATCGGTGCATCCAGTATCAGTGCCTGGGGCGACATGCCGCGTTCCAATGCCGCCAGGTATACAAATGGTTTTATCGTGCTGCCTATTTGGCGCATGGCCTGGGTCGCGCGATTAAATGAACTTTCTGCGAAACTGCGTCCGCCAGACATTGCCAATATGCGCCCCGTGTGCGGATTCATCACAATAATCGCGCCCTGTAATTTTGGTTCGTTTTCGCCGCGTACAGAATTATATCGATCCAGTTCTTTGTTCAGTGCCGCCGATGCCGCACGCTGTAATTCTGGGACAATCGTTGTTTTTATGTACAGACCCTGGTTATACAATGTTTCGCGACCCAATGTGTTTAACAGCTGGCGGCGAACATCTTCGGCAAAATATTGGAATTCGTCCGCCATTTGCGCGGTAAAGCCACTGTTGATATTCAATGGTTCAGCCGCCGCGGCATCGGCATCTGCCTGGGTTATATATCCTTCTTCTACCATACGGCGCAGAACATAATTCCGGCGTTCAACCGCGCGGTCACGATTATTTGGCGCCTTTGGCAAGGATGCCAAGAACGCGCATTCCGCCAGCGTCAATTCGGACACCGGTTTATTAAAATACATCAGTGCCGCCGACCCCACCCCATATGCGCGTGCACCCAAGAATATCTGGTTTAAATACAGGGTCATTATATGCTGTTTTGAAAAAGTGCGTTCCAAACGCATGGCTAAAATCGCCTCTTTTATCTTGCGCGATAATGTGCGTTCGGATGTTAAAAAGAAATTTTTTGCAACCTGTTGCGTGATGGTCGATGCCCCAGAAAAACGCGCATCAAACCCCAGCATATGCATGCCATTATTCACCAGCGCACGGGTTATTCCCTGGATATCAATGCCGGGATGCGTCCAGAAATTTTGATCTTCGGCGGCAACAAACGCATTTACTAATTGCGGCGGCATATCTGCAAAATCGATAAACACACGCCGTTCTTCGGCGTATTCAATCAACAAACTGCCGTCGGATGCATACAGACGCGTTGCAACCGGTGGTGCGTATGTTGCCAGTTTCTTGTAATCAGGTAAATCATTACCATATATCAATAACAACACCGCCAAGGCCGCCACAGACAGTGTAAAGCCCCAAAATAAAATATTCAGAAAAACGCGTAATGTTTTTTTAAGTTTCATATCCTGGTGAATCTTAAAATATTTGTTGCATATTTGCAAGTTTTGTGTATTTTATTTTCTGGATTTTTATAAAAAATTTGCTACAATTCGGCAGAACAGGTTTTCAATGACCCGGTAACAAATGGTGTGGGTTATGTTTCTCTCTCCTGAAAAGCATAGACACTACCGGGTCGCCAAAAAAATAACCCCGCATTTGCGGGATTTTTTTATTTTTATATTTATTTTTTTACAATTCAACCTTGCCGTTGGTGGCGATTAAATCGGCGGTCATGGATATTTTTCCGCCCGCCTCGCGGACTAATAAATCACCCGCCGCAATTTCTGCAAAGTCCAACGGATCAGACACGAACGCATCAAATTTCCCAGATGCCACCCATGCCAAATCCAATGCCGGGCACCCAGTGCGGCGAACATCGCCAATCGTATGACGCACATCTGATGTGTTATATGCAACTGTTAAATCAGACGGTTCTGATAAATTAGAAACACGGGTGCGCGCCGAATGAAACGCAGAAAACACATACGCGCCACGACCCAATTCCGCATAATATAAACGTTCGTCAATTGGGGAATATACCAGTCCGATTTTCGTTTCGTCCCCCGAACGCAGTGCCAACGATATCGCAAAATGCGGATTTGCACGGACAAAATTTGCCGCCCCAGAAAATGACAGAACAAATTCATCACGCCCATCGCCATCGTGCGTAACATTCTGGGTCAACAGTCCCGCCGATGGCCGCACCAGCAACAAGTCTGATAATATACTTTCTTCGATTCGGGCCGATGCCTTGGCCACAAAATCGCGCGCACCACGCAAGGACTGTTGCAAGTTTTCAACTTCGCCGAAATCATGACGCAGACCGGATGCCGTCCGCTGTAACGCCATGAACATTTTATTCAGTTCAATCGAGCCCTTGATTAACAAATCCATCGTGCATCCCCGATATTTTCAGATTGTTTAGAACTTGAACCCGGCAAATTTGTTCTTGAACTTGGCCGCGCGTTGACCCTTTTCGCCCGCATTGCTGCGTTGGCCGGTCCATGCAGAATGGTTCAAGTTATCCGTAGACAAAACCAAGTCCTTTTTCACAGATGAATACATTTTTACCGTGTTGCCATCTGTCATTGTGACATTGATTTCATGATATTCTGGATGAATTCCTTTTTTCATCGTATTACCCTTTTTATTTAAACATCATAAAGCCCGAAAATTATACAATCATTTTTCCAGAAATCAAGCAATAATAGCACATTATACACTAAAAACGACCGATACACCCCAAATATGAATTACCGGTCGATTCCAGAATGTTTACAAATTGGCTTTGGCTTTTTCCGGAAAACAGTGCCAATATTGTGCCCGCATCTGTTGCCAACATATCCGCCACGGTCGCAATTCCAGAATTCATTTTTTTGAAAAATCCGCTGGTCGGATAGATTTCTGCCGCCAACAATTGATTTTTTCCGCGCCCGCGCGATGCATTTTTTGCAGATTCAATAACCATCAACTGGCATTCTGGGGAAATAATCATTTTATCTGTCACCATGGCCGGTGCGCCCAATAATTCACCCCACCAACCTGTCGATTCGCAAAAAACCGGATAATATACTGTTGCATTAGGATTTTCAGACAAAAATCCCACTAAATCCAGTTCACCGGTTAAAACATCTGGCATAACGCCGGTGGCATTGTTTATAACCTTGCGCGCCAGCTGGTAATCATTATCAGCGGTTGTCTTGCGCGGCCAATAAAGAATCGGAAACTGCTTCATTGCTATGAATTATATCAGATTCGGCGTACACAAAAAAGGGGACGAAGTTAAATAAAGCACTTGATTTTTTATTTTTTTAGTGATTCGTACCATTTTTGCACCCTTTTTTGCAGGATTTTCAGATCTCTTTTGGCTGTTTCGTATGCGTCTGTTGGGATTTTAACATTCGCAAACAATGTTTTTACCAATGTCGGTATCATTGTCATGAACATCGCCATAAATATTCCCATCAACAGAATCGTTATAATACTGTCGTTACGCATCATCAAACCATCCATCAATATTGTGGGGTCATTTTGCTGCATCGCTAATTCCAATCTGTTTGCACCGTCCCATTGACCGAATATCGCATTTAAAAACATTATTGAAAATGTGACAAATACCCCAACCAGCGCGATACCCGCTGTTGCCTTGATAACATCATCTATCATGTTTTGTATATTGCGCCCGCCGTTGGGGAATATTCCCCAGCCCCGAAACAGCCACGACATCAACATAAATGGCAACATTATCAAATCCATGGCCAGGGTTATAAACACTTCTAGGAAATACAATGGCACTGGTATCAATGCAAAAAAGAATAATACCAGTATCAGCAGCCCGGCAAAGAAAATCGGCACATTTGGAAAAATCGGAATTTCCCACATAATTTTGTGCATATATTCTGAATCAAATGCCATATTCAGCATGGTCCAACCGACTGTCATACCCAATCCGGTCATCTGATGAACATTTGCAATCTCGCACGCCAGGTTGTGTCGCAGGCGCGGTGAAAACGCCCCATCTGCCGCGGCCGCACTGCTGACCGAAACGGGGTCGGCAATGGCGGTTGCGACAACACACTTGGCAAATTCGTCATTGCCAGCCACAACCCTGTTCAGCGATAATCCGACATTAAATATTGGTTCAATCACAATATCGGTCAACATTCGCGGCAGTGGCACCATAACCAGCGCACCAACAAATGCCAATTTTATGAACTTTGTGCCAAAATCGCTGACGATTGACCATGGTTCTTCGACCTTTGAATTTATAAATCCCGAAAATAATTTCCACGCAAACCAAATCGCCATCAAACCCGCACAAAATGGTAATACCGCCGCGCCAATCGCATTATATACACGCGGCAATAATCCAGACATTGTCGCCATAATATCTGAAAACATCTGGCACGACCAACAACTGGAAAAGAAATTCATGGCACCCGCCATATCAACCGGCACAGTCGTTCTGTATATCGAAAATCCGGCAATTACACCGACACCGGCAATCGCACCAACAACAAATGGTGCCACCGCGCCCGCCGAAAAAGGCAAGAACGATAAAAAAACTATCCAGAATTTTTTTAACTTGCTCATTGTTTTTAAGTATATCATATTTTGCCTGAAATGTGATATAATTGAAAAGATAAAATAACAAGCGAGAGAATGTTTTTCCTGAAACGCAATTTTTTTCATATATTTTTGCGTGCCGCAATGGTTGTAATGGCGGTGATTTTTGTACCAGGATTTGCGTTTGGTGCCGATGGAAATATTGTCGATGCATTAAATCTGGCACCACTGATTCCGACAATCTTGGACGCGTTGATGACAATCGCATCGGGTGGATACGAATTCTTTGTCGGCAACGGCGATGGAATTATTTACATATTGGTTTGGGGATTCTTGGCCGTCAGTATGGCGTTATATCTGATAAAAATGTATTTTCCAAAAATGTGGGTGTCATTCTTTGGTTTTTCTGGCGGCGGCGAAATGTACGAAGGTATCGGCAGCTTTACAATCGCCACAAACTTATTAAAGCCCGGAATTCGTGCAATCATCGCCGCGGCCGTATTGTTACAATTACGGCCGGTATATCTGACAGAATGGCTGGTTAATCCATTTTTGCAATTCGGTGCAATTTATACAGAAAGCATCACAGACACCATAAACGCCGGTACATCGGCCGCACCAAAAATTGAATGCCCCCAGTCTGTTATTGACCAAGGTTGGATTTCCAAAGAAAGTTGCGAATTCTTGGTACAGCCTGTATCCGAGATATCGCACGCAAACAATCAAATTATAAAGCGCGGATTCCAATTTATCACGACCGGGTTGCGTGGGTTGATTACACTGGTTCCACATGGTGGCGAAGATTTCTTGAATCTGGTTACGGGAATATTGCTGGTATTTACCTTTGTCGCCAGTAATTTATTTATGGCACTGTTAATTATCCAGGCAATATTTAATTTCGGAATGGCGTTGATTCTGTATCCGTTCCAGGTGCTGACCTATGTAATAAAACCCAGTGATAAATGGTTCGATATATGGCCGGCGTTTGGTGGCATAACCAAGGCATTGCAAAAACTGGTTATCACGATGATTGCGTGCGCGTTTATTTTGTGCGTGAATATCGCTGTTATCAGGGCGCTGTTTCAATGGTCATCGTCTGTATTTGTTGTGGCGGCCGGTGGGGCGGCATCGTCTAATGTTCCCCAGGTGGCACACAGTGCAATGGGATTTGGGCAACATTCGGTATTATGGCTGTCTGCGATACTGACATTCTATTTGATGCTGCGTATATTTAAACTGACGCGCGAACAACTGGATAACTATGTCGGCAAGGGTATGGATAACCTGTATAACCAGGTTAAATCAGACAGTAAAATTATGATTAAAACAGCCGGTAATATTAAAAAATCAATTGGCACAGCAATCGGGTGGATTAAAAAGAAATGAACAATATTCTAAATCCTTTGGTCGATTCTGCGGTACAGTGTTGGGGCTGTCCGGTGTTTGACCGACTGTTTGTTATCATTTCAAATGCCGCCGCCGCAGTGTATGATCAATTTGCCGTATTCTGTGCGATAATATTTTGTGTGCTGTTTGCGTTCTTTGTGATAAATGCCGTATGGAAAAATCTCAAAGGTGATAAAGATGGAAAAATCACAGACCCACTGTATCAAAAATCGTTAAAACCAGTTATCATAAATTCATTGGTGTCGTTGGCGTTTCTTAGTATGGGGGTCTACCTGCCACGATTTGTTTCATCAATTACATTCGAACCTGTTGCCAATATTACACTGATATATACGCAAAGTATGTTACAAACAGATTCAGAAACAGTGAATGAACGCGTAACATATCAACCAATGGAAATATCTGATGATGGATTTTTCCGGCCAGAACTGCGCGACAGTATTATTATGCTGATGAAAACAACTATTACCCAATTTCAATCGTACATAAAATTGGGAATCGCAATAATGGACAAGGCGTTTTCGCTGTCTGCGCTGTTGGGCGTTGGCGCGCTGATAAAGCATATTATTTTATTCTTTATCGGGTTATATCTGGCGTATGCGTTCTTTAAATTATTCTGGCGATTTTGCTGTTATTTTGCGGATATAATTGTTGCGATGACATTCTTTGCGTTCTTGTTTCCTTTGTCTTTGATTCTGGTCGCGTTCAAGGGCGCGGACGCACCATCATGGATTTCAAATCTGGGCAAGGATGTTGGAACAGACCAATTTAAAAAACTGATAAATTCCATTATCGCGTTGGCGGCGGCGGTGCTGACATATACCGTTATTATGGTAATTATTGCAAAATTCTTTTCTGCCCCGGGACAAAGCGCGACCGATATCATGACTTTGATTACCAGTGGTGAAATATTTGCCGGTGATTTATCCGAAGATAATCTAGCCGCAATTACACTGGGTGGGTGCATAATCTTGGTTTATGTGTTAAACTTTCTGTACGCACAAATTCCAACAGTGACACAAATGGTGTTGGATTCGTTTGGTGTATCACAAGAAAATCAATTATCTGAAGAACTGGCAGATGGTACAATGAAACTGACATCAAATATTATTAAAAGCGTTAAAAAGGCGGGAAAAATAATTATATCGGGCGGAAATACAGACGATAAATCAGGTGACAAATCCGGTGATAAACCTGGCGCTAAATCTGATGATAAATCTGGTGATAAAAAAGGCAGCACAACAAAATGAAAGCAACGCTGATATCTATTGCCATACGCTTTTTAATGGGCGCAATTGCGTTGGGTATCGGTATTTGGTATTTGTCATCATCACTTAGTGGTGCGTCATTAACATATACCAGTATGGGCGGATTTTTGGGGGCAATTGGTGTTGAAAATGGCGACATCGCATCGGCCAATGGTTGTTTTTTGTGCGGATATATTGCAGAGTTATTTGCAGTAATTGGCCGGGCGGCTGAAATGTTCTGGAATGCGATGGTGGATAACATCTGGATTCTGATGGCGATTGGATTCGGATTGTTTTTGATAATACATACTGCGAAAACCATTTTTGATGCGGCAAAAACAACCGCCACACTGGACACAGCAGAAAAAAAATTGGAATTTGGGAAATGGTTTGACGCCGTCTGGCGCCAGGGTGCGCGTGTAATGATTGTCGGCGCATTGATGGGCGCGCTGGGCATGGGGGGAACCGCGGCATTAAAAACTGTTGCTAATATCACAATCACACCAGTATTGTTTGTTGGTGCCGAATTATCAATGGCGGCAACAGGTATATCTGATGCGGCGACATGTGGCGCATTGGTCACCACAGATGAAACAGACGATATACTAAATCCTATTTTGCAACCATTCATGTGTGTGATGGGAAATATAAACAGCGTTATGCTGGCCGGGGCAGCGGGCGGTTTTTCATTGATGAACTATGCATGGATGGGGTTGGGGGGCGGCGCATTTACATGGCTTGCCGGCCTGGCGTTAGTGTTGATGTTCTTGGTCATCGGATTTGATTTAGTATTTCAAATTCTGTCTGTTGTGTTCAAGTTAGTGTTTTTGATTATATTCTTGCCGTTATTATTGGCGGCCGCGGCATTTGAAAAGACATGGAAACTGGCCGATGGGGTTGTGAAATCCGCAATAAATATGTTGGTAAAATCCGCTGTGCAGATTGTCAGTATCACACTGAAAGTTTTGATTACATACGCAATAGTTGCCTATGCCGCGGATGCATACTTTCCTGGGCCACGCGATGGATACAGTGCGGTTCTGCCACCATTAATGGGGCATCAGGTCGAAAATCCAGACGCCCAGACTTTAACCGTTATGAATGTATTTTCAACATGTGAACGCGTTGCAACAGCAGATGGCGAAATGGATGCGGATAAGTTCAAAGCCTGTTTCACCGCACAGCGCGCCGCTGTTGAACGCGAATATCCACATGCGTTTGATTTTATGGATGACGGGTGGGATTTCTTGGTATTAATGTTTGGTCTGTTCTTGTTGTATTTCTATGGAATAAAACCAAAGGTTGATGCAATAATAACCGGGGGCGGCAAAGAAGAATTTGATTTTGGTAACTGGGCCAAAGGACTGGGTAAAAAAATCTGGTCTGCGCCACAACAAATATTTGATGCCGTGGCCAAGGCCACAGGAAAAAAAGATTAATGAACACACTAAAACGCATCTTTGCCAAAATAATTGTTGCCGTGATTACCATGGTTATCGTTATGCCATGCGCAACATATGCGGCATCTAATCTGCCAATGGCAGATGTTGGCGATCACGGCAATTGGGCAACCGCCGACAATATCGAGTTGTTTAAACTAAGGATGACCAGCGATATTGAACAATTTCAACCAAAACCAATTGTTTCGGATTATGTCCCGTTCGAGGCGAAAATTGGTCTGGCAATGATGAATGGATTTTCAATCGTTGCCGATGTATTGGATTCTTCGCTGGTGCGGTTCGCAATCATATTTATGATTATCGCATATATTTTCTGGTCGATATTTGAAGCATACAATATGATGAAAAACGGTTCCAGCGCAATGGATTTCGCAGTAAATTTGTTCAAAAAAGGTGGCGTAATTATAATATGGTCCATTATATTACAATTCGGACCAACCCAGGTGTTTATGTGGATCATGGGGCCAATCATCAGTGTTGGTACATATATGTCAAATTTAATTTTAAATGCAATAGCTGGTGCAATTGGCACAGAATTGCCCGATACATGCGCGGCGATACGCGATTATGCCGCAGCAAATACATCGGGGAACATGTTAATTGATGCAAATGCCGCCGCAGATATACTGTGCGTTCCAACGCGACTGTCTGGATTTTTTACAACAGCGGTGGTGGCGGGATGGAAATGGATGATTGCAGGCATTGGCACCAGTGCATTTACAGTACTGGTTGGCGCCACATTTATTGTGATATTTTTATATACCGGGTTTAAGTTTTTGTTGATGGGGCTGGGCGTTATTATGGATTTGTTTTTAAGTGTATTAATGTTGCCATTTACCGCAATCGCAGAAACAATAAAATCAACATCATACAAGGGTATCGCCGGTGATATCTTTAACGGATTTTTAGGACTGTTTAAACCAGAATCACTGTCGCGTCAAATCCAACGCTTTATTGATGCGGCAATATATTTTGTATCATTATCTATTGTTATCGCCGTGTGTGCAGCATTGTTATCAGGCACAGTGGATGCAAATCTGGCGTCAGAAATCCCAACGCTGGAAAATGATGGGTTTATTATAACATTGTTGACGGGTTGTCTGGTTGCATATCTGGCAAATCGTGCCGACAAAATCGCCACAGAAGATATTGGTGGAAAAATCGATACCAGTTTCGGTAAAAAATTTGGTGACGATGTTAAAAGACTGGGCAAAAACACATACGGATTTGGTAAAAAAGTCGTTGATATTATTCGCAAGAAAAAGTAAAAATCCGGATAACCAGATTTTTTTAGTCGACCAGTTCAACAAATTGACGCGCAACCTTTTTAATACCCTTGGTCTTGAATGCGACCGTCAGTATATCCCCATTATCTTCGATAACGACGCCACCGCCCAGATCTGCATGATTGACCAGGCGCCCAACCAATGATTTATGTTCAACTGGCGCACGGCGCGGTTTTGATGTGTTATATGATGCACCACGCGGGCGTTCGTATGATGTTGGAATGCGCCCACCATAATTATATGACCGTGGCGCCCCACCCTGGAAATCCAGAAAGTGATTATCCATTTCCGTGATAAAGCGACTGGGCGAATTATATTGACGATTACCAAACACCATACGCGACATTGCATTTATTATTATTGCACGGCGGCGGGCGCGCGTGATTGCAACATATGCCAGACGCCGTTCTTCTTCCAGTCCGCCAGATTGAACCGCCATATCATTTGGGAAAATGCCTTCTTCCCAGGCGGGCAAGAAAACCGTATCAAATTCCAGTCCCTTGGCTGCATGAATTGTCATAATACTGACCGCATCTGTGGTGGTGGGCGATGCATCATCAGAATCATTATCATCGGTCATCATTAACGCCGCATGTTCCAAAAATTCGGGCAATGTATCATACTTTGCAATTACATTGGTTAGCAGTTCACGAATGTTATCCAGACGATCGGTGGCGTCTGTATCTTTGGATTCGCGCCACATTTTCATATATCCAACATTTTCCAGTAATGTTTGCGCGGCATTTGTTGGCGGCATTGACGCCCAATCAAAATCAAACGCGCGTAAAAATTCATCCGCGGCAACATGTTGCTTGCCCGACAATTGTGCTGCTTTCAAACCGTCCATCAGATTTTGACCCGCCGTGCGTAATTTTGCAATTGCCGACGGTCCAAATCCACGCCGCGGTTTACCAATAATACGCATAAACGATATATCATCAAACGGATACACCAGCAAACGCAAATACGCAATCGCATCGCGGATTTCAGCCCGGTCATAGAACTTGGTCGCGCCAATCAGTCTGTATGGAATACCGCGTGATGTAAATTCTTCTTCGAACAGGCGCGACAATGACCCGGCGCGTATTAATATTGCAAAATCAGAATATGGTTCATCGTCTGGTTTACGCATTATTGTATCGGCGACCAGGCGCGCTTCATCAAAATCAGTTGGCACGGTTAAAACATATACCGGTTCACCCGCCCCAACATTTGGCGCAGTGCGTAAATCTTTGCCCAGGCGCCCCGTATTATGTCGAATTAATGAATTTGCCGCGCCCAGTATGTTTGGGGTACTGCGGTAATTTGTTTCCAGTCTGATTATTTGTGCATTTGGGAATGTTTTTTCAAAATTCAAAATATTTTTTATTTCCGCGCCGCGCCATGAATAAATTGATTGGTCGTCATCACCAACGCAACAAATATTCGGACTGTCAATACCGCGCGTCAGCATCTGTAAAAACTGCATCTGGGCGGCGTTTGTATCTTGGAATTCATCAACCAAGATATATTTAAATTGTCGTTGATAGCGCGAAAGTATTTCTGAATCTGAATCAAATAACTTTAATACCCGCAATATTATATCGCCAAAATCAACCGCCCCCAGACGATTTAATTCTGCGTTATACGCGTCCAATATTTTTAATGCAGTCGGTGATGTATGTTCGGGACTGTGCAGTCCCTTGTCCTTTATCGATGATATTCGTTCGACCCAATCAGATGGGCTGAAATCTTTGATATCCAGTCCCATATCGGTCAAAACATTTTTCAGGACTGTTTTCTGGTCATCTTCGCCATAGATTAAAAAGTCCCGCCGCAATCCCGCCGCCGCCGCATTTGCCCGTAATATACGCAGACATATTGAATGGAATGTTCCGCACCAAACATCCGCGGCATACCAAGATGTGTCAGATGAAAAATTTGCCAGGCGTGCTTTCATTTCATTTGCCGCCTTGTTAGTAAATGTTAATGCCAACACCTGCCACGGCAGGGCCAACGCATTATTTAAAATATACGCGATGCGCGTGGTCAGTACGCGCGTTTTCCCGGTGCCGGCACCCGATAACACCAACAATGGTCCATCAGTCGTTTCAACTGCCGTTCGTTGTTCTGGATTAAGATTTTCTAGCATTAAATTCACCAACACATTATAATACAGAAAGTTATACTTATCAAAAAGTTATTTTACATGGGGAAACGGGTATGGGACGTGTTATTTGCTTTGACATTGAAACAACGGGGCTGGAATATATGCGGGGCGACCGCTGTATTGAAATCGGCGCGGTTGAAATGATAGACGGACAAATAACCGATAATACTTTCCACGAATATATAAATCCAGATGGAAAAATCATCCCACCCGATTCGTATATGGTACATAAAATATCTAATGCGTTTCTGGAAGATAAACCCAAAATGGCGACAATCGCACCAAAGTTTTTGGCGTTTATTGGCGACAGTCCAATTGTTGCACATAATGGGCTGGATTTTGACTTTCCGTTTATCAATCATGAATTACAGATGATTGGCCTGCCCCAGATTCCACGCGCCCAACAATACGATTCGATTGTAATCGCGCGAAATCGTGTGTTTGGTCCAAAAAGTTATTCACTGGACGCATTGGCAAAATGGTACGGTATATCACTGACCGCACGCGCAGACGCTCACGGCGCATTAATTGACGCAGAAATCTTGGCCAAGGTATATAAAGAACTGGAAAATACTGCGCCGGCACCCGATGTATCAGAGATAATTGAACAGCAGCACGCCGCATTCTTGGCACATCCGAAAATTGGCGCGAATTTTCCACACCGCGAATTTCCGGTGTCAGACGCGGAACTGGCCGTGCATAACGAATTTATGGCACAAATTGCATAATGGATTACATGTAACAAATTACAACAACATGAGACACATGCCCCACCGATACTAGCGCATAAACTGATTATACCCGCCACGATTTTGATTTTGCAAGTATTCTATATTCTGGGTTATGCATGCGCGAATATAATTAACACACTCTGTCATTTCTGTACGGTTGTTGCGTGCACTGTTACACTTGGAATATGCATTCGCCAGCGCAGGGGATATTTTTGTGTTGCCGTCTTTGTCGCGCGGATCTGGCGCGTTTTTTTCAAGCTTGTCGTACATTTCCAATACATCTAAATCTGTATCAATCTGACGTTTGGCGGCACCAATATCGGAATTATTTATTGCCGTTTGAATTCTGTTAACATTGCGCAACAGACATTCCATAACATCATC
Source organism: uncultured Alphaproteobacteria bacterium (assembly GCA_944389525.1). Taxonomy (GTDB): domain Bacteria; phylum Pseudomonadota; class Alphaproteobacteria; order Rs-D84; family Rs-D84; genus Enterousia. The sequence continues at coordinate 247,477 of CALXMR010000001.1, read as the reverse complement.
CGACAAACCCGCCGCAATACAATTTTCTGCCCCGGAAACACCGTTGTTGCCACCAACAGATCCAGATGATACAGATGATGAACCAGATGCGCCACCGCTGGTGGTTGCGCCGGCGGCCTCTAGCCGGGTGGTTAATATTTCGCGTCGCAGTTGCGTTTTCATACGATTTAATGTGGCTTCTAAAAACTCGTACTGTTTGTACATCTGCTGCATCATAACTGTGCTTTTCAACGCAATGATATCGTTCATCATTTGTCTGTCCCCAGAATTTTCCGGATTTTCCAGCCAACCCGCGTTATACGCGTGCGTGGTGCACAGTGCCAATTCTGGATTTATATACATATTATCAGCATCATCGCACCCGTTGTTCGATACCGCTGCCACCGCCGGCACGCACAATACAAACATCGCCCCAATCAGCGCGCGGCGCACAAATTTGAATATGTTTAAAATAAGTTCATTTCTTTTCATTATAAACCGAACCCAGACCATTTATTTTCGATGGTTTTAAACGATAATCCTGGGGTTTGACTGCACCTTGCTATCAATGGATCATATGGGAAACCATCGCACATGCATCGATTTGTGCCGACATCAAGGGTGCCACCAGTATTCCAACACTCTGTCGTTGTGTATTGTGACCATGAACTGGCATCAGATGCATCGGACACTGTTGCCGATTTGCACTGGCCCAACTCATTTACACACATAAAGCAATCATAATCAAACACCTGGCCATTTTGGCATATACATGTCTTTGTCGCTGAATCCCAATATTGTTCACCGTTTGGATTGACCTTTTCACACATACACTTCGTTCTTTCTGTGCCTGTCTGATATGCACACAGTTGGGCCGCCGCAATCGTAGATTCATTATTTGTTGACGCGATTGGTATACCATTTTCGGCAATTCTGCGCATATTTGTTTCACTGACACATATATTGTCTGGCAATTGTTTCAGTGTCGCAATTTTTTGTAATTCTTGATATGTCTTGTCGTTCAACTTGCAATATGGCAGACCATCATTCTTTGGTGTACGCATACCGCTGGTCGATGACAATCCCAACCGCCCGTATGACGCCGGCGCATCTTGTTCGATTATCCGTTGTAAAACCTCTATATCAATACTCGCCTGTCTTTTCAGGTTGCGGAACAAGAACGAATTATCCAACGCTTCGGATGCGCAACCAACGCGCACCTGGGCACCGTCCAGTCCTTCTTCGGGATATAACCAATTGCGTTGCACTTCGTCCTGGTCTGTCAGCATTTTTATCAGTTGGCATCCACCGTCTGACATTGGCACAACCTGGCCCGGGGTGCAATCTGCACCGCCATAAACCATGCCGCCGCCGGTATAGACCGGCACAGATTTGCCATTTTGACAATTGTATGAATTATAGTGCATTACCTGGCCTTCGGTGCATAAATATTGACCCCAGACATTACATGTGCCACTCAACATCATGTAAATATCAGTAATGTCAACACCAACCGATTGCGCCAAAATCAACGCATCGTACAGCTCATTCAACACATCGTTATATGGATCAAAGAATTCCAACGCCCGTTGTTTGAATTTGCTGACACGGGCCGGGCCAGAACAATTACTGCCTGTGGAATCACAACCGGCATATTCAAACGCCGCATCCATTGCGGCCTTGGCCGATTTTAAATTAACCTCTGCATTTTCGATTTTAGTCAATATTTCGCCCGCAATTTGTTCACGCGCCAACAGGTTTGCATCAACACCTGATGCCGCCGCCAGTTGTTGCGCCGCAGTTAAATCCAGCGCGCCAGCCGACAAATTCACCGATGTATCCGTGGCCGCGGGTGTTGTTGCGTTGGTTGTTTGTGCCGGTTGCACAGATGTGGCCGCATTCTGTTGTGTGGCGGCGGTGGCTTCTGCAATTGCCGCCGCGGTGGCGGCCGATTGCTGTTCCAGTACTGCCTGGATCTGGGCGGCGGTATCTGCACTTTGCTGCTGCATTTGTTGTTGCATCGCGGCCATTTGCTGTTGCATTTGTTGCATTTGCAAATTGCTCTGCTGTGCGGCGGCCGCCTGGGTGGCGGCAGCGGCCTGGGTGGCCGCGGCAGTGGAATCAGATACCAATTGCGCCGCAATATATTCTATCAAATCCGTGCCATACTGTTTACACGATGCGTTTGATTCAACACACCCTGTAACAATTGGACGCGCAATTTCCATTGATGAACATCCACCATTTGCACACTTTGGCTGGGCACAGCGCAATATAATCGCATTACAATTCCCAAAATCTGCCGCCGGGGCAGATGCAGCCACATTACTGCGTGGGTTCATGTACGCATTCCACATGGCGTTATTCGTTGATCCAGATGTTGGATTGTATGCGGTCAAATTGCTGCCCACGGTGGTGGCCACTGGTGACGCAGACGCACCCGACACGATCAAAGTCAACGCCAGTAATAAAAATCCGGATATTCGTTTCATATTCTCTCTTGCAGATAATTCTAACATAAAAATCACACAGTGAAAAGATAAAAATTCATAATTCTTTATGCCCGTGGGATGGGGACAGAGTGCAAAGTTCAGAGTGCAGAGTGCAAAGTGCAGTTTTTGTCCGCACTATTCTTTTCTGTGTCATCCTGGGGCGCGCCCCCGCAAAAACGAATGTTTTTGTGGGGTGCATTTTGACCCCAGGATCCAGGTAATATGTATTACATCATATTTTTTTAAATATGTGTCGCGTTGCGACAAATTAATTGACTGGATTGCCACGCCATCTGCGATGGCTCGCAATGACAAAGAGAATGTGGTCGTTATTTGTTCCTTGTCATCGCGAGGGAGCAACGCGACCGTGGCGATCCAGTGAATGCGATATGTGTCGCGTTGCGACAAGTTAATTCACCTGGGCCCCGGTGTCAAGCCACGGGGTGACACAATAGAGAAAACCGCAGTTAACAATTGAACTTTGAACTCTGCTCTTTACACTTTGAAAAAACGGGGCGACGCCCCGTTTTTTATTTCGCTTGGTCTTCGGGAATAACGGAAACAGTCTTCCGATCGCCCAGCCCCTTTTTAAATTTCACAATGCCCGCAATTTTCGCGAACAATGTGTGGTCCTTGCCCATACCGACATTTAAACCCGGATGTACCGATGTTCCACGCTGGCGAATAATGATATTGCCAGGGATAACACGGCTGCCCCCGGATTTTTTAACGCCCAATCTGCGTCCCGCAGAATTGCGTCCGTTACTGGTTGCCGAACCTGCTTTCTTGTGTGCCATAATTAAACTCCTTAGCCTATCCGGGGATTAACCCTTGATTTCCGTAATTTTCAACACAGTAATATACTGGCGATGGCCGCGTGTACGGCGATAGTTTTGACGGCGTTTTTTCTTGAACACCAAAACCTTGTCACCGCGTTTTTGTTCCACGACCTGGGCCACAACACGGGCACCATCAACAAATGGGGTGCCAATTTTATCGTCCAGCATTAAAACCTGGTCGAATTCGACCGTACCATCGGCATCCAGGCGTTCAACCTTTACAAAATCGCCAGTTTTCACGCGATATTGCTTGCCGCCGGTTTGAAAGATTGCAGTATTGCTCATATCTCTTTCTCTTGTTATTGTTCTTGTTCGATTTGTACAAAAGTTTCTACAAAATTAACATTTTTTATTAAAAGCCAAGTGTTTTGCATAAAATCTTCGACAGATTGGCGTTTATTATGCTGAACATAAAATCAGATTTGTTCAATTATTTGTTAAACACTTTTTTGTATTATCATCCCAGTAACAAAGGTCGTTTGCTTCACACTGGTCTGACGTAGTATAATCGGAACAATTACCAAGCTCCACATGGCCAACAATAACACATGTGGTTCCATTCCAGTTACACCTACTCCAGTTTTTACAGTTTTCCTCCGAGTCCAGGGCACTACATCCCCCAATGGGGGGGGATCCGTTGAACTTACAGCGAAAATCGCCCCAAACACATGAGTCTAATGAAGCACACTCCGCGGATGTCGTTGCATCTGTGCACACTTTTTTTCGACATACGTTATCATCAATAACATGTGTGCTGGGGCATATACAGTTGCCTTCACTTTCTGTAAAGCCATTTGCAGTATCACATACGCATTGCCCCAGCGCGTTAATTGTCATGCCTGTTCCTGGACAGAATACACACTGGCCATTATACACAGAATACCCAGAATTACACTTACATCTGGAATTTACATAATTTTTTTCTCCTGGTGTTCCAGACTCTGATTGATACGACGAATTATCTGGACACAATAATGACTGATAGAACATTTCGGAAATGCTGTCCAGACATTCATCGTCATCATTCCTATCTCCTTTTGGACAACTGGTATTATCATCCTTGAACACGGCATACGCACATGTCAGTGCCACATTTCGGCATGCACCGCGCATCACATTATAAACACTGTTAACGCTGGCGCCAGAAGACCATGTGTTGACCTGGGTCACCTGTTGGTTATAGCAGTTTGCAATATCCAACACACATGTCGACGCATAATCAGATATAATTTGCCGTTGGGCCGCCTGGATATTCACCATTGCACGTTGGATATAATTCACAACAATGTCATTATATGGCAGATAGTTACCCGTATCATCATATGTATATGCCTGGCACTTGTCCAAAACGGCGCGACACATGCCTTCGTCCGTGATCTCCTGCTGGGTACCAATTTTCTTTAATAAATATCCTGCAATGCATGCACCATTATTTCCAACCAGGGGGGCATTATCACCTGCAGTTTCTGTCGCACACTTCTCGTCCGTAATAGGCATACTGTATGCCTCTTGTAACAGTGGCTTTTTTATACTGGCGTTATTATAGTTTTCCATAAATTTTATTATTTGGGTTATATCCTGGCCCAGAACAACATCACCATTTTCATCGATGTACTTTTTCGTTGGGTCCAAACATTTTGTATAATCGTCACCACACACCATATCATCGCGCATACATTCATCCAGTGCCGCGACACATTCCTTGGCGTCATATAAATTCTGATTCTGCATCACCGCCAGACGCGCCTGTTGCAACATCAGGTTCGCACTGCGCACATTGGACACCAATGTTTCGTTCATTTTACGCAACCCCTGTTCATACGCGATACAATCCCGATCAATTGCCAAATCGTAATTCGCTGTAATTTGGTCAATATTTGCGCCCGCATCTTCACACTGGTCCAATATGGTTTTACAACGATTTTTGGCGGCGTTATACAATTGGCGACCGCGCATATTTGACAAACTGGATCCACCAGTGTTCAAAAAGTCCAAACTAAACAAATCCGCTGAATTTGATGTAAAATCTATATCCATATCCAGCCCAAACAAGGACGATGAATTCGATGCATATGACGAAGTACTGCTGGCTGGATCGCGTATTAACTCTTCGATTTCCGCCAATAAATTTCGTGTTTCTGTTGTATCGCTTGTCCCAGACAATGCATCTTCAGCCTCGGTCGCGGACATGATTGCTTCTATTTCTTCTTCGGTCAGGCCGACATAACGAATCCGCTGGGCCACCTCGTTTAACTGGTTATTTGCGTTGGTAACCGCCTGTTCTACATCAGTGTAGTTGTCCAAATTGGCAGAACAAGAACACCGTTTTTGATTGGAATCAATAACTGAACAAAACTGGTCCATACAATCATTATACTGTTGCTGGCACGAAGAATTCAAATCCGCCGCCAGATCCATCCGTTCCTTGGCCGCGGCGATTGATTCTGTGGTTATCGTATCTGCATTAGTCGTTGCACGTGCGGAAACGGTTCGAGCCTCGCTAGAAATATTAGAACCTGTTTGTATATCTGTACCCGCAATCGTGGCACGACCGCCAACCTCGGCCGTGGATGGACGCAAGGTTAACCCCGCACGACGCACCGCCGGGTTATTGTTTATACTGGCCGCCTGAACCCGGGCATTGCGACCGACAGTATTTACCGTCGCATCCAAGTTATCACGCGCCGTGTTCGCATGCGTCGCACCCGCTGCACGCGATACACTGCCCCCAGCGCGTATCGTTGTAGTACCACGCACGGACTGTGACGCATCCCCACCCAAATCTAAAACACGCGAACCAACACGCACAACCCCAGAATTTGTATCTGATGTTGTGGCGGTTCGACTGGCTACACTACGTGCAGTACCACCGTTCTGTGATGTGGCGGTCAATTTCTGGACCGGCGCAGCAATTGTTGTACGCGACGCCCCCTGGCGCACAGAACTTGCACCAGTATCCCGGGTGCTGGCACCAGATGTGGCGACCGAATTACTGGCCGGAATTGCACGCGATATGGACACACCATCCGCGAAGGCAGATGGCACCACAAACGCAATCAAGAAAAAAGATAACGGCAAATGTTTCATAACTTTAAGTAATTATATCACAACGAAACGAAACAGAAAAGAAAAACTTAATACAGACGGTATGTTTCATACCTATCTTGTTACCATATGTTTTTATTTTTGGCCGTCCCGAGGTCTGACAACTGGAAAACAGACACGGGACAACGGGGCAAGTATATAAATGACACGCAACAAATAAAACGCCCCAACGGGGCGTTTTATTATTCACCTGAACCTGACCCGGTCGACTGTACACATGCATTACCTTGTCACCGCGTTTTTGTTCCACGACCTGGGCCACAACACGGGCACCATCAACAAATGGGGTGCCAATTTTATCGTCCAGCATTAAAACCTGGTCGAATTCGACCGTACCATCGGCATCCAGGCGTTCAACCTTTACAAAATCGCCAGTTTTCACGCGATATTGCTTGCCGCCGGTTTGAAAGATTGCAGTATTGCTCATATCTCTTTCTCTTGTTATTGTTCTTGTTCGATTTGTACAAAAGTTTCTACAAAATTAACATTTTTTATTAAAAGCCAAGTGTTTTGCATAAAAATTTCAACAAATTAATATTTTTCCTACCACCAGATGTAAAAACACTGTTTATATATCCAGGTAATAAAAAAACGGGGCTGTGCCCCGTTTTTTTAATCACCAGATGCTGGTTTTTCCCATTCACGGATTTCCGTTACCCAATTGTTCAACAAACATTGTTCACGCAAATCAGCCGAATTACAATTGTCTACATCCGTGTCGATGCACAACTGGGTTTCGGTGTCTGTCACGGTTGCGCCGTTAACACCATTCAATATTTCGTTCAGTGTCACGATATTGCGACATGTATTTTTTTCCGGATCCTGGCTGTTGTTACATGTCTGGCTGTCTTGCTTATCAATAACTGCGCGGAACTGTGATGTTGATGGATTGCAAATCATCGTTTCATAGCAATGCGGTACATTTGCAACCTGGGCACAGTATGTTTTTATACGCGCCGTTGTCCAGTTTGGCTCGGCATCAGCCTGGGTTTCATAGCAATCCAAAACCTCGCTGAGGCATTCGTTAAAGTTCGAACCAGCCGCCGTGGCATCCGCCAACATAGTTTCTTGTTCTTCTTGATAGAATTCCATACGCTTTTGTTGCAATGCCTGTTGCGCGGCGACCTTTTGATAACCGATATTCTGTGCAGTCGTGCTTAACTGTTCACCATACGCATCACAGTCTGCATTCGCATCCAGCGCATATTTCTGCATAATACTGCGCCGGGCATCGGCCACCGGCCCACGCAGATCGGAATATGGGTCGCCTGATGCCGATGTATAACCAAAGCATGTTGCCGAATTAGACGCCGTATACCCCGTGTTCGGTTCAATAAAGTCCAATTCATATGTACCGGTGTTTGACACACTGATGTAACTGTTATAATTAAACGGGCATTGCGATTGGCCATTGCCGCACTTGCGTCCGCCGGATGGCGGTGTACCACACGCCTCGTAAATACCGTTAAAACAGGAATCCAGCACGCGGTTGCAAACATTGTTATGCGCGTATTCAAACAATTCATAGCCCCATGTTTCCGCCAATGAATCTTTCAGGTTTTCGCTGTCTGCCAATGCACCGCCAACACCCGACAAATCCCCCACGACATTTGTCAGATTTTCAAATGCAGATGTCAAACTGTTTGTATCATCGGTCAATATCGTCAGTGTGCTTTCCTTGGCATCGGCCCATGATTGCAAAGACGCCAAAATATCACTGCTGGTGCCATCGATGTTGGCAATATCAAAACCAAAGTTATTCCCCGTCTCGGAACAATATGACGGCTGGTTACAGGGGCTTTGGCCGTTGCCAGAACCATCGAACAGACCGTGGTTATAACACCAATCTACCGCTTCTTCGGAACTGGCGCCATATTGGTCCGTTACTTCTTTCCATGAAACACAGTTCATAACCTTTTCTGCATCGGTTAATTGGAATGCCTGGCTGACATCTTTACCCTTGGTCGCAATCAGTAACGCCAATTCACCGGATACCTTTATCAATTCTTCGTTTGCCTGTTCCAGTGCGGCTTCGGCCTCTGCAAATGCCTTGACACGACCGGCGCATGCACAACGGCGCTGGGCCGCGTTACGCGCGGTACAGATTTCATCCATACACGCATAGTATGATTCCATACAATTATTGTACGCATCCGCAGAAATCAACCCAGTTGTCGAGTCAATAATATTTGAATAATTGCCCGTGTACAATCTGTTTTGCAGATATGTATATGTGGTAGAATTTGTTGCCGCCTTGCTGCCACGGATTGCGCTACCCTGCAGAGAAACACGGGCATTGGTGCCACTGCGCGATATTATATTACGATTTGTTGTTGCGCGCGATGCGTTTGCAACCGTGCCACGGGATACAACGTTACGACCACTGGTCGTCGCCGCAGATGGACGCGTCGACACCCCCGCCGTTGCGCGCGATGCAGATACGCTGGGGCGTGCAGATGTCGCCGTTGCGCGTGATGCAGTGGTCGCCGTTGCGCGTGATAAATTTGTAGCACGAGATGCATTCTGGGACACGGTTGCGCGCGATACCGTGCCACGTGAAGAAACCGTACGCGACGATACCGGTGCAACAGTCGCCGTGGCCGCCGTGCCACGCGACACCGTGTTCGCCGCCGTGCGACGCGATGTAGTTGTGGAATTACGCGGTGACGCGGTGCCAGCACGCGTTGCCTGGGGGCCGGTCACCATTGCAGATGTGGCCACTGGGGCAATCGGATCAGCAAACACCGCACGAATAGAAACCAATGTTGAACATACAAAGAACGCACCCGCCAATAAAAATACCGTTCCCATTGCGTTTTTAAAAAAATCTGCGAAATTACGGCTTTTCATAAAACTCTCCCTGTATTCCGGAAACGCCCGGAAAACCCGATGTTTGACGATGTAAACACCATTGTTTCACATGTCTGTTTTGTATAATTATAACATTTTTAGGCCGCACTGTAAATAAGAAAACCCAGCGTTTACAATGCTAAAAATTTATGGTACAATTCGCATCATGAAAAAAGTTATTGCGGTTGTTGTTGCGGGTCTGGTATGCATGCCGGCTGTTGCTGGCGGCACACACAATCCGATGTTCGGGACAGATACGAACAATTCAGTATCGCTGTATGTTGGCCAGGGCACGGGTGCCGGCACACTGTTTAAACTGGTTGATCCTTTTTTATGGGAATTTGAAACGATGACCAGTCTGATGGCACAATACAGCCAGCCAATGACAATTTTCCGCTTGCCAGCGCGCATGAATTTCAATGTGGTGCAGAATTTCGGATACAGAAACAAACGCGGTTTGTCATTCACGGCGGTGGGTGTGTCGTGGGATGTGTCACTGTTTGACTGGCGTGGTTTTTATATTGGTATTGGTATTGGGCCATATATGCGCGATTCCCGCGACAGATATGTGAACAGTCGTCTGGTATTTGGTGAACGGGTGTTCATCGGCAAGAATGTATCTGACAACTGGCGTATTGAATTTTTTACCCAGCATTTTTCAAACGGCGACTTCACCGAAACAAATCGTGGATTTAATTTTACAGGTTTGGCGGTGGGATACAGTTTTTAATAATTTTTCACCCAGGGACATGCCCCCTGCACTTCCTTTGTCATCCCGGGGTGCAGGGGTCGCTGCGCGACAAGTTAATTGACTGGATTGCTTCGCTATGCTCGCAATGACAAGGAGAGGGCGGGGCCCCGCGCCCCAGGATGACAAGAGAGTGTGAAACCCAGAATAACACAGAAAAAAACCCGCGCCATTGGCGCGGATAACAGTTGAACTTTGCACTCTGAACTCTGCGCTTTGAAAAAACGGGGCGATGCCCCGTTTTTTATTTCCCGCGATTTTAATTCTTGCGTGGGAATTTGGCCGCCGCTTGGGCCGCCGCCAGACGCGCAATTGGCACACGGAACGGACTGCACGATACAGAATCAAATCCAACGCGATGGAAGAATTCGACCGATGCAGGATCGCCACCATGTTCACCACATACGCCCAGATGAATCTTGTCACCCTTGGTCGCGCGGGCCTTGGTCACGGCATCTTTGATCAAAATGCCAACGCCTTCTTGGTCCACGGATGCAAATGGGTCGGCAACATAGATTCCACGCGCACGATATTCATCCAAAATCTTGCCCGTGTCGTCACGCGACATACCCAATGTAGTCTGGGTCAAATCGTTTGTGCCGAATTCAAAGAATTCACAACTTTCTGCGATTTGATCGGCCAGAACCGCCGCGCGCGGCAATTCAATCATTGAACCAACCGTGTATTCAACACTGTCGCCCGTTTCCGCAAACAGCGATGCCGCCGCCGCGTCAATCACGGATTTGACAATATCGACTTCTTTCTTGGAACCAACCAATGGAACTTCGATTTCGGGGAATACGCGAATGCCCGCATTCTTGCATTCCAGTGCCGCAGACAATATCGCACGCGTTTGCATTTCGCAAATTTCTGGATATGTAATTGCCAGTCTGCAACCACGATGACCCAACATCGGATTTTGTTCATGCAATGCCTCTGCACGCGCCTTTACAAATTCCACAGATTTGCCAATATGCGCCGCCAGTTCGGCAATATCAGCGTCTGTATGTGGCAAGAATTCGTGCAACGGCGGATCAATCAAACGAATTGTCACCGGCAGCCCATCCATAATCTTGAACAATTCGATAAAGTCGGCCTTTTGATACGGCAACAGTTTCGCCAGCGCAGCACGACGACCATCGGAATCTTCGGCCAGAATCATTTCGCGCATATCCTGGATACGGGCCGGATCAAAGAACATATGTTCTGTACGCGCCAATCCAATACCTTCGGCACCAAAATCACGCGCCTGGGCGGCATCTTTTGGTGTTTCGGCATTTGCCTTGACTTTCATGTCTTTGATTTCATCAACCCACTGCATCAGTGTGCCAAAATTACCCGTCAATTCCACAGACACAGTTGGAACCTGGCCGGCGATAATTTCGCCACGCGCACCATCGATTGACACCCAATCACCTTCGTTGATAACAACGCCAGATGTTGTTTTCATTGTTTTTGATTCATAGTCAATCTTGATATCTGGCGAACCCGATACACATGGTGTACCCATACCACGGGCAACCACCGCCGCATGCGATGTCATACCGCCACGCGCCGTGATAACACCCTGGGCCGCGTTCATACCGGCGATATCTTCGGGTGATGTTTCAACACGAATCAACATTACTTTTTTACCATCGGCCGCCCATTTTTCGGCATCTTCGGCATTAAACACTGCCTGGCCAACCGCCGCACCCGGGGATGCCGGCAGACCAGTTGCGATAACTTTCTTTTCTGCCTTGGGGTCCAACATCGGATGCAACAAGTGATCCAACTGGTCCGCACCAACGCGCAAGATAGCCTCTTGCTTGGTCAGCAAACCTTCGTTCACCATTTCAACCGCCATGCGAACCGCCGCGGCCGCTGTGCGTTTACCGTTACGGCACTGTAACATCCACAATTTTCCATGTTCGATTGTGAATTCCATGTCTTGCATGTCTTTGTAATGCTTTTCCAGTTTTTCACGAACATCACACAGTTCTTTGTAGACATCTGGCATTGCTTCTTCCAGTGACAGGCGGCCAGAATCATCCTTGCTCATCGGTTGTGGTGTGCGAATACCGGCAACAACATCTTCGCCCTGGGCGTTAATCAGATATTCACCATAGTATCTGTTTTCACCGGTTGCCGGGTCGCGGCTGAAACACACACCCGTGGCAGAATCATCGCCGGAATTTCCAAACACCATTGCCTGGACATTAACCGCGGTACCCCAATCACCTGGAATATTATTCAATTTACGATATGTGATGGCCTTTTTGCTCATCCAGCTGCCGAACACAGCACCGATACCCAACTTTAATTGTTCCCACGGATCCTGGGGGAATACTTTACCAATCTTGACACCAATTTCTTTGAACTTTTCGACCAGTTCTTTTAAATCATCAGCGGTCAGTTCGGTATCAACCTTGTATCCTTTGTCTTCTTTCATCCGTTCCAGTGTATGTTCAAACAGGTCAATATCCGCACCCAACACAACATCAGAAAACATCATGATAAAGCGGCGATATGAATCATATGCAAAACGTTCATTGCCAGAATGACGCGCTAAGGCCTTTACCGTTTCGTCATTTAATCCCAGATTCAATACTGTATCCATCATGCCTGGCATAGATACACGCGCGCCCGAACGCACAGAAACCAATAATGGGTTTTCCATATCGGCAAACTTCTTGCCCATGATGCGTTCGATATGTGCAACGCCGTCACGCACCTGGTCCATTAAATCCGCTGGATATGTTTGATTGTTATCATAATAATATCTGCATACATCGGTTGTAACGGTAAAGCCCGCCGGCACCGGCAAACCGACTAAATTCATTTCTGCCAAATTGGCACCCTTGCCCCCCAGCAGGTTGCGCATATCGGCCTTGCCCTCTGCCGCACCGTTGCCAAAGGTATATACCCATTTATTACTCATTATGGTTTCTCCTTGCTGTATTAAAAAACGACACTGGATTCTGCGGAATTTTATCAGCAAACGCAAGGAAAAATACAAAAAAATTATCAAAAAATTAACTTTACAATCATAAAATTTCAGTCTATTTTGGTCGATGTTACAAATTTGTTTGATTCTGGCACTTGTGAATTCTTACCTGGATAAATAATTTTTTCACCGTGATAAAATATGCGGCATGGTACGCAAGGATAAATTTAACTCTGCCGGGGCAATAGTCTTGGGTATGCATGATGCGTTGGTGTCATTGACCGGGCTGATTGCGGGTTTGGCGGTGGCGATGGCTGACAGATATGTGATTATCCTGACCGCGGTAATTGCATCTGTCACGGCCAGTTTGTCTATGGGGGCATCTAATTATCTGGCCGTGCGCACAGACGGCGGGCGGCGTGCATTTATATCGGCGCTGTATACCGGCGTGGCGTATATGGCGACATGCGCGGTGTTGATAGTCCCGTTTTTTGTATTTGAAAATCGCGCGGTGGAAATGGTGCTGATGTTCGCAATCGCAGTGACCGAGATTTTTGGATTTAATTATTACCTGGGGCGCGTCAATCACCGACCATATATGCGTAAATTTCTGGAAATGTTGGGGGTGTGTGCGGGGGTATCTGTTATTGCGTTTTTAATCGGGCTGGGGGCAAATAAATATCTTGGGGTATAGTTTAATACTCTGCCATTACATGGTGTGGCCCATCACGAGTAACTTCCTTGTCGTTGTGAAAGAGTACGAACAATGTTGAAAAACGTTGTCGTACGACTGTAGCAATCCAGTGCAATATGCCTGCGGTTATTCGCCCGCAGGACTTTTTATTTACTGGATCGCCACGGTCGCTATGCTTCCTCGCGATGACAAATAGGGCGTCAGCTGAACTCGCGACGGAAACGCATCAATGCCCACCGCCCCGTGTCCCCTTGCAAAAAAGTTTGCGCCGCTGAATACTGGGCAGGGGGGGGTATTGCACCTTGGTGTAAAGTTTGTTTTGTATCAGTTAATCGTATAACGCAAGGTTAAAACCATCTGGATTCGTCTGCACCAGTATATAATCTGCATACGGCTCTACATACGTAAAGCCACCGGCCAAACCTGCACCTCGTCTGAAAATATAAATACTTTCTGTATCAGCCTGCATAGATTCAATATCGACAGGCACGCCATTTATGTCGACATAATCGAAGTCCGCCGAAATTGGCATACTGCGTAATTTTGCCAATCGTTCTTCATTTACAGGACAACGAAACACCAAGTAATTTTCCGTCATCTTTTGATTTATCTCGGCAACTTCGGCGGCACACTCGTCTGCTGCCTTTGTATTATTTAAACACTTTGGACTATCTGGTTCCGTTTTACATATTTCTGGTGGCGTCATACAGGATTCCACAGTTTGTGTATAAATTTTATGCCCAACAACTGTACAATCTGATACATCCGCTGCAAATGCACACAACGGCAAAAATGATAATGATGTGATTATAAATAACTTTCTCATACTTCACTCTTTTGTATTAACCTGGAACGATTATATCAGAAAAATTATAAAATCACAAAAAAACGCCACATGGGCGGTTTTAATCCCGTGAATTTATGTTTCTTAACACATTATATATTTGCATGCTTGCATGCTGTCCAACAGACATGCCGTATTTTTGGGTTGTTTCCGGACTAATATCGACACCATACCCCAGAATTTCGCCTAACAGCCCCTCGTTTGAACGCACATACGGTGCAACTGCACGAACTATTTTTTGTTCTATACCCCTGTTTCTGGCAGATAAATAAATGGTCACCGGATCATGTCTGGTTATGGCCTCGTCATACCAATCGCTTTTTGGAAACTTGTAATATTCGATATATCGGCCGGCATCCTGGATCAATACACTATCCAACGCCTTTATCAGTCCTTCGACAATATTAACATTCAAACTGATATGATATGTATCCCGGCTGGCATGGGGTTGTTGAATCCGTGATTTGCGTTTCCATGTCCATCGTTGATATTGCGAAACATCAATATAATTATTCGGCGTTTTCCCGTACGCAACAGCCTTGTTAAATTCATCACGACTTAAATTATATTTTTTCTTTGTGTGTCGTATCATATTATAGATTTGGCCTGAACTGATATTATCCTGATTATCAACAATCTCTTGTATCACAGAATCCGACAAATACGGATATTTGTTTCTTATCGCATTAAACTGCATCGCCTTGACTTTTGCGGTCGCACTTTTATATGTAGCACGATTGCTGGTTTTTGAAAGTCGCATATATGGAACGCCACGTTCCGTTGTTTCAATAAACTTTACATTTTTCCACTTAACAAGTTCATTCAATTCGTGCCATTCTCTATCGCTTAATCTTTCCTTTGGCAACATATAAACATCCGTCCCTGTCAATAAAGCATCCAGATATTCATCAAAACTTTTACTGGCACGATTTTTTAATTCATTAAAACGCAAGATTTTATTTTGGTCCATTATATATCCCTTTTCGCGCTTGCCCCCCCATTTACATATACATCACGCAGTTTTTGATAGGTATTAATTTTGCTATATTCGGTCGGGGTTAAAATGGCGGTAATTAGATGCGGCACAACCGTATCAAATCGAAAGTTTATTATATTGCCAACTTTGATTTCTGATTTAATGTATTTCAATTCTTTCTGTCCTGGGTCAAAGGCACGCAACCGTCCCCCTGCATCATGCACAGCAATAATTTGATGGCCGTTGATTATGCGTTCTTTTTTGCCTTCTTTGATGTCTTGCGCCGCGCCATCCAAATTTTCTATACGCGCCGTGGCCAAGACCACACAATCCAATCCGGCATCTGTGGCATATTTACAGAAAACTTTTGCAATACCCGTGCACCCGGCAACCGCACGCGGAATCTTTTGATTTATAATATCATCGGCAGATAAAGAAAAATGCCAATCTATTCCGCTAACATTATGTTGCCGCATATATTCCGCGCGATTGTTTGGTCCAACCGCGCTGTTGAACATCGCGTGCATTTTATCCAACAAAGATTGTATTTGATCGTCTTGTGTCATAATATTAAATTATACCACAAAAAATCGCAAAAAGAAACCGCCACGTGGGCGGTTAAATTCGGTTCTTATGTCGGAATTACACTTCGTTAAAACTTCGTGTAATAAACTGGATTTATTCTGGCGACGACCTACTCTTCCGTGGCTTAAGCCAAAGTACCATCGGCGATACGGGGTTTCCCTGTCTGGTTCGGGATGGAACAGAGGGTGACTCCCGCTCTATAATCACCAGAATAAATCCAGCGAACAATCGTAAATTCAACTATCAACCTGCTTTGAACTTACTCTTCAAGCATATGTCTGACTTATGAAAAAGTCAAACAAAAAGATAAAAAGTCAATGGTTCGATTAGTATGGCTCGGCTAAATCCCTCGCAGGACTTACACCCGCCACCTATCAAAGTCCTAGTCTAGAACTGAACTCATGGGGATATCTTATCTTGCGACCAGCTTCCCGCTTAGATGCTTTCAGCGGTTATCTGTTCCGAACATAGCTACCCTGCGGTGCCGCTGGCGCGACAACAGGTACACCAGAGGTTCGTTCGACCCGGTCCTCTCGTACTAAGGTCAAGTTCGCTCAAATATCCAACGCCCACAGTAGATAGGGACCTAACTGTCTCACGACGTTATTAACCCAACTCACGTACCGCTTTAAATGGCGAACAGCCATACCCTTGGGACCTGCTCCAGCCCCAGGATGCGATGAGTCGACATCGAGGTGCCAAACACTACCGTCGCTATGGACGCTTGGGTAGCATCAGCCTGTTATCCCTAGAGTAGCTTTTATCCGTGTGCGATGGCCCTTCCATGCGGAGCCACCGGGTCACTATGACCGACTTTCGTCTCTGCTCGGGGTGTCCCCCTTGCAGTCAGGCTTGCTTTTGCCATTGCACTCACCGGTTGATTTCCGACCAACCTGAGCAAACCTTCGCGCGCCTCCGGTACGATTTGGGAGGCGACCACCCCAGTCAAACTGCCCATCACGCACTGTCCCACGCCCTGGTTCAAGAACGCTGGTTAGACACTAAAACACACCAGGGTGGTATTTCACCAACCGCTCCATGTGAACCAAAATCCACACTTCAAAGCGTCCCACCTATCCTACGCAAATGAGTCCTAGTGCCAGTACGAAACTGCAGTAAAGCTTCATAGGGTCTCTCCGTCTAGCTGCGGGTACCCGGCATTTTCACCGAGAATTCAATTTCGCTGAGTCTATGTTGGAGACAGTGTGGAGATCGTTACGCCATTCATGCGGGTCGGAACTTACCCGACAAGGAATTTCGCTACCTTAGGACCGTTAGAGTTACGGCCGCCGTTTACTGGGGCTTCACATCAATGCTTGCACACCTCTGCTTAACCTTCCAGCACTGGGCAGGCGTCAGTCCCTATACATCATCTTATACGATTTAGCAGAGACCTGGGTTTTAAGTAAACAGTCGCCCCCACCTGGTTTGTGTCACCTGATTAAAGTTGCCTTGAAACAGGTCATCCTTATCCCGAAGTTACGGATGCATTTTGCCTAGTTCCTTCAACATAGTTCTCTCAACCGCCTTAGTCTACTCGACTCGAGCACCTGTGTTGGTTCTGGGTACGATCTATACGCGTGGGCTATTTCCTGGAACTACTTCACTGCCCGACCAATCCGATAAGGTCAAACAATTTACGCAATTCGTCACTCTCACGCAGGTCACGGAATATTAACCGTGTTCCCATCGACTACGCCTTTCGGCCTCGCCTTAGGGGTCGACTCACCCTACCCTGATTAACATTGGATAGGAACCCTTGCTCTTACGGCGTCAAGGTTTCTCACCTTGATTAGCTGCTACTCATGCCAACATTCGCACTTCTGATACCTCCACCGTGGCTCACACCTTCGGCTTCACAGGCTTACAGAATGCTCCGCTACCGCGTGTCTTACGACACACCCGCAACTTCGGTAGATGATTTTAGCCCCGTTACATTTTCGTTGCCGAAACTCTAATAGACCAGTGAGCTATTACGCTTTCTTTAAACGATGGCTGCTTCCAAGCCAACATCCTGGTTGTTTTGGAATCTCGACCCACTTTCCCACTTAATCATCATTTTGGGACCTTAGTTGGCGGTCTGGGCTGTTGCCCTCTCGTCCACCGACCTTAGCACCGATGGACTGTTTCCCAGGCTATAATTTGTTGGTATTCAGAGTTTGATATGGGTTGGTAAGATTTTACTCCCCCTAGCCATTTCAGTGCT
Source organism: uncultured Alphaproteobacteria bacterium (assembly GCA_944389525.1). Taxonomy (GTDB): domain Bacteria; phylum Pseudomonadota; class Alphaproteobacteria; order Rs-D84; family Rs-D84; genus Enterousia. The sequence continues at coordinate 229,233 of CALXMR010000001.1, read as the reverse complement.
TTACCCCCAACAACGAACACCTGAGACACTACCTCTATAGTTTTCGCGGAGAACCAGCTATAACGGGGTTCGATTGGCTTTTCACCCCTAGACACAGGTCATCGCCCAATGTTGCCATATTGGTGCGTTCGGCCCTCCAGCGATTGTTACACCGCCTTCAGCCTGCCCATACCTAGATCACCCCGCTTCGGGTCTATTACTGCATACTCAAATCGCCCTATTCAGACTCGGTTTCCCTTCGCTTACACCTAGCGGCTTAGGCTTGCATGCAATAATAACTCGTTGGCTCATTATACAAAAGGTACGCCATCACCCGACGGTTCAATTTATGGTTCTTTATGCAAATGGCGATAGAAAAATTAAAGATAGAACAAGAATTTTTATGAAATTAATATTCTATATTAATAAATAAAAATTCGCAGTTATAGGTTAAATTTTTCATCGTCGCCTGCGATGCGGATAAAATCGCACATTGCATCGTCAAACCACCTCGTCGTATATACCATACGACATCGTTGGTTTTTCTCGCACTGGCGCGATTTTATCTTCGCACCATTTGCACAAAAATCATAAATTGAACCGTCTCGGCTCTGACAGCTTGTAGGTATTCAGTTTCAGTGTCTATTTCACTCCCCCTTCGGGGTTCTTTTCACCTTTCCCTCACGGTACTTGTTCACTATCGGTCAATCAGGAGTATTTAGCCTTGGGGGAAGGTCCCCCCATATTCGAACCGAATTTCACGTGTACGGCTCTACTCTCGGATTCAGAAACTAGCTTTCGCATACAGGGCTATCACCTATTATCGCTGTGTTTTCCACCACATTTTGCTAGCTAAAATCCAAACCACTGGGCTGGTCCCGTTTCGCTCGCCACTACTAAGGGAATCGCTGTTGCTTTCTTTTCCTGCAGGTACTGAGATGTTTCACTTCTCTGCGTTTGCCTCTTTGACCTATGTATTCAGTCAAAGATAATCCATACGGATTGGGTTTCCCCATTCGGAAATTCCGGGGTCAAAGCATATTGACGGCTCGCCCGGACTTATCGCAGTCTTTCACGTCCTTCATCGCCTCTGATTGCCAAGGCATCCACTAAACACCCTTTGTTACTTTTTATCTTATGCTTGAAGAGATAAGTCCCCAAACACATAAATAACAATTTTAATGAGTTTCTAAGCTTAGTTGATTCTTGTTTCTAATTGAATTATCACATTTGTGATTACTCTTTCAGAAAGATTTTTGAGATTACGATGTTCAACAAATCAAAACTTTATATTTCTATAAAATCTTAACTTGCGACATAAAAACCGATTAACAATGTATTGCTATAAAAGCAGATTCCGAAGATATTCTTGGAACATCTGGAATCAAAGATAAACACTTATCTCTGATTCCAACCTCATCATGCGCTTGAAAATTTGGTGGGTCAGGAAGAACTCGAATCTTCGACCTCCGCTGTATCAGAGCGGCATTCTAACCAACTGAACTACTGACCCAAGACATCCGGTTTTACGAAATTATCCATATCAAATAGTTCCGCTGATACCAGAATTATTTCAAAAAGAGATATTCAGACAGTCGCATTTGGATTGACCGTTTTCGTGTAAACGGTATTCTCTATAAAGGAGGTGATCCAGCCGCACCTTCCGGTACTGCTACCTTGTTATGACTTAACCCCAATCACCAACCCCACCGTAGGCGGCGTCCCCTTGCGTTAGACTACCGACTTTGGGTGAAATCGACTCTCATGGTTTGACAGGCGGTGTGTACAAGACCCGGGAACGTATTCACCGCTGCATTCTGATCAGCGATTACTAGCGATTCCAGCTTCATGCCCTCGAGTTGCAGAGGACAATCCGAACTGAGACGGCTTTTGAGGATTGGCTTTACCTTGCGGTATTGCGACCCATTGTTGCCACCATTGTAGTACGTTTGTAGCCCGACCCGTAAGAACCATGATGACTTGACGTCATCCACACCTTCCTCCCGCTTGACGCGGGCGGTCCCCTAAGAGTTCCCGGCATTACCCGCTGGCAACATAGGGCGTGGGTTGCGCTCGTTGCAGGACTTAACCTAACATCTCACGACACGAGCTGACGACAGCCATGCAGCATCTGTCTTTGGTCCAACCGAATTGAAGACAACCATCTCTGGAAGTCGCGACCAAGATGTCAAGGGTCGGTAAGGTTTCTCGCGTAGCATCGAATTAAACAACATACTCCACCGCTTGTGCGGGTCCCCGTCAATTCCTTTAAGTTTTAATCTTGCGATCGTACTCCCCAGGCGGCATGCTTAACGCGTTAGCTTCGTCACTGATATCCCGAAGGAAACCAACAACAAGCATGCATCGTTTAGGGCGTGGACTACCAGAGTATCTAATTCTGTTTGCTACCCACGCTTTCGTCCCTCAGTGTCAGCAATGATCCAGAAGACTGCCTTCGCCATTGGTGTTCTATCTGATATCTACGGATTTCACCCCTACACCAGATATTCCATCTTCCTCTATCACGCTCCAGCCCGCCAGTATCAAAGGCAGTTCCGGGGTTGGGCCCCGGGATTTCACCCCTGACTTAACAAACCACCTACGGACGCTTTACGCCCAGTAAATCCGAACAACGCTTGCACCCTTCGTATTACCGCGGCTGCTGGCACGAAGTTAGCCGGTGCTTTTTCTGTCGCTACTGTCATCATCTTCACGACTAAAAGAACTTTACAACCCGAAGGCCTTCTTCATTCACGCGGCATGGCTGGGTCAGAGTTGCCTCCATTGCCCAATATTCTTAGCTGCTGCCTCCCGTAGGAGTCTGGACCGTGTCTCAGTTCCAGCGTGGCTGATCGTCCTCTCAGACCAGCTATGGATCATTGCCTTGGTAGGCCATTACCCCACCAACAAGCTAATCCAACGCGGGCACATCCATCACCGATAAATCTTTCCCGTTTCCGGCGTATGCGGTATTAGCGTTCGTTTCCAAACGTTATTCCCCAGTAATGGGCAGTTTCCCACGCGTTACTCACTCGTGCGCCACTAGATCCACAGGGCAAGCCCTGCTTCACCCGTTCGACTTGCATGCCTAAGACCTGCCGCCAGCGTTCGTTCTGAGCCAGGATCAAACTCTCAAGTTTTAAAAAACCTGTTAGTTAAGCCCTGTGCATAAACAAACCTGACATTAATCAGTTCGTCTTTACATTATTATTCGCAAGACAAGTTTTCAACGAGGTTTAATATGTAAACCTACTACCTGTCTAGGATATGCACATTGACTTAGTCAAAGTTTGGATATTTCCAAATTCAACTGTCTGCATATCTCTTCTTGAACAGACTTTTGATTTGCATCAAAAATCTCTTTGATGAGCTGCTTTTATTCACAATGTTTGCGTGTTTAACAGATTCCCTTTTCCATTGGTCGTTCCGTTAACCGCAGAATTTTCAGGGGTTGAGATTTGTTTTTGAACCGTTCCCAACTTGAAAGCCCGCATAGTATGCGCGCATTTTTCCAAAAAGTCAAGCATTTTGTCAGAAATATTTTCAAAAAAATTGCAATTGTAATTCAACCATAGGAAAAATCGCCAGAAATCCGCCATTTTTCCCATAAAATATTTTTTTCATATTTTTTTCGTTTTTGCCGCTTTTAGCCAAGTTTATGATTCGGAAAACAGTAAAAACTGATTCGTCTGGGTGGCATTTTCAGGTCATCTGATAACGATTCGCTTGCTTTTTTTACAAAAAACCGCACCTGTGCGCGCCGTTGATTGAAAATTCAATTCGGCGGAGACACGTACACATATAAGTTGCAAATATCATGATATCAAGTCCCCCACGTTTTGTGTTCATAGCCTGTTGCGGTCCGCGCATTAATGTGAGGTAATAAAAACGCCCCAATGGGGCATATCTTTATGGACAAACAGACAATTGCTTTAACACATTCTGGACATCGTTATTCACCGACACGGTGATTTCCCGTTGCAGTCCATCAGTATATGTATAATAAAACTTGTAATCACGGAATTCGGGGAACGCGCGATACGCCTGTTCAAACGGGGCCAACATTGCATAAAACCATTGCCGCCCACGACACAGACAACCATTGCGCACATCGGCCGCAACCGCCGCCGTGGCCGTATTCGGATATTTAGTATCCAGTTCGTCATCCGTCATCATCAGACAACGCGCACCAAAACCGTAAAAGTTCGCGTCATCGGACATAAACTTGTAAACCAATCCATCAGACGCACCGGCCTGTTTTAATGAATACGCCATGCCGTCTGTACAACATGCATTTGCAGAATTCATCAGCATTTTGTACCGTTCCAACAATGGTGCCGCCAACGGATTATTCGCCGTTATATTCTTGTCACAACGCGCCGCCGCGATAAATTCAGCCATCTTGTCATCACGGATACGCGGACTGCGCGGGGAAACAGTTTCACGGACAATGGGTTTACGCCGCCATATTTCGCATTCTGTTTCTGTTTCAAACGGGCAACCGTCTGCACGGCCAAATGTAACCGTGACCAATTCGGTTAAATCTTGGGCCGTATATTCAGGACGTGGCGATGGCAATGTTATATGCTGGACCGGGGAATTGTCAATCACCGTGGTATTTTGTTCGTTTGTTACAGATACAACCCCAGTGCCAACATTGTCGGTCCATAAATTATCAGACGGCTTTTGTGGTGCCAGCAATTCTTCGACCCGGGCACGCGTGGCCGCCGCATCCGCCATGTTTTGTTTATACAAATCCACAACACTGATTTCGTTTGAATCAAATGGATTTTCTGCAACCACGGTTGCAACTGGTTCGTTTGGCACATCTGCATCACGGATATACAACTCTGGCATCGGATCCAAGAACCAATCGGAATAGTCACGATACCGATAACTGGGCACCGAATCGTCCCAAATCGGCACACCATCGCGCCAATCAACCGTCTTGTCATAGCCGCGCGATACAAATTCATCATCTGTCCCATCCCACAATGCGGGCCGCGTATCTGATGGCACCGGTTTAATAGACAACAACTTTACCGACCGCATGGGTTCCGGCATCGGTGCGATGTATTGTGGCCCAGGCACAGGTGGCGCATAAGGCGCCGCCATCGGCATCGGTGCTGGTGCCGATACAGACATTGGTTCAACATAGCAACCATCGCCAATGCAGTCAGATGCCACAACTGGCGCAATCCCACAAATACACACCAGGGATGAAAAAATAAAAATTCTGGTTCTCATATCTCTTGAATAATATCACAAAAAAAGCACTTTTTAAACACAAATTTACATTGTGGAATAAAATCTGTGTCGCCGTAGTTGTTGGCAAATCGTTTTTCGTTATGACAAAGGCACAAAATCAATAGAATAAAAAAATGGGGCGTTGCCCCATTTTTTATTCCGCACTGATTTGGATAATATCGCCGTATTCACCAGCCTCTTCAACACCGATAAAGCATCTTAGATGATTACCGACATTATTCATCCATTCGTCATAGGCAGCCTGTTGCGCGGCACTTAGCTGTGATTTTTGAATATCACGTGTGGCCTTGTTTATCAAGAAACCACCAACACCCGCCGTCACAACACCGCCAACCAGTGTTCCGCCATTACGATCCCACCAGCTTCCGTCCGATTCCGAATTGTCTTCTGCGTTGTCAACAGCAAAATTCAGCGCAGACAACGACGCAAGTGCTTCTGCTTGCAATTTTGTCAGCTCGTTTTTACTTTCCTCGGTTACCCCGGTTCTATAATTGGCCCTGGTACTGCTGAGATCCATCACCGCGGTGTATTGGCTATACCACGCTGTGACATCTGTTTCGGCATCGCGTACAATACTATTGTCCACATTCAATTTTTCTGCTGTTTTTGCTATTGTCGACATATAGGCTGTGACAGATACTGCATCAGGAACATAGGAACCATTGTTTCTGATGACACTTTCAACTTTGTCTATATAATCGGATAAAACTTTGTTATTATCAGTTGTTTTCTTTTTACCACTCAGACCACCCAAGATAGAACCATCTTGGATACCCTTGCCCAAATAGGCACCACCTAGACCAGTTGCCAATGTGCCCAATGTTGTAGTCCAGAATTCTACTGTTTTTTGGTTATCGTTCCGATTACATTTGCCATTTTCGTATACACCGCCAGCCTTTTCGCAAGAAACGCGATTTGCGATTGCTTCCAAATCTTCGACCGGGATCCAGCTGCCGCAAGAGAAGGCATCACCCACCGCAAAGTACGCGGTAGTCCATTCTGCACCCTTCATTGCGGTTTGAATAGTTGGGTCATCGGACTGCAATGTAACCTTAACCGCACAGAACGAACCATACAAATCGTTACTGGCCACAAAGTTATTGCGTTCCAGCCCCATGACGGAATAGTCATCTGGGACACGATTGCTGCGCAATTTTGCCCACATGTATGTTGCACCAGTATCATTCTTGGCCAACAAACCGCCTGCATTTGCCGCCAGGCACATATTCTGTTCCTGGGTCAATTTACTGTTGTAAATCGCCTGGGCTTCTTTTTCAATATCATACAGCAATGTACTGAACAAAGATTCCACCGCCAGATTTTGTGCATATGTGTTGTATGTTATATACACGGGTTCGTCATATATCTGGCCACTGGCCGTAACTGTGTTGCAAACACCCTGGGATCCATCATCGGCACGGCACAACAGATTGCCGTCAAAGTCTGTTGCCTGGACCTGGTCAGATGTAACCGTGCTTAAAGTAACTGATGACCCGGCATCAACCCAGCCCTGGCGTACACTGGAACTGGTTCCCCAAGAAGCAGTCTGGTTTTTATCAGCAATGTTCATTTTCGCCGTTTCAATCGCCAGATGTTCTTGACACACGCTTGCATTCTTGACCGTATCCATACACAATCCCAAAACAACCGTGTAATCCAGAACACCACCAACCTTGTTCATGCTGTTATCAAATGACGTCGTGCCAGTATTGGTCAGCGAAGAATAAATATCCGTACGATTGCGATAGCAATTTACATATTCATCACCACACATGGATTTTACACAACTTTTCGCGACATTTTCGCATTGTGTGCGCATCTGGGCAATTGCCGCATCGCTGTAACTGGTGGCCAACGATGCATTCAATGATGCGATTACACCAATTGGATCACTGCCATTATCATCATATTCAGGGAACAATGTGGCAAATGTATCCGCCTGGTTATATGCATATGTGTATGTGCCCGTGCTGGTCGGGTTTTGTGCCGCATACTGGCAATATGGATCAGTATTCACAATTGCCGCACACCCCGTTTGAATTTCATCATAAACGGCATCATTGTTAATGGATTTATCCACATTCCCATGCACCAATGAATAACATGCCGCGCCATTACCGCCACCACAAACACGCATTACGCATGATGATATTGTTTCAGAACATTTTTCTTTGGCATCGGTATCAAAATCCTCGATTAAATCGTTTAATCTGGCACGCATAGAATCATTCATACGCACTGAATACGCCTCGGCAAAAATGTCTTCTTGGTTGTCAGCATCACTTAATTGTGAAGATGTTGGCATCATGCCATTACCCAAGAATGTTGCATAGCAATATTTATTGCCACCAATTGTATCCAAACATGAATTTTTAATGTACGATTGTACGGACGAATTGCTAACCGTGTCAACAGCCGACACCAAAATTGCACTGGGTGTATCTGCCAAAACACCACTGTTAATCGCGTCAACCAATTTTACCGCACGCTGTGATGAATCAGCGATACATTTATACGGATTGGCCGCACATGCGTTTAAAATACACTGGTCAACAACGGTATAACATGTAGATACCGCGTCCACCGCCGCCAGGGCCGCACCTTCGGCAATCATGATGCCAACACGACTGTCGGATGTTGGGTTGGTTGTTGTAGATGTTGAACCAAACAGTTCAATTTTACCCGCCGCCTGGCACCGGGCCAATGTGGAATCACAGAAAACCATTTGCTTTCTGAATTCGGTATTTGTTGTGCATAATTCAAATTCTGAACCACAAACATTATCGCGTTGCAGACATGATGTATAGCGGCGGACACAGTCACTGGTATCGTACATGTTTGAAATCGCCGCGCCAGTTATCATTTGCCCCAGAACACTGCCGTCTGTGGGGTATGTATAATCCGTCACTTCGTCATGTTCATTTCGTGATGCAACATTCGACAGTGCCGTTGTTGACGATGTTCCAAACAGCGCATTTACACCCGATGCACTGCACTGGGCCAAAGTACTTAAACATTTTGGCATTTGTGCATGGAACAAAACCTTGGTCGTGCATTCTTCGAAATTTGCACCACAGACATCACCACCCTTTAAACATGCGGTGTACGCATCAATACATTCGGCGTTGTCCAACAAATTTGATGTTGACGATGAACCCGATGAAGAAACCGCGTTTATATACGCCGTCATTGTCGGCAAACGCGATGACGCCGTGCCAACAACACTGGGGCGCGCGGTCAAGGCAATTGCCGCCGGAATCACGCAGAAAACCGCCATAAAACCAACTGTTTTTTTCAGCAAATTCATTAGACTCACTCCATATTTATTGCTTTAAGTATAACATACTTTCATCATTTGATAAAGAAAAATATGTAAATTCCAACGAATATTTCATAAAAAAATCGGACAAATTTGTCCGATGTTATCCGATGTCATTCAATATGCTTTTCAGTTCCAACATATCAGACGGCATTTGCGCACGAAAATGCATCTTTTCCCCACTGACCGGGTGTGCAAAGTCTAGTATTTCTGCGTGCAGCATTTGTCCATCATGCGTTTTTATGAATTCCAGCATGTCTGGGGCCTTGACACTGCCCAGGCGCGCGGCGCCGCGGCCATATATTGGGTCACACAACACCGGAAAACCATGCGCCGACAAATGCACGCGTATCTGGTGCGTGCGCCCCGTCATTAATGTGCACCGAAACAGCGATACACCCGCGCGCGGCCATGCGTCCGCGACATTCACGATTGTGTGCGCCGGTTTGCCCCCTGTTTTGACCATTGTCATTTTTTGGCGATTGCGGGATGAACGCGCAATATTGCCCGTGATGTCGGCACCGTCCCAATTCGGCACACCCCAAACAAACGTCAGATACTTACGCGTTAATTCGTGCGCCGAAAATATCTTTACCAAACCGCGAAACGCCGCATCTGATTTTGCAAATACCATTACACCACTGGTATCCTTGTCCAGACGATGAACAACCCCCGGACGCGTTTCCCCACCCAGCGCAGACAAATGCGTATGCGACAATATGTTTTGAACCAATGTGCCCGTTAAATTGCCGGCCGATGGGTACATGACCACCCCGCGCGGCTTGTTTATTACGATGATATCATCGTCTTCGTATAAAATATCCAGTTTAAAATCAGACGATATATTCTTGGACGCAACCGCCGTTTCGCGTGCCAGCATCTCAATCGCCACCACATCGCCCGCACGAACCCGATACGATGATTTTGCCGGTGCCGCGTTTACGGTAATTTGACCGCGCTGAATCTCGCTGCGCGAAAATTCTGGCATAGACGCCGATAAAAACTTGTCCAGTCGCATGGTGGCATCTGTGTCAGATACAATAAATTCATATTTTTGTGCCATTATTTGTATTCGTCCCAATCGGGGCCCTTGTCACATTGTGATAATTCAATTGTTAATTCACGACCGTCTGATTCCACCGGACATGTCAGGATGCCCGTGCTCTGTTCCTGGTCGGCATCACGGGTGGCGTTGCGCCATGTGAACTTGATTTCTGTGGGCGCGTACAGGCATGCCAGGCGCAATTCCCCGTCATGTTTGCCATTTGGACCAATCCAAACGCGTACCCCTTCGCCCAGGCCATAGCATGGAAAACCATCCAGATAATACAAAACCAACCCACGACCAACAATGTTCGAACTGGGGATGAATTCGCCACGATATTCAGAATAACGCAGACCGGTTAACGCCTGCCAATCCGAACTGGTGGAAAAAATGCTGATTCGTGGGGCGGGCGCGCTGTCCCCGCCAGATGGCGCATCTGCCGCGAATGCCGGCAATGCAGATAATATTACACAAATTGATAAAAGTAAATTCCGCATCATTGCCCCCCCGTCTGTTCCAGTTCAACCGCAATTTTGTCCACGCCCGCAATCGGCACGGATAAAACATGTGAAAATTCCACCGCAGCACCCGCGTCTAGTAATGTCGCCGATGGCATAAACCGCTGGCGATCAACCAGGATGCCATCGCGCCCATACGATGTGATAATCAGACCTGGTACACCATAAATCTGGTCAGAACGATTTACCACACGACCATCAACCACAAATCGTGTTATATCATCATCGCCGGTGATAGTAGTAATCTCGCCAATTTCGGCAACCAATGGATTTTCACGAATTTCGGTAATTTTATTCTGGGCGATAACGGCAACCGCAAACACAATCGCCGCCAACAATGCACACAACGCCGCAATAAAGACCAGCCACGGACTGCGCCGTGGTGGATGCGGAACAACCCATGTATGCCCACATACCGCGCAACGCACCGGCATGTTTGGCACGGCGTCAATTGAATATTCTGTCTTGCAAAAATCACAAATTGTTTTCATACGATAATTCATAGCATATTTTATTCTAAATTCAACCGGCGATATTTTGCACGTACCGCGTTTTGAATTTCTGTTATTGCGTTCATGTAATCAGATGCCGTTGCGTTCTTGTTCGATACGACCGCGTTGAATATACGCCCCGCGTCCGTATCAGGCGCATTTTCAGAATAAACCATGTCCATTGCCATGGTATGTAATTCTTGCAGTGTTACATCCACCAGGTTCGCAACACCATAATCAACATCCCAAAAATAATTTGGATTTGTAGAATCTTCGATTCTGTCCCTGACGACCAGCCGCGGCGCAATAGACCCGGCAAAACCAACCGTGACATACATCGCATCAATGTGCCCACCGGTCATGTCAATTGACCTGTTTACCTGTAATATCGCCGGCCCGTCCAAATCAGACAATATCGACAGACCACCCAATGTCATGTTTGTTGCCAGCAAATCACCGGTGGTAAAACTGGTGAATTTTCCGGTATCTGCCAATGAAAAATTTCCCGAAACCTCCATCGTGCGGGAATCTGATGACAATATGCCGGCAACCGTGGCCGATGTCGATTCAAAATAGTTATCCAGTGTTGTTCTGTTTTGGAATATCACATTTGACGCCGCACCAACCCCCAGGGTTAATGTCTCGTCAAACTGGGCCGCTGATGCGTTAAAGAATGATGCATTCGTAATATCATGCCCGCCCAGATTCAGCCCAGATATCATCGTAGCATCTGATGCATTATCCGATGGCACACGCCACAGATACAGGGATGCATCCTGGTTGATGTCGGTTAATTCAACAATGCCGTCTGATACATCCAGCCCCATATCCAGCGTATTTGCATGCCATGCACCAAATGTTCCGTATGCGCGATTGCCATCGATAAACCCCATATCGTCACCACCAATCGCCACAATCTCGCGCGTGCGCATCGGGTCAATTTCATCAGACGAAAATACAACGACACCCTGTAATGTGGCGCGACCAGTTATGTCATTAGATTTCAACACGCGTAATTGATATTCGTCATCGTGCGATGCCAAATCAATCGACACACCATAATCTATCAAGTCCGCAATATTTACACGAACAATATTACGACCAACGGTGTTCAGCAACACTTCACGATTCGCAACAATATACCGTTCCAGCGCACTTTGAATATTTTCCATATTATCGGCAATGACAATGTTTTCAGCCCGCTGTATCGCGTCTTGTTGATAACGGAAAATAAATGGCATAATGATTGCCGCCAATGCAACACTCATCAACAATTCAACCAACATACTGCCATGTTGGGCACGATGTGTTGTGGCAAAGATTCGTGGTATTCGCATCATTGCAAAATTCCCGTTGTTGGTTGTGCAGTTTGCCATCCATCAGACAATATTACAGAAAATTCATCTGCGTTGGGTGTTGCCGGGACCGCCGCCCGGGCCAGATGCAATTCTGTAAAACGCGGGGGCGTCAGTGACGGAAATGTCCACGACCCGATTCGTATCGGTGGCGTGGTTGACATCAATAACTCGCCCGATATGGTCAATCCGAAATTATCATAAAATATTATGTTTTCCGTTGTTAAATATGATGTGACAACCGTATGCGCAGTAATACCGGTAAATGCACTGATTGTACGCGAAGAATCTGATTTTAACACCAAATCATTCGCAACATTCACAGAATTTACAACCGTTGCACGATCTGTAATTATGCGCCCATCTGTTGTATATGTGCGGCCATTCATTGTATCTGCATAAATATTTCTGAACCCAGATATATCGCCCGATACGCGCATTGATCCAAATGTCGCCGTATCACCATCTAAATTTGCCCCAGATGAAAAATAAATTGTATCCGCACCCAGGTTTGGCATTTCGACAAATTGCGCCGATGCATTCTTGATTTCCGCAGATTTGCCAATCACACCACCGACATCATATACACGATTATTGTTCATATTCAAATCACGCATCATGGTGTTCAGATTTTCTTCGCCTGTTTCTGTACGATGCAAATATTTAGATTTATCTTCGCCGTCCAAATCGCGCGATATTTTATATATCAAATCCCCGGGTTTAAAGTCTGGCGCGGCAACCGCATATGTTGCACCATATGCAACACCATCTGTTCCGACAACCGCGGCATCGCCACCAATATGTCGCGCAATTTGATTCGTGCGCAAATCTGTATCATTTAAATCAAATGTCAAATATACATCTGTGATTGTTGCACCGTGTACGGTATATTTATCAATAAATCCCGCCGTTGGCAGTTCGGATATTTCATCCAGTTCGTCATCTGACAATCTGATTTGCGCAACATCTGGCCAATCAGCCTGGTTCAAGCGTACAAAATTCATCACCGTATCGCGCAATGCAATTATTTTGTTTGCCACCGCAATATCGCGCAATGTATTGTTGGTGTTGGCAATTTGACTGTACAAGAACGGCGCCGCCATTGCGACAATCGCCATGGCCAGTAAAACTTCGGTCATGCTGGCCCCGCGTGATGCATTGTCAAAAATTTTCGTTTTACATACAGTCACTGCGCCCATCCATCAAGCATTGTTTTATATCAATTCTTTTTTCCAAACGCTGCCAAAATGCGTACTGGCAGATTATATATTGTGATAAAGATTTTTGGTTATAACGACCGCCCAGGTCCGCAATTATCGCACGGCAATCAATTGTTTTACCATCCGTGTCTGATGGGTTATATATTATTTTGAACGCACCATTATCAATCGAATCCAACAACAAGTCTGGCAATACCGATGTGCCTGCGGGGCGAATGTCTAAAATCACGGCCCCTGTTTCCCCGCTGTTTAATGCATCAGATGTTTGGTCACGCATTGTTATATTCGATGCAACAATAGAGCCTGTTTCGATACCACTGCGCGAACTGTATTCCAGTTCGTCTGGATCGACATAAACATCTTGGCCGCGGGTGGTATCGATATAAGAGTCTATTTCCAGTCGTTCTGTACTGAAACTCATATTCTCGCTTAACACATTGCCGCCAACCGTCCAGTCCAACGGACCAGAAAAACTGGTACGCCCCGCCGTCATGGCAAAATCATAAACAGATGCACTGTTGGATGTAAAACTGCCCGTGTCACCGAATTGTGATACTGTTTTGGCATCCACAGACCCAACATACAGTGACCCACGCGTCAACGACAGCGCAGATTCCCCCAGCGCATTTTGAAACACTGTACGCGCCGCAATCATAACATCAATTTCATTACGCGTGCGGTGGCCGTCTTCGATGCCGAATATAGATAATGTATTAAACTGGCCCGTGTCAAATTCGCCACGGCGCGCAAATATTTCGCCACCGTTATCAAACACAAAACCGCCCATATCTAAATCTGTTAAAAATGCACTGTTGTCCAAATCCGTTTCATTACGGCGAACAACATCTGAATACACCGCATCCAACGCCAGTCCAACCAAAATATCATCACCTGATACCGATGCATAAAATCCAATTCGCCGCGCCAGTTCTGCCAATTGTACGGCCGACAAATTTCCCCCAGACAGTCGCAGATGTGCATTGACCGCAGTGGCGGTTTTGTTTATAACCAACGATATATTCTGGCCCAATGCAGTGCGCGGAATAAATCCCAACGGCAACCCATACGGTTCCAATAAATCAGAAAACGCATCGCCCGACACAACAGTTGTGTTATATGGTAAATCATTGGCGCGATTTCGAATAAATATGCGCGCCGCCGTTTGGGCAACATCAACCTTTTGCGTGGATGCATACATTTGCGAATCCATATCACGCGATGCCAGGCGCGCCGCAAAAAACGGAATAAACGAAAATATCAGCGTCAATGCCAATAATGCCTGTAATAAAAAATTTCCACTCTGTCGTTGCATGATACAGACAGTTCCCCCGCCCCTGTTACTGTTATGCAGTGTAGCAATTGAAAAAAAATATTGCAATTGCTTTTAAGATGAATTATTATCTGGGATGTTAAAGGCGGGTGTGATACAAACACCCAATGGATAAATTTCCTGATAATAAAGAAATAAAAAATATGCCAAACAAAAAAAATCAATCGTCTGTGGGACAGATGATACAGCGTTGCCACAAGTGGCGGCAGAAAAGAAAACAATACATGGACCAGGCGCGTCAAACATCAGATGAAATCGAACGCGAACGTTTGATGCAGGCGGCGGAACACTATGGTCGTATTGTAAACGCTGAACAGGGTAAAATTGATTCAACGCGTACGCCAGGCGAAAAAACACCTGTGACGGACGATGTGCCAGAAACAGAATCTGGCCCAGATGAAGACGAAACAATTTTTCCTGATTTCATCACTGACATGAAGTAATTTTCATACTTTTAATGGTTGAATTTTTCATGCATTTTGCTATGCTGGCGCAAAAGGAAGTTTTTGCATGGAAAATAACTATACTGTTTTAGCACGAAAATACCGCAGCCAAGATTTCAAATCACTGATCGGCCAGGATGTATTGGTCAAAACATTGACCACTGCGATTAATACTGGCCGTATTGCACACGCATATATTTTTACTGGAATTCGCGGCACTGGCAAGACCAGCACGGCCCGCATTCTGGCCAAGGCATTAAACTGTCTGGCGTCTGATGGTCCAACCGCAACACCATGCGGGGTATGTGAAAATTGTCGCGCAATTGCCGCGGGGCAACATATTGATGTTCTGGAAATTGACGCGGCATCGCATACAGGCGTGGATAATATGCGCGATATTCTGGATGCGGCACAGTATCGTCCAACCAATGGCCGGTACAAGGTTTATATTATTGACGAAGTGCATATGTTATCTAACAGCGCGTTTAATGCATTGCTGAAAACACTAGAAGAACCACCCGCACATGTAATCTTTATTTTGGCGACCACCGAAATCAGACGCGTGCCTGTTACCATTTTGTCACGATGCCAACGCTTTGATTTGGTTCGGGTGCCAGTTGAGACATTGAAACAGCATTTTGCATGGATTGCCGAACAAGAAAAAATCGAATTAACCGATGGGGCGAATGAATTACTGGCCCGCGCGGCAGATGGTTCTGTGCGCGATGGGCTGTCCCTGTTGGACCAGGCAATTGCCCAAACCGCCGGTCATGTTGACGAAGTGGCCGTGTTGGACATGCTGAAACGCGCAGATCGCGGGGTGGTGATTGATTTTATGAATACGCTGTTGTCGGGGGATACGGCGGCGGCACTGGCACGTGCAGACGATATCTATAACAATGGCGCAGATTTATCCATGCTGTTGACCGACATGATGGAATGGACACACTGGGCAACGCGCATGCATCCGGCGTTGCATGCCGGCGATGTAACCAGTGCGCCATACACCGCAGACCAACGCGAACAAATTCGCCAGATAAACGAACGCGTAACATTAAATACTTTGTCACGCATATGGCAGGTTATGGTTGCATCTGTTCCGGAAATTCAATCGGCTGGAAATCAAAAACAGAGTTTTGATATGCTGGTTGTGCGACTGATGCATATCGCAGACATGCCGTCTGTGCCAGAATTGTTGAATCAACCAAAATCTGCGGCATCGCGGTCTGATGCGGGCGACACAAAAAAACATAATGCCGCACCAGCGCAAATCAAGATTACCAATTCTGATGAACTGGCGCGCGCGTTACAGGCGTCCAAGGAAATATTGCTGTATTCATACTATACCGGGAATATAGAGGTTTTAGAACTGTCAGACGGACATATCAAATATTTTGACCGCCGTGGGGATGCTGATTTTGCACCGCGGTTGGCCGCATGGTTGAATGACAAAACAGGACACACATGGACGCTGGAACGCATAACAGAATCGCCACATGCGCACACAATCACAGAACAAAAGCAAGAAGAGTTAGAATCAGACCCCATGGTTGCAAATGCAATGAGTCTGTTTGAAAACGCCGAGATTGTCGGTGTAAAATAAACACATAAATAAAAGGACACGCATATGAAACACGAATATGGTGCATCAATGATTGAAATTATTGGCGTACTGGCCATCGCCGGGCTGATGAGTGGCGCTGCAATCGCAATGTATAATGTTATTCGTGGAAACCAGGTGCGAAAAATCGCTGCCGTTGAAATGGAAGAAATCGTCCGTGATACAAAAATGCTGATGGGTATGCGCGGGGATTATACGGGCATATCGGTTGAATATTTGATATCTGCGGGCGCACTGGACAACGCAAAGGCACCGATTGGTGGTGACGGATGGTCCGTGACATCAATTGATAATGGCGTGGGTTTTGCAATTAACCTGACACAATTGACCCAGGGCGAATGTCAATATTTTGCAACATCGCGTCCAAAATGGGCCACAGAAATCCAGATAAACAATGTCAAACTGGATGGGGCGGATACAGAAAACTGTTTTTCCACAGATACAAACCAGATGTCATTTATTGTAAAGTAGGAATATGCAGATAAAAAAATATATACTTTTTGCGGTAATTTCTTTGATGGCAGGATGCATCCAGTATCACAGTCCGGCCCGCAATACATGGTCGCAATATCTGCGCGGGGCCAGTTTTACAGACATGACTGAAACCGCCAGAATTGCCAAACGACCAGTATTCTTGGGCGCAGGTGGCAAATTAATCAGTTCAATCGATGCGCCAGATGCAATGGATTATGGGGACAAGGCCGCAAACGACAACGCAATCAGCGTTAATTATATGGCTAACCTGGAATTTGAATTATATGACGCATTGCGCAAGCCGGGAATTTCTGTCCAGCGCGCCGGCACAGATGTTGTTATAATACTGGTGCGCGATGCGATTATGGAACTGGATGTGGCAGATATATCCCCCGATGGGGCAGACACACTGAAAACCATCACAAAAATATTAAAGAAATATGATGCAACATTTTTAGAAATTGCCGGATACACTGATGCGATGCGCAACCGCCAGGCGGCCGATGCACTGTCACTGGACATGGCACAGCGTGTTGGCGTATTCTTTTCACAATACGGCATCAGCACTGCCCGCATGTTTATTGTCGGGCGCGGCGCGGCGCGTCCCATCGCCGCCCAGGATGACATCGGCCGTCTGACCAACCGGCGGGTCGAAATTCGAATTGTCCCGGCGCGGTAATTTTTAGGCAGAAGTTTCACTTTATTTTTGAATTTTTTATTGCTATACTGCCACCAGAACAACAAAAAAGGATGGAAATTATGGCAAAAAAAACACCGGCCAATCCGGCTGTGAAAAAATATGTTAAAACTGGCATTATTGCCGCGGTTGTCATTGTTATTGCGGCGTTGGGCATCTGGGGCATCAGCGCAATGCGCGGTGGCACAAATGGCGCAACAGTCGAAGAAGCAATGCAGGTTGTCAGCACAGATGCCGCAACCGGGGATCAATTGCGCGTGGCGATAATCCGCATGGACGCAATCCAGACCCAGGCAGATGCATTGAAAGACCTGGCCCAGCAGCGTCAGAAATACGAAAACGAACTGCGTGATGAACTGGAATCCAGACAAAAAGAACTGGAATCAGAAAAGGCAGAAATCGAAAAATCCCAAGATGTTCTGTCGCGTGACGCATTGCAACGCCGTGTTGTTGACTATCAAAACCGCGTGAACGAACTGCAACGCGATTTGACAGAACGCGCACAAAGCATCGAAGTGTCTTTCCAACAGGCATTAAACGATATCCAGACAAAACATCTGGACCCTGTAATCGAAGGTATCATTGCCAAGAAAAATCTGTCCTTGGTGATTGATGGTCGTTTTGCCCGCGTTGGCGCGAATGTAGAAAACCTGGATATCACAGATGAAGTTATCAATGCGCTGAATAAAAAGATTTCCAGCGTCAAGATGCAAAAACCCCAGGGTTTCTAAATCTGTGAAATACAAAATTCAAACGCCGCCCGATGGGCGGTGTTTTTCTGCTTTTATTTTCAAAAATATTGGGTATAATCCGGGCATGTTAAATAAAATTAAATCTTTGATCAGGCCGGCGGCTGTTCAGACAACGGCCGGTGCGTTGGCCGAAAAATTCGGTCTGGAATTGCGCGGTGACGCGTCAACAGTTGTGCGCGGTGTCGCACCAATTGCCGATGCCCGCCCAGGACAACTGGCGTTCTATTCAACCGAACAGAACAGTGCGGCGTTCAAAATACTGCCGATTGATGTGTTGAAAAACACACGCGCATCTGTGATATTGGTGCAACCTGAACATGTCGCAGACGCACCAGATGGCGCAACACTGCTGGTAACCGCCAGTCCGCGGGGAAACATTGTAAAAATACTGGGCGAAATATACGCGCCACCGCCGCGCCGCGGTATCAGTCGCCGTGCGGTTATTGAACGTGGGGTATTCTTTCGCAATCGGCGTACGAACTATGTTGGACAATTTGCAACAATTGAACGCGGCGCCGTTATCGAACCAGATGTAAAAATTTATCCAAACGCCTATATCGGTCAAAATGTAACAATCGGCCGTGGCACGGTCGTGCAAACAGGCGCGCATATTGAAAATGCCACAATTGGCGCAGACTGTGTGATAAACGCCGGCGCCGTTATCGGCAAGGATGGTTTCGGTTATACCCGCCAAGATGGGCATAACATATTTATCCCACATGTTGGTCGCGTTGTGATTGGTGACCGTGTGTCAATTGGCGCAAATACATGCATTGATCGCGGCGCAATGACAGATACACAAATCGGGGACGGGACCAAGATTGATAACCTGTGCCAGATTGCGCACGGTGTGATTGTTGGACGCGAATGCTTTTTGGCATCAGGTGTTGGATTGGCGGGCGGCGTGATTGTTGGTGATCGCGCGCTGTTGGCCGGCCAGGTGGGTATCGCAAACGGTGTACACATTGGCAACGATGCCGAAGTTGGCGCACACAGTGGCGTGTTCCGCAATGTCCCAGACGGTGGCAGAATTATGGGATATCCGGCGGGTCCAGGTACAGAATTTATGCGCCACTATGCATGGTTGCGCAAGAATGTAAAAAAATAAAATATCCAGGGGGAATTTAATATGGTTGATGCAACAGGTATAGAAAAAGTTATTCCACATCGTGGCGCAATGCGTCTGGTGGATGAAATTCGTGAGTATAATGAAACCAGCGGTGTTGGTATCAAATATGTTCGTGATGATGAATTCTGGTGCGCGGGACATTTTCCGGGCAATCCAATCATGCCGGGCGTATTAACAATCGAAGCGTTGGCCCAAACCGCATGTTTTATCGCCCTGGCGCGGATGGGTGTGTCAGACGGTAAAACATTGGGGTACTTTACCACCATGGAAAAAATAAAGTTTTCACACATGGTGCACCCGGGCGATGTTTTGGAATTGCATGTCGAACTGGTTATGTCAAAAATGCGTTTGTACAAATTCCACGGTATCGCAATGGTCAGCGGTAAAAAAGTGTCCGAGGCAACATTTACCGCAATCATGGATTCCCATAATCCGATGGAAAAACAGGTATAGAAAAATCCCGCAATGCGGGATTTTTTTTGTTTAATGCAATCTGGATTTACTGTGATTGCAGATTGTTCAACACACCCTGGATTCTGGTCATGCTGGTATCATCCAACAATGCGGCCGCAATTGTATACGCAGATTCCAAATCACTGCGTGCGGCATCTACATCGCCCAGCGCCACATTCAACGCCGCAGATTTTTCAAAGTATCCCATTGCGGCACTGGATTGACTTTCGCGTTCTTCGGCGGTGGTTGCGCCCTGTATCTGTTCAGATATCACACGAATCGCCGCCGCATAATCATTAATCGCATCGGCATAATTACCGATTGCTGTATATGCCTCGGCCCGTTCGGCATAGACAGACGGACTAACCACGCCATCTGGGCGCGCCAATGAATTGGTGTAATCTGCGATCGCACCTTCCCAATTCTTTAACCATAAATTCAACTGGCCGCGTTTGGCGTACAAATCGCGCATTTGCAGAATTTGAGCAGGATTTGATGTCTGTGCCGCCAGTGCATTATTTATATCGGACAGCGCACTGTTATAATCTTCCAGGCGCATATTCAACAACGCGCGATCATAATATGCAATCGCATTCATGGTATCCATTTCAATTGCTGTATTAAAATCGGCCAATGCATCGCGATAGTTTGCAACCTGCATATACGCTTCGCCCCGCAGGATGTATGTATTAACATCCGCATCCCCAGAATCAATCGCCGTTGTCAAATCAGTAATTGCACCAAAAGTATCGCCCGACAGTAATTTTGTTTTACCGTTTTCGTAATAGTCTGATGGTTGCAACAATGCTTCTTCGGTTATTTCAACATTGTTCGCAGTACTCACACCCGATGTTGCGATACCATGACTGCGCCCCAAGATATAAAATGTTGCCGCAATGAAAAACAATATTATAAACCAATAAACATAAATCGACATCGACCATGGATGAAAGCAAGCCTGTTTCTTGTCGGTTGTGCGTACCGATTGGGCCGTGGATTTAACCTGGCGCGATTTCATATTTTTCTTGGCGGTATTCTGTTTCATGTAAAATCTCCCTTCCTGGTATATATTTGGATTTTAGAGAGTTTTTAACAACGCGTCAATTGTTTTCTGATTTATTTTTCGAATTTGTCCCACGGATAAATTTCCTAATTCAATCGGACCAAATGATATACGGTGCAATTTGCGTACAGGACACCCGCATGCGCGCAAGACAATTCGAACCTCGTTCTTTTTGCCTTCGTCCACGCAAACGCGCAATTCGTTATCTGATAAAATATCAATTTGCATCGGACGATATGATATACCATCAACCATCGTGCCGGCGCGTGCACGCACCAACCCGGCGGCATCAATCCGATTAACCGTGGCAATATAAGTGCGCGGTACATGCGATGTCGGCAATGTTAATCGCCGCGCCAATTCGCCATCGTTTGTCAGCAACAACAACCCTGTTGTTTTATAATCCAATCGACCCACATATTTCAGATTTTTATATTCTGGTAACATGCAATCATAAATTGTTTTCCGACCCGCCGGGTCATGCGCAGTCGTCATCGTGTTTATCGGTTTATGAAATGCATACAGTTCTGTTTTCGTGCGCGCCACAATTGGCGTACCGTTTATTTCAATTCTGTCAGATGCATCAACAAAACATACCGGCGTTGTAATTTTTTCGCCGTTCACATACACCATGCCGCGCGCAATCATATCTTCGGCTGCGCGGCGCGATGCCACCCCAGAATCCGATATAAATTTTGCGATACGCGTTTTCATTCTGTTATCCGACTGATTGCGATTGCCGCCGCCAATTCGGCGCGCAAAATTGTTTTACCCAATGATATCCCGACCGCGCCCGCCGCATCCAATGCCGCAAATTCATCATCAGAAAATCCCCCGGCAGGACCAACCAAGATTTTTTTTGCCCCGCGCGCCGAATGTGGCAATGTCGCACCATATGCCGCGCGTTCATCCGCAAAGACAATGCCCGATAAATCCAGTTCTGAAAATTTTATCGGGGATAAAATCTGGGGCACGGTGTTACGATTTGACTGCTCGGCCGCTTCGATAATAATTTTTTGCATGCGCGACCAGTTTATGTGTTCGGCATTTGTTCGCTGGGTGATTACGGGCAAAAATGTCGCAACGCCCATTTGGGTTGCCATGTTTAACAAATCGTCTGTTCGCTTGATCGGCGCAAACATCAGTGTGATGTCGTTTGATGGGTCCGTGTGCGCCGTTTGCGCCCCAACAATAACGGATGTTCCATCATCTGATAATTGTGCCGTATATTCGCGCCCGCCACCAAACACAATGCAATCGCGCCGGCGCATCACACGGGTTAAATAATGCACAATGTCACCAGTCACCGGAACGGTCATCCCAGTTGTAATATTATCACCAACAAAAATTCGCGGGATATTTTTCATACACTTTTTTATTTCGCGATTTAACATTAAGTAATTTTCTGGTATAATATAGCAACGATGGTCGAAAAATTCAAGATTTTATCCGCCGGGGGCAAGGGCAAAGGACTGAATATATTCAAGTCCAGCGCATATAAAGAAAGCCTGCGTACACCGATGGCATCGCTGTTTTGGTCACTGCGGTGGGCAGTGGGGATATGGCTGGTATGCGCGTTGGCGTTTGCGCTGTCGTTCTGGATTGAACACATATGGCGATACGGATGGTCACCGGCCACCGCGCATTGGACCGGGTTGTATTTTCAAAACATGTTAACCAGTGGTGGGATGTCAGTTATTGCAGAGGTTCCGGCCTGGTTTATGCGGTCGCTGTTGCGGACTGATTTTGCGTGCATGGTGCCGCTGTTACCGATGATCGTATATTTCTTTATGGCAGACAGTACCCTGGTCAAAGAATTTAATCCATACGGTAATGATAAATTTGATGATAAATCTTCTAACAAGGCGACCAAGGCCGACATCGAAAAAATGGGCCTGTTAAAGGGTTTCATGATGGTGTTGGGATATTTCAAGAAAAAGCCACTGATGATGAACGAATGTTTGTCGGCACTGTGCGTTGCGCCCCCGGGAACTGGTAAGACACAGGGTGTGGTATTTCCAACAATTTTTGAATGCAATACTGTATCGATGATTATTAACGACCCAAAGCCTGAATTGTACCAGGAGTCATCCGCGTATCGCGCGACAATTGGGCCGGTGTTTATTATGAACTGGGCGGGCCAGGATGACCCAGAACGCGGTATATATTATCCATCGTGGAACCCGCTGTCGCCGGAACATGTGCCGTTTAACCCGGAACAGCGCGATTTGTATATCGATTCAATGTGCAATGTGCTGGTTTCGGACAAACAGGCATCGTCCGCGGACCCGCACTGGACAATTTCGGGGCGTGCGGCACTGTCTGGATTGGTACAATTCATGGTGTCCAAGGTAGAACGCGCCAAGGCCGATGATTATTTTTATTCGCGCATAACATCGGGCGCGTTTGATTCTGATGATGCCGCCGTGTTGGCAGATTATTACATGTCTATGATGAATGACCCAAATGCGTATGCGGCACTGGCGTTGTTACAGCGTGGGGAACTGAACGCGATGAACTATGTCCATATTGGGACATGGAAAAATATCCCAGATGCATGGATTGGACACGAAGCATCGTTGTCAATGATTATGGACTGGTTGAATGGGGCACAAATCGCACTGGCCCAAGAGTCCGAAGAACGACGCCGCGCCGGCGATCAGATGGTTGCACTGGAAGATCCGATGAACCGTCTGTTTATGGGCGCCGTGGACGAGGCACGCCAATACGCATATTCGCATCGCGCCGTGCTGGAATTAACCCAGTTGGCGAACACACCAGACAAAGAACGCGGATCTATTATTTCCACCGTCATGGAAGGACTGTCCATTTTCCGCAATGCCGCCGTGCGCAATCGTACCAGTCATTCGGATTTTCACTTTGCTGATTTGCGTGGTATGGTCGATCCCCGCGATGGCAAGGTAAAACCCGTGACCGTATATCTGTCTATCAATATGGTTGACGCCCAGGCGTTAAACCCAATTACCGGGATATTTATCGAATTGATGACAAACTTTCTGTTGGCAAACAAACCCGAAGATATGCACGCCGGGAAAAGACTGGGGCCGTATCCGGTGCTGTTCGTGTTGGACGAAATGCCAAAAATGCAAAAGTTACAGGCTGTGATTCAGGGACCTGACCTGGGGCGTGGGCAAAAGATTTCATACCTGATTATCGGCCAAGATATCCACCAGATTCAGGAAAAATACGGCGCAGATGCCGCCGCAACAATAATTTCTACAACCGCTGCAAAAATTGTTATGCGTCAAAACGATCCAGATACCGCAAAAAGATTTTCGGAAATGATGGGATATAAAATGAAACTGAAGACCGTCAAGGGACCAGACGGCAAGGAAAAAGAAGAAAAATCCGAAGAATTATTATATACGCCAATGGATATCATGAAACTGGATGACAAAAAACAACTGGTCATATTCCAGGGATGGTACCACCGCCCGATCGAGGCGGATAAGCAGTTCGCGTTCAACGACCCGCGTCTGGCCGGATTTATGGCCATGGGCGCATGCAGCCCGTTGCCGGAATTTTTAATTCCATCGCATCATGCGGTGTTGGGCTATTCTGGTAACCCGCGTATGTATATCCCACAAACCAAAGAAATAAAAGAACTGGAACCGATTAAAAAATAAGGTAACGCAACCGCGCGCGCGAAAAAAATCCAGATTATTTTTGATTTTGATTTACGGCACAATACGACCCGTTGCGGCGTCTATGTTCTGTTTACCAACAGTAATGATTTTGTTTTCGTACATTGGTACGGATTGCGAATCAATTTCTGTGCGCCAATAGACCGCACCATCAGATGTACGAATGGCATACAGATTGTTATCTGATGCAACAACAAACGCCGCAGTATCTGTAATAATAAATGGATACGCCGTACTGATTGGCACGCACCATTTCATCGCCCCTGATGCGTTATTTATCCGACAAAACGCATCGCCCAATCCGCCGGCATAGACCGCATTGCCACGAACAACAATCGGCGCAACAATATCCAGTATAGATGCACCGCCGGTCATATTGCTGGGGCGGAAAACATCGGCAATCCACATAATCTTGCGCGATTTAGGCGCGACCTTGACCACCTCGCCTGTGGTCAGACCGGCATAAACATAGCCGCCGGCACATACCGGTGCGGCATCAGAGGCAACCGAATTGTTCGTGGGAAAACCACTGAATACCTTGCGGTCACCATCCCATATAACATTATTCTTGTCGCGCGTATACGGACAGTCATCGGTCGTCATATCCAATGTATCAGGCAAGTTATCTATTTCTGTGTTCATAACCGTTACATCTGGCACATCGAATACCGGTGTTCGCACCCCTGGTAAAATTGGGTCGTGTTCCGAACACGCGCCCAGTAAAAACAGACATGTTGTAATCGCGACAAATTTGCGCATGATGCGTTCCCTTGTTTATATTATCGTAATGTTTGTGCGGCGGCCGAAATAGACGCAGGTGCATCTGCATCATTTATAATCACATCCAGCCATTTATTCGCCATATTACGATTCCCATCGGCCAGATATTTTTGCGCCACCATCAGACGACTGGTGTAATAATACGGCGACTGCTTGGTGTCCAAGGGCGACAGATAATCTTCGACCGCGGCGGCCGTCATATCGTCCCCACGCAGTCCAACAATGTGCACACGGGCCAAATCGCGCAGATCACGCGTATCACCGTCTGTGGCCAACTGTTCCAGTTTGTTTATATCATTATCCAGCAAATATGCCTGGAACAATGCCAAATCACCCGTGGCACCACCGGCGTTTTCTGCGACCGAATTCAGCATATTGGCATCCATTTTATTTATTGCCGTTTCATATGTTTCGGCCACCGCCACACGATGCGCCCGATATGTGCGTACACCAATAACAATCGCGGTTGTGATAATCAGTATACCCAATGCCACCGCGATAATGTATCGGGAATATTTCTTGACGAACGCCATTGTTTTTTCGTTGTTTACTTCTTCCCAAACCTCGCGATACAGGGCGTCTTCGGCGTATTCTTCGCGTGTTTTTTTCTTTTGTGCAATTTTTTTATTTCTTTCCAAAATAGATGCCATGGAAAAATCTCCTGTTTTAATATGGTGTCTTGATAAATCTTAATTTATTGCTATACTATAAAAGTTATGAAAAAGCAAATCAAGAACGCTTTACCAACTGTACAAAATTCCAACCTGGTTGCCGCCCGCGGGGTGAATGACGAAACCAGTCTGGCACAATATATCCAAAATGTACAAAAAATACCGATTCTGTCGGCATCCGAAGAATATGAATACGCGACAAAATGGACGCGCGAACATGACGCGGCCGCGGCTGAAAAACTGGTGGCCAGTCATCTGCGCATGGTGGTGTCGGTGGCGTATGACTTTCGTAATTATGGTGTGCCATTTGGTGATTTAATTGCCAGTGGCAATATGGGGCTGATGCAGGCGTTGCAAAAATTCGACCCAGAAAAGGGCTTTCGTTTTTCTACATACGCGATGTTCTGGATACGCGCGGAAATTTATGAAACAATTTTGCAAAACTGGTCCATTGTTAAAATTGGAACATCGGCAAATCAAAAGCGGGTCTTCTTTAACCTGGCACGGGCACGGCGCGCGTTGGGTATAATGGATGGCAATCTGTCAGATGACCAGACAAAACAAATTGCCGATTACCTGAATGTGCCAGAAAACGATGTGCGGCGTATGTCAACGCGAATGTCTGCGCGTGATGTGTCACTGAATGCGCCCGCGCACAGCGATGACGATGCGCGCGATATTCTGTCCAATATGCCGGACGAAAAAAACAGTATCCAGGATAATATGGAACAAATGGAATTTCGCCGGCGTGGTTATGAATTGTTGCGCCGGCATCTGGACGAATTGCCGGCGCGCGACCGGGAAATCTTGGTTGCGCGGCGTCTGTCGGACCCGGCGTTGACGCTGGAATCATTGTCACAAAAATATGGAATATCACGCGAACGCGTGCGCCAAATCGAAGAACGCGCATATAAAAAACTGCGCGATGCAATTTTGGCCGAAGCCCAAGGATAATATCATGAATCTGTTTAAACAATCGTGTGTAACACTGGCGGTATTTGGGGGTATTGTGTTTGTATCAGATGCGGCCAATGCATGGACACTGTCTGCGACAACATTGGCGCAATTAATATCTGATTTACCAGGCGCGGCGGCGCGTGCGTTGCAATATAATGGCGAAAAATTCAGATTAAAAATAAACGGATATGGCACCGCAGGAATACTGGAACCAGATTTTGAAACACCTGATTTTATTGGCGATTGGCGCATTCGGGGCGAGGCGACCTGGCGCGCCACCAATACAAATTCGTTTGGCGCGGTCTATGCAATTGATGCCGCGGCGGTGGACGAAGATAAATTCATGCGCGAAGGTTTTGCATTCTGGCAAAATAAAAACTATGGCCGTATGGAGGTTGGATTTACAGATTCTATTGCGCGCAAACTGGGTGTTGGTTTACCCGATGTTGGGGGACTGCGCGTGAATGACAAACCGTTGTTTTATAAAAAGATTCACCCAAACGGCCCGGTGATTTCAGACACAACACTGACCACAGGGCGGTCGGCATTACGCATGAACCTGGCCACGGTACAGTTAAACGGGGCGCAATATGGACTGTCGGCGTCTGGGATAACAGATGATTATGATTATGCACTGGACGCGGGGATAAAAATTCGCCGCCCATCGGGCAAGGTTAAAACAGCGTACGCGTTCGGTGCATCATTCATGTCACACCCAGACAACTATCGCACAGATGCATATACCCCACGCGTGAATGCAGATTGGCGCGCCCAAATATCTGGGGGCATGAATTTACAGTATAACAGTTGGATGTGGGGACTGACCGCGCGCGTGATTTATGATGATGACCCAATCGGCCCGGTCTCAGATGGTCTGGCGGTCGGCACCGGGGTCAGTTATGATATATTGAATTACAGTATATCGCTGACATACATTTTTTCTGATACAGGTATTTGGAATCGCGATATCGATGATTATATGGATCATACGGCAATTGCGTCATTCCGGTATAAATACAGCGAAAATGTCGACCTGTGGGTGTCAACCGGCATGACGACTGAAACACCGTTCGTTGCCGCCGGTTTGCGTTTAACAATCTAGAATTACTGTTGACAACTGGTTACAGCAAACATGCCAATGTCGCACTGGTATTCTTTAACATGAACCAACCAATGCGGTAATCTGTGGCATATACAGTTGCCAAGAACAACGCCAGTACACTGATTACAATTATCACATTTGTGCGCCGACCACGCATGCAATATACCGCAATGTTATAGAACAAGAACAATACATACACATCAACCAATAAACTGATTATCCACATCGATGTACAATTAAACGCCAACGCATTCAATACCAATACAACTGGATAAATAAAGAATACAGATGCCAGTCCCTTTATCGCGATTTCCCAATCGCGTTCACCACCCGTAATTTCAGATACCAACATCATCAGTCCGCCCATCACGAACAATAACGCAACCGCCAATACCGGAACAATTATTATCGCGGTAAATACCGAACCAATTGTAATTGTCGCCCCACCAATCAAGTGCAACAATAATACCAAGCATCCGCCCAACAAACCGTATATAAACGCCTTGAACATAGATTCTTCCATATTGCCATCGGCAACAATCTTGGTAAAATACCGCTTTGGATTAATCAGAACATCGCGAATATGTTTTAAGCCGTTTTTAAATTTCTGCATCATTTTACGCCCCCATTTGATTATTTATATTTTTGCTTTATAATTACAAAAAATCAATGGAAAAAAGTTATGTTAAAGATAGCAATTGCCGGTCGCCCGAATACGGGAAAATCAACATTGTTTAACGCGCTGACGGGGACGCGCGATGCACTGGTGCATGATCGACCCGGTGTTACGCGCGACACAATCAGTGGCACAGTGCGTGCGCGTCCGTGGACGGTATTTGATACCGCCGGATTGGAAAACGCGCGCAATGGTATCGCTAAAAATTCAACAGATATGGCAATTGATGCAATCGCCACCGCAGACGCGGTATTGTTTGTGGTTGACGGACGCGTGGGATTAACCCCAATGGACACGGAATGGGCGCGTATGGTGCGGCGCAAGACACGCGCGGCGGTACTGCTGTTGGTGAACAAGTCTGAATCTGGGCGCAGAATGGCGGACACACACGAATTCTATAAGTTGGGATTTGGCGCACCTGTTATGATTTCGGCCGAACATAAAACCGGCCTGGACGAGATATATGCATTTATGGACAAAATCGCCGGCGACAAGCCAGATGTTGCCACCACAACAACACCAGATAAAAAATTAAAAATCGCAATAATGGGGCAACCAAATGTTGGAAAATCAACACTGGTTAATCGCATATTGGGCCACACGCGCCAGATTGTTATGGATGCCCCAGGTGTCACGCGGGATACGGTGAAAATTCCAACCAATTTTTATGGCCGCGATATTATACTGATGGATACGGCCGGCCTGCGCCGCAAGGCGGGTGTGCGCGATGATGTAGAAACGCTGTCGGCGTTAAAATCATTGGACGCGATTGACAAGACGGATGTTGTTATCTTGGTCGTGGATGCCACGCGCAATATTGAAAACCAGGCACTGGGGATTGCCGCGCGTGTATATGATGCAGGTAAAATATTATGCGTTGCATTAAACAAATGGGATTTAGTCGAACCAGAAATTCGCGATGAAAAATTATTGAAATTAAAACATCAATTTACAAATTCATTTCATCAAATTATAAAACCAATGATACTGGCAATATCTGCCGAGACTGGCACAGGTGTGCGCAATATGATGCGCCGGATATACGAACAGTGGGATACATCAAATACCGATGCACCGACCAGTTTGATTAATAGAATTGTTGAAAAATTGATTGATGCACGTCAACCACCAATGTCGCGACTGAAACGCCCGATGAAAATAAAATTTGCGCGCCAGACAGGGCGGCACCCAATGAAAATTACAATAAATGTTGGCGGTGCATCCGATATCCCAGAATCATATACGCGTTACCTGCGCCGCGGGTTGGCATCTGAATTAAAATGGGAACACTTGCCAATTGTAATAGAATATAAAAAAGAAGATAATCCATTTGATTGATATATTATCAATCCATGATCACAAAAAATCCCGGCAATTGCCGGGATTTTTTATTTTGTGAACAATTATAACTTGGCACGAATTTCTTCGACCTCGTAACATTCGACACGGTCGCCTTCTTTCAAATCGTTATATTTATCAAACGACATACCGAATTCAACGCCCGCCCCAGATACTTCTTTGACCTCGTTCTTTTCACGGCGCAGTTCGCCAATCTTGCCATCGTATATCACAACATTGTTGCGCAACAAACGGACAAAGGCATCCTTTTTAATCACCCCTTCGGATACACGGCATCCGGCAACGCGTGTGCCCTTGCCCACTGTGAACAATGCGATAACATCGGCGTATCCAATAAAGTTTTCTTTTCTTTCTGGGGCCAACTTGCCGGCCAAGATTTCTTTGACCTCGTCCGTGATACGATACACCACACTGTGATAGCGGATATCAACACCCGCACCACGCGCCATATCGCGCACGGCAGAATCTGCGCGCACATTAAATGCAATTATTATTGCACCCGATGCAGACGCCAGGCGAATATCACCTTCGGTAATTTGGCCAACACCCGCGGACAAAATATCCACACCAACCTTGTCCGTGTTAATACCACGCAGCATATCGGTAATTGCCTCTACACTGCCCTGGACATCAGCACGCAATACGATTGGCAGTACCAATTTTTTGTTTTCATCGCGGCGCGCAAATAATTCTTCCAGAGACGAGCGTTTCACCGCATTTGCCTTGTCTTTGGCCTTTTGTACACGATATGCGGCGACTTCGCGTGCCTGCGCTTCGGTTTCCATGACACGCAATTCATCGCCCGCATTCGGCACAGCATTCAACCCCAAAACAACAATCGGCTGGCCCGGTTTGACAGACTTTACACGTTCACCGGCCGAATTTACCAATCCGCGTACACGACCAAATGTTTCACCAACAACGAACACATCGCCAATTTTTAATGTGCCCTGGCGGATTAATACTGTTGCAACCGCCCCCAGACCGCGTTCCATTTTTGCCTCTACCACATAGGCAACCGCAGGCATATCTGGATCCGCGCGCAGGTCCATTATTCCGGCTTGTAATAAAATTGCTTCTTCTAGTTTTTCCAGACCAATATGTTTCGTTGCCGAAATTTCTACGCATTGGACATCGCCACCCATTTCTTCGACCTGGACCTCTTGCTGTAACAGGTCTGTTTTAACGCGCATCGGGTCTGCATCTGGTAAATCAATTTTGTTAATCGCAACGATAAACGGAACATTTGCCGCACGAATGTGATTAATCGCCTCGATAGTCTGGGGCATGATGGAATCATTCGCCGCAACCACCAATACAACAATATCTGCCATCTGGGCACCACGCGCACGCATCGCTGTAAATGTTTCGTGACCAGGGGTATCCAGGAATGTTATCATCGCACCAGATTTTGTCTTGACCTCGTACGCGGAAACATGTTGGGTTATACCACCGGCTTCGCGGGCGGCAACATTCGCATGACGAAACGCATCCAGCAATGATGTTTTACCATGATCAACATGACCCACAACCGTCACAACTGGTGAACGCGGCTGCATATTTTCTGGGGTTGGTTCGCGTTCCAATTGATCGGCGTACGGTTTTACATCCACACGCTTTACCTTGGCCCCGAATTCACTGGCAATCAGTTCCGCAGTGTCGGCATCAATAGACTGGTTCTGGGACACCATCATGCCCATTTCCATCAGTTTTTTGATAACATTGCCAACCTTTTCCGCCATGGCGGCCGCCAAATCCTTGACGGTGATTGTGTCACCCAGTGTGACAACATGTTCAACCCGTTGCGGTGCAGTGAATATCGCGCGCGCTTTTTCCCGAAAACGTTTCAATGACGCTTCGGACCGGCGGCGATTTGCACCACGCAGTCCAATTTCATCATCGTCATCATCGCCACCAATCACAATGTCGTGCAGCGATATTTTCCCAGGCTTTTTAAAATCTTTCTTTGAATTGCCGAACTTTGACGGACGCCCAGATACAGATGCATCCCCATCATCGTCATCGCGATTTTGACGATTGCGTGCGATGGACGAATTTGTGAATTGCTTTTTCGGTGTGGCGACCGGTTTTTCAGTATCTGCGCCAGACGCATCAGATGTGGCGACATTGTTTTCGCGGGCGGCCAATTGTTCTTTGACCTGTTCGTATTCACGATTTTCGCGTTCAATTTCTGCGGCACGGGCGGCACGGGCGGCCTCTTCTGCGGCGGCACGCTGCTTGCGTTCTTCTTCACGGGCACGGGCCGCAGCCAAAACGGCACGCAATTTTTCATCAGCCGCATTATGCGATGCAGCCGGCGTAACCGGTTCTTCACGCAGTTCCTTGCTGCCAGGGGCAACAACACGGCGGCGGCGTTCAACGAACACCGCATCGCCCTTTTTGCTGGCCACCTGATCAATTGTCACAGATTTTCCAAGTGTTAATGTCGCCATATTTCAACCTTAGTTCAACATATTATAGTTTTATTTTTTTATTCTTCGCCCTGGGTTATGCCATACGCCAGTTCGCGCGCCTTCATAATAACACGACCGGCCAGACGCGGACTCATCGTGTCTTCGCCGACAATTTCAATCAGTTCATCGGTCGCCAAATCTGCCAAGTCATTTAATGACTTTATTCCGGCGTTACCCAATTGCATTATAACCGGCCGTTTTATAAAGTCAAAGTTCAACAAGTCATCTGACATGCCCAGTTTATGACCGGCATCTTTGTATTCTTGTTCTTGTTTTTCCAGATACGCCCGTGCGCGATTTTGTAATTCGGTCGCCAGTTCGGCATTAAAGCCCTGGATAGATTCCAGTTCGCCAATGTCAACAAAGGCGATTTCTTCGATAGAGCGGAACCCTTCGGTAATCAGCAAGTGCGCCAACATTTCATCCACATCCAAGCCACGGATAAACAATTCTGTTTTTTCTTTGACTTCTTTGGCGCGCCGTTCTTGTTCTTCGGCCTCGTTCATGACATCGATGTTCCAGCCAGTTAATTGTGACGCCAAACGCACATTTTGGCCACGGCGTCCGATTGCCAATGACTGTTGATCTTCGTTAACAACAACCGCCGCAGTGCGCGTATCTTCGTCAACAATGATTTTTGCAACCTTGGCCGGCTGCATAGCGTTAACGATAAATACCGCCGGGTCATCTGAATACAAAATAACATCGATTTTTTCGCCGTGACATTCGTTGATAACCGGCTGGATACGCGTACCCTTGATACCCACCGTCATACCAACTGCATCGATGGACGGATCTTGGGTTTCAACGGCGATTTTTGCGTGACTGCCGGGGGCACGGGCCACAGATTTAATTTTAATAACCCCTTCGTAAATTTCGGGTACTTCTTGGACAAACAATTTTTCCATAAACATCGGATGCGTACGCGTCAGGAATATTTGCGGCCCAGAATTCGAACGCGCAACATCCATAATCAGTGCACGCACACGATCACCAACCGCCAGGCGTTCACCCGGGATTAATTCAGAACCCTTGATATAGCCTTCGGCCTTGCCATTGATGTCAACGAATACATTGCCGAATTCAATGCGTTTAACAACACCACTGACGATATCGCCGATATTGTCTTTGAATTCTTCGTATTGACGGCCCTTTTCTGCATCGCGAACGCGTGCGGTCATAATCTGGCGCGCGGTTTGGAATGCCATGCGGCCGAATTCTGGTTCCGGCAGTGGGTCTTCGACCATATCGCCAACCTGGGGGTTGGGGGCATATTTCTTGGCCGCATCAACCGTTAACATCGTGTTGGCATCGTATTCTTCGCCCTTGGATGCAGGGGATTCAATAACCTCGAACAGACGCTTTACATGAATGGCGCCATTTTTGCGATCTATTTCGGCCGTGATATTAAATTCTTCGCCGTATTTATGTTTTGCGATTTTGGCAATTGCAGCCTCTAATGATTCAATGACAATTTCGCGATCTATCTGTTTTTCTTGGGCCAAAGAATCAATTGCCAATAACAAATCCTGGCGCGGCATCGATACAAAAGACATCATAGTTCTCCTTCTGATTTGTGTATGTACTTCTGCTTTACTTAAAAGGCGGGGTCTTGCAACCCCGCCCTTAAAAAAAACTTTTAAGAACATCCCTATTATATTCACGAATCGCGTAAATGCAAGAAAAATCTGAAAAATTTGCAAAATTTCGCGCAATATTTATTAAATATATTTGACGGTATCGGTTTTGGGCTTTATACTGACAAATATGAAAATATTGAACAGGTATTTTTCGCGTCAACTGGTCGCGATTTTTATAATGCTGTTGCTGGTGCTGACGGGATTGGCATGGATGATGCAAATCATGTCAATGATGAAGTTGTTACTGAATTACGGCATTGAATTGACCAGTTTCTTGGGACTGACCGTTTTAATGATACCGTTTATCGTATCTATTATCATACCATTTGTCACATTTATCGCGATTATATTTGTATACAACAAATTGATAACCGACAATGAAATAACTGTTATGGCGGCGTCTGGCCTGTCGCCGCGACAAATTGCGCGTCCGGCATTGGTACTGGCAGGTGTGCTGGCATTAATGCACCTGGTGTTAAATCTGTGGATTGTTCCAACAACCCAGGCACAGTTTTACAGCACGCAATGGAATTTACGATATGGGCTGGCACATCTGAAATTGCAAGAATCTGCATTCACAGAACTGACCGGCGGATTGGTTGTGTATGTCGATAAAGTATCAGGACACGACCTGTCCCAGGTAATGTTGTCTGATATGCGGGACCAGAGTACGCCAATCACAATATTTGCCGAAAAAGGAAAATTGGTATCGACATCGCGGGGTCTGTCTATTGTGATGACGAACGGTTCATTACAGGCGCATGGCGATACACTGACCACCGGCACATTTGACAGTTTTGATATGGATTTAAATGTTGCCGACAAAGAAGGTGAATCATCGTTCCGTGTGCGGCGCGTACCGACATTGACGCTGGTAAAATCTGTGCTGGATGCACCATCAGAAAAACAACACCAGATGGTTTTGACCGAACTGGCCACACGATTTTTAACCCCGATTATGAATCTGATATTGGCGGCGTTGTGTACGGTGATACTGTTGCGCACATCGTTACTTCGCCGGCGGGCCAGTTTTGCGCCCGCACTGGCGGTTGGCGCGATGGCAATCGCAATGTCTGCATTTATGTCATTGTCAAATATGATTGACAGCGTAACAGATTTTGTTCTGTTGGTGATGGGGATATTTATCGTATTGATTGGGGTGCTGGTCGCACTGTGTAAAAAATGAGAAAGTTGGCCGCATTTTTGTTGTTCTTTGCACTGCCTGTATCTGTGATGGGGGCATCTGTTGACATTGACGCACCAAAAACAATTACTGCGGATAAAATCGAATACGATGTTAAATCAGAAACAATTAAAACTACCGGCGATACCGAAATTGTTAATGCATCGGGCCAGCGGATGACCCTGACTGATTCTTATCTTACAAAGAACGGCGAAAATCTGTCGGGGGATGATATACAATTGTGGTTGGGCGATCATGTGTATATTGAATCAGATAACATAACGCGCAGTGGTGCCGAAACGATCGCATATCATGCAACATTTACGGCATGTGACAATTGCGATGCGTATGGTGACGCGTGGAAAATAACCACACGGCGCATCGTGCATGATATGGACACGCGCATGCTGCGATTTTACAGTCCGGTATTGCGTACCTATGACATTCCGATATTTTGGTTACCGTTCTTTGAAATGCCCGACCCGGGTGTAAAGCACAAAACCGGTTTTTTAATGCCAGATTTTGGTTCAACCAATAATATGGGAACCCAGATAAACATCCCGCTGTATATCGCGTTTTCAGATACACACGATATGACGCTGACAACATCATATCTGACACAAGAAAATCCACTGTTTCAAATAGAACATCGACTGAACCTGGCCAAGTCACAATATCGCACCCACGGCGCATATACACACAATCGCGCTGGTGAAGATCGGTGGTATATATTCAACAATGATGTAATTGAACTGGGCGACTATGCGCGAGCAACAGTGTTCTTGGAACGCGCATCTGACAAGACATTCTTGCAAAAGTATGGATTTTATGATGACCAGCCATATTTGGATTCGGGTGCAAAAATCGAACTGTTCGGGCAATCTGGGTATGTTGTCGCCGATGCGCATGTGTTCCAAGAACTGCGCAGCACATATGGTCACTATTCCGCACCATCTGGCAACATATTGCCAAACATCCGCGCCACATATCAAAGTGCACCACTGTTCAAAGAAACATATATCGCATTGGATGCAGATGTATTGGGCATATCCGGCGATGGCACATCGTCCCAGCGATTAATCGGTGACGCACGCGTGGTATCACCGTGGACACTGTGGGGCGGGAACAGATTGACCGCCAGTGTGTCGGCGCGATATGACCTGTATAACTTTCACAATACAGAAATGGTCGATATGTCACAGTTTTCTGGACTGAAAAATCGTTTCTTGCCCAGTGGATATCTGGAATGGTCGTTGCCGATGTTCCGCCCATCAGACAAATGGACCCAGATTATCGAACCACGCGCACGATTGACCGTGATGCGGCATACGGACAAAGATCAATACGGTCTGAACAACGATTCAGCCGGGGCATTGCTGTCTGATGCAACACTGTTTTCGGACAATCGTTTTTCTGGGTTGGATTTATGGGAAAACGGGACATATGCCGACTATGGCGTGCGGTACGCCGCGTTCAACCCAGATGGACATATGTTCGAAGTCTTTGTCGGACAAACATATGATTTCCGCGAACGCGAAACCACCGACCCTAATAGTGGGTTTAAAAATGGTGCATCTGACTATGTGGGGCGGTTGGAATATAACAATATGAAATGGCTGGATTTAACAACGCGTTTCCGCATGGCCCAAGAAGATTTATCTATGCGCCATATTGAAACATCCGCAATAATTGGAACATCGCGTAACTATATAAACATCGGCCACATCTGGTCCCAGCAATTTATCGACGCATACACCCAGGGCGATGATATAAACGAACTGAACACAGGGATTGGTGTCCAATTGACAGACCGGTGGTCGGTACGCTTTAATGCGATATACAACATGACATACGGCCAATTCCAGCGGCACACTGGTGGGCTGTTTTATACCCATCCGTGTTACTATCTGTCGATTGAATATCGCCGCGATAACGCAATCAAAGAAGACTATGTTGGAACAACGACATTCCAATTCAGATTCGGGATGAGTATAAATGGCCAACAATATTAACCTGGGGGAAAAATAGGGGAATGTTTATGAAAAAATTTGGATTTATTGTAATGTGTCTGTGTGTGCTGTCTGGGGCGGCACACGGGGCCAGCGTTGTTGCATCGGTCAACGGCGAACCAATCACAGATGCAGATATTACCGCACGCGTAACACTGATGAACAAACAGGGAAAAACATCCACTGATAATCGCCGCCAGGCATTACAAAATATCATTGATGACAATGTTAAATTGGCATACGCATCGAACTTTAACGCCGTGCCCGATGACCAGGTGGTGGATGAAGAATTAAAGAAAATGAAACTGGGCGACTTATCCGCAACAGAACGCGCCATGGCAAAAAGCGCACTGCGCGCAGAAATCGCATGGCAGATTATTGTTGCACGAACAATTTTGCCAACGGTTGATATCACAGATGCAGATATTGCCGCTGAACGCAATGCGATTGCCCGTGACCAGGGACTGCCCATAGAAATGACCATTGTTCGACTGATTGATATTCCGGCTGATGTGGCGGCAAAATTGACCAAACCCACCAGTTGTGATGACGCAATGCAAATGGCGCGTAACCTGGGCGGGGCGCCACAAAAATTTACCGCGTTGCAATATGAACTGGCCGAAGATATTCGCGCGCGCGTGGTGGGGTTGCCAAAACTGACCTGGTCGCCGGTGGTGGATCGTTCGGTATTGTTGGTATGTGATACAAAGAAAACTGATGAATACGGAAAACTGGACGATATTATCGAACAAAATGCATCGTTTAAACAGGCGATGTTTATTGCAGATCAACAACTGAAACAACTGCGTCGCAAGGCAGTTGTTGTTATCAATGACGACAGGTATAAATTATGATGCCCGTATTATTTAACTTGAACGATGCTGAATTAACCCAGTTTGTCGAAAACATGGGATTGCCCCGTTTTCGTGCGAAACAGATTCGCGAATGGTTAAATCGTGGGGCGCCGGATTTTTCGGTGATGAAAAATCTGCCGGAAAAATTGCGTGATGATTTAAATGCGGCGGCACAAACACTGCCGCTGCGGGTGGTAAAAAAACTGGAATCATCAGATGGCCAAACAACCAAGTTTTTATTGGAACTGGGGGATGGTGAACAGATAGAATGCGTTCTGATGCGCACCAGTTATGGAAACAGCGTATGCGTCAGTTCCCAGGCCGGGTGTGCCATGGGGTGTAAATTCTGTGCCAGCACACTGTTGGGGTTAAAGCGCAATTTAACAGTAAATGAAATCTATGCGCAAATTCTGGTCGCCCAGTGGGAATTGCGTAATGATAAATTTTCAGTCACGCCAATTCGACCAAACGGTGATGCCAATAATGGCGATGTATCGCATATCGTTATTATGGGTACGGGCGAGCCACTGCAAAATGTCGAAAATATTATCGGGTTTATTGAACGCGCAAATTCAGACATGGGCATCGGATGGCGCAAGATTACAGTATCGACATGCGGAATTGTGCCGGGTATTCGCGAACTGACCCGGTGGGGGCGACCAATCAACCTGGCGATTTCATTGCATGCGCCAACGGATGCACTGCGCAGTCAAATTATGCCGATAAATAATAAATATAAAATAAATGAAGTACTGGATGCGGCGTTCGAATTTTCTGGGCTGCATAACCGACAATTGATGATTGAATATATATTGTTGGCGGTGCGGGGCGAAAATGGCGAACCAGAATTATTAAACTGTACGCCCGAACATGCCGAAAAATTATCTGAACTGTTGCGCGGTAAAAATTGCATGGTGAATTTGATTCCATGGAATGCGGTGGACGAACGCGATTTTATATCGCCATCTGGTAATGCAGTACATCGGTTCCAGGATATTTTGATTAAAAACGGTGTGCATACACGAATACGGCGCGAACGCGGCAACGATATTGGCAGTGCGTGTGGACAATTGCGTCTGAAACACAAAAAATAAAACCCGCATTTGCGGGTTTATTTTATTTATTTGGGATAATCTTGATTTCCACGCGGCGATTTTGTTGACGACCGGCGGCGGTTGAATTATCCGCAATCGGATTAGACGCGCCCATAGATAAAATCTCAAAACGCGTGGCAGCAACGCCCTGGCCTTGCAGATATGCGGCAACCGCGTTTGCACGATTCTGGGCCAGTGTTTGGTTGTATTGTGCACTGCCCGTGCTGTCGGTGAATCCCATAACCATAACGGTTGAATTATCGTATTTATTTAAAACCTTGGCCACTGAATTTAATGTCGAATAAAATCCGGCGTTTATGTCCGCAGAATCTGTTTTGAATGTGATATTGCCCGGCATAACCAGACGAATATTATCACCATCGCGAATAACACTGACCCCGGTTGACGCCAATTCAGCGCGCAGTTCTGCTTCTTGGGTGTCCATATAATACCCAACACCACCGCCCAGTGCCGCACCCGCCAGACCGCCAACCAATGCACCGGCACCATGGTTATTTGACACCAATGCACCCGTTGCCGCGCCGGTTGCCGCACCAATTGCGGTGCCCCATACGGCCTTGGATGTTTGGGATTGCCCCGTGTATGGATTAACTGTTGTGCATGCCGCCAACAGCGACACAGATGCTGCAAAAACAATAGATTTTTTCATATTCGTATTTCCTTTTCTTGATAACCCTGTGCAAGGATTATATATAAAAAATTTAAAAAGCACAAAATAAAATCGCCCGTTGGGCGAATTTATGCGGTGCGGTTCCCTCGCACGGCGTTGTCACGCCGGCTGCGGGGCATTCCTGACGGCTCGATTACGCTTGACGCTTATCTCGCCTAGTCATTGTCAAACCCCTTACTTCGGGGGTTTTCGTCCCACATCCCCATGCACAAAATAAAATCGCCCGTTGGGCGATTGTATTTTGTGGTGGATGTTGAGGGATTGGCTTCGCCGACCTTGACTCGTTCATGCTGTGCATGAACCGGCATACTGCCGTCTGCCTCTCGTCTGCGGTTCAAACCCCTTACTTCGGGGGTTTTCGTCCCACATCCCCATGCACAAAATAAAATCGCCCGTTGGGCGATTGTATTTTGTGGTGGATGTTGAGGGACTCAAACCCCCGACCCTCTCGGTGTAAACGAGATGCTCTAATCAACTGAGCTAAACATCCATATCAGCGGGTAGAATATAAATCATTTTTTACCCATTGTCCAGTTTTTTATTCACCCAATGGTATTCCCGCCGTGGCATCGCCCATTACACGATCGATTAGTTCATCGGCCTTGGCCTTGGCATCGTTATACGCCGCGGCAACTAATGCCGCAACCACATCCGGGCCACGCGCCAGTGCATCCGCACTGATTTTTATATCGGCCAAATCATATTTACCCGTCATGTCAATTATGCATGCACCAGAATCAGCAATACCCTTGACATGCATAGACGCCAATTTTTCTTGGGCGGCCGCAACCTTGGTTTGCAGTGCGTTGGCCTGGGCCATTAATGCATCCATATCCATTTTATTTCCCCCCGTGGTTAAATTGCGCCCACATGTGGGCGCAATTGTGTTACGATGTTGTTATTTTTTAATCTCGGCACCAGTCTTTTGATCAATACCGACCATAGACATACGGGTTTTACCGCGTCTGTCTGCACCCAGATAGCGAACAAAAACATGATCGCCTTCTTTGATGCCGGTGTCTTCGATTTTGGCAATGCGTTCGCCGGTGATTTCAGAAATATGAACCATCGATTCAAAACCATTCAAGATTTTTACAAACAAACCAAAATCCTTGATACCTGATACAACACCCGGATAGATTACGCCAACTTCTGGCTCGGCCACGATGTCTTTGATGCGCGCGATTGCGGCATCGGCGTTTTCTTTGGATGTTGCCATAATCTTTACTGTGCCGTCATCTTCCAGATCGATTTGTGTATCTGTTTCACGGGTCAATGCCTGGATAACAGAACCACCCTTGCCGATAACATCACGAACCTTGTCCGGATTGATTTTCATAGTATACATCTGGGGTGCGTATTCTGAAACATGTTTACGTGGGGCCTTGATTGCCTTTTCAATCTTGCCCAAGATGTGCATACGGCCGTCTTTTGCCTGGGCCAGGGCGCGTTCCATAATTTCAAATGTA
Organism: uncultured Alphaproteobacteria bacterium; assembly: GCA_944389525.1. GTDB lineage: Bacteria > Pseudomonadota > Alphaproteobacteria > Rs-D84 > Rs-D84 > Enterousia. The sequence continues at coordinate 187,452 of CALXMR010000001.1, read as the reverse complement.
ATCGATGTGATTTTAATATCCATCTGTAACGCGGTAACACCCTGGGCGGTACCGGTAACCTTGAAATCCATATCGCCCAAGTGATCTTCGTCACCCAAGATATCAGTCAAAATGGCATAGTCATCGCCTTCTTTTATCAAGCCCATGGCGATACCCGCAACTGGACGTGTTAACGGCACACCGCCATCCATCATCGCCAATGTTGCGCCACATGTTGTCGCCATAGATGATGAACCATTTGATTCCAGAATATCTGATACAACACGAATGACATAATCAAACTTTTCGCGCGATGGAATCATCGGGTGCAATGCGCGCCACGCCAGGTTTCCATGCCCAATTTCACGGCGACCCGGGGATTTTAATCCCTTGCATTCACCAACCGAATAACCCGGGAAGTTATAATTCAAGATAAAGTCGCGTTCTTCGTCCCCATCCAGGCTTTCAATCGGCAACGCGTCTTTGCCGCCACCCAATGTCAATGAAACCAACGCCTGGGTTTCGCCGCGTGTAAACAGCGCAGAACCATGTGCGCGTGGCAATACCCCCAGTTCGATTTCAATCGGACGCACTGTTTTGTTATCGCGACCATCGATACGCGGGTGACCCGCCAAGATATTGCCGCGCATGATACGCGCTGTCAGATTTTCAACAATTTCATCCGCCCATGATTCCAATGTGGATGCCGCAGTTTCTGTTTCTGGGAACAGTTCTGGGATACGCGCCTTGGCAGATGCATGAATTTGCGCCAATGTGTCCAAACGAACCAATTTTTCTTTTATCTGTAATGCAGATTCAATATCACCCGCAAAAGATTCAAAATCTTGCTCCATGGCGATATATTCACCAGATTTTTCAGGCACCGCCCAGCGTTCTTTACCGGCGGCATCTGTTAATTCGTTAATTGCACGAATAACATCCTGTTGCGCATCAAAACCAAATTTCACCGCCCCCAGGACAGTTGCTTCGTCCAATTCGCCAATTTCAGATTCAACCATCAAAACACCGTCTTTGGTCGCGGCAACAACCAAATCCATTTCTGAATCTTCGGTTGCCTTTTTGGATGGATTTAGGATATATTTCCCATCCATATATCCGACACGCGCCGCACCAATCGGACCCGCAAATGGAACACCCGACAACGACAGCGCCGCCGATGCCGCAATCATCGCCAAAATATCAGGCTGGTTCTTGCGGTCATATGAAAACACCTGGACAACAATTTGAACCTTGTTTTTAAATGTTTCTGGAAACAGCGGACGAATTGGGCGGTCAATCAAGCGCGCGGTTAATGTTTCGGCGGTTGATGCCTTGCCTTCGCGTCTGTCACGCGAACCCGGAATACGCCCCGCAGACGCAAACTTTTCCTGGTAATCAACGGTCAATGGAAAGAAATCTTGCCCTTCGACTGCGTTTTTTTCGGCGCATACTGTGGCCAGAACCATTGTGCCACCCATTGTTGCCAAAACCGCACCGTTGGCCTGTTTCGCCATGCGCCCCGTTTCCAGACGCAATGTTTCATCACCATACGGTATTTCAACCGCAACAGGATTATTCAAATGTGTTTTTTCACCCTTGTTAAATAAACCAAATAACATTATTTTCTCCATATTTTTAATTCAGTTTCAATGCGAAGAAAAATCATTCGTTTTTGCATTCTGGGACAAATGCAAGAATGAATAATTTCGCCTTCGCACCCAGTGATTATAAATAATATTTGCGTATATGCAAACTTTTTTCATTATGTGAAAAAATCATCATTTTTTTAACATAGTGTCGATGCGCGACAGCATAAATGACTGGATTGCTTCGCTGCGCTCGCAATGACAAAGTGGTTACTCGTTATTCGTATATGTGTCGCTCGGACGCGTTGCGTCCTGTGCGTATCCTCGTATTTGTTCAAACTGCGCTGTCGCTTGTTTTCACATACTCGGATTCATCGCGAGGGAGCAACACGACCGTGGCGATCCAGTAAATGCGATATGGGTCGCGTTGCGACAAGTTTTATTACCTGGATCCTGGGGTCAAGCCCCAGGATGACACGAGAGTGGGTCCCGCGCCCCGCAATGACAAGGGAGTGCACGGGGCCATGCGCACCTGTCATTACCGTGCATCACAATAAAAAATCGCCCAAACGGGCGAGTTTTTTATTTACGCAGACCCAATTTTTTAATCAGTTCTTCGTATTCATTTACGCTGTTCTTTTTGATGTATGCCAACAGTTTCTTGCGGCGATTAACCATCAACAACAAACCACGGCGTGAATGTTTATCCTTGTGATTATTCTTCATATGTTCGGTCAAATTGCGAATGCGTTCCGTCAGAACCGCAACCTGGGCCGCCGCAGAACCACCATTATCAACATCAGTGGTTTTGAATTCCGTAATTAATTCTTGCTTTCTTGTCTTTGTAATGGACACTGTATTTTCCCTTGGTTTAAATTGTTCGTTTCGGGCGCAGTGTGTTATCGTCAATCATTCCAATGCCGATGAATTCGCCACCAGAATAAACACGATACATACCGTTTGCCCCACTTGTCGCGATAAACCCGCCATTCCTGTACAGTTTGGCCGAATTACCGTCCAGATTCAAAACCGGAATGTCCCCCAGTCCTGAATCAACCGCACCCAGGTATTCCCACGGTGCCACACCATTATTAACCAGATTTTCCAAAAAATCAAGTTGTACAGTATTTTTTATTTTAAACCCAATTGTTTCTGTGCGCCGTATCATGGTAACCGTGGCGTACGAGCCACACAGATATGCAATATCCCGCGCCAGGGCGCGCACATATGTTCCACGCCCGCAACGAACCCGAAATGTCCAGTTTGTGCCATCTGAATCAATTAATTCCAATGAATCAATATGTACCCTGCGTGGCGGAATATCCAGCGCAACGCCACGGCGCGCCAATTCGTATGCACGGCGACCATCAATGTGCAGCGCGCTGTATACCGGTGGCGTTTGATTTATGTCGCCAATCAACCGCGGCAACGTACGCAATACTGCCGCCCGTTGGGGTACAATATCTGTGCGCATGGTTTCTGTGCCTGTTATATCCAATGTATCTGTTTCAAATCCGAATTGCAGTGAAAATTCATATTCCTTGGTACTGGGGCGTACATCTTCGATGAACGGTATCATCTTGGTCGCCGCGCCAATCGCAATTGGCAACACACCCGATGCCATCGGATCCAGCGTGCCAATATGCCCAAATGTACGCGCACCAAACATACGCGCCACACGCGCACCGGCGGCGCGACTGGTCATCGCGGATGGTTTGTCCAACAATACAAATCCAGATTTGCTGTTCATAGTACAAATATTAAAATGGATTTTTTTCTTTTGTACAGTAAAAAATTCCTGTTATACTGGAAAATATCAGACAAACAACGGGTGCATACAGTGAAAAATTTAATAATTATTGGGATTCCGCGCGCAGGGAAAACAACCCTGGCAAAATCTGTTGCACAAAAAATTGGCGCCACAGGTTATGCCACATCCATGATCTCGGCTGATGCATTGATTGGCGGGCTGACCCAAATTCGCAAGCGTAATTTTTTCTATGCCACAATTTATCGGCCTGTGAAACATATAATACCGTTTATGGCCCGTTCGTACAAAATTTCACTGGTGCGCGATTTACATAATATGGTGGCGCGTTTCTTGGCAGAACAGGCCGATGTTTCAACCGTTATATACGAAGATGCGTATCTGACGCCATGGCAGGCGGTGCGGATTTTTGATAAAAAACGATTTAAAATTGTTGCGATTGGATATCCGAACGCGGACATACATCAAAAAATGGCTGATATTCGCCGGTTTGATGGCGCATCGCCCGCAAATCGCAAGGATGATGCCGCGTTGCAACGCATGATAACGAACCTGGTGAATAACAGTCGCCGTCTGGCCCACGATGCCGAGCGGCTGGGGATTCCATTTATTGACACATCAACAAACTATCACGGCGAAATTAATAAATTTACCGATAATGTATTAAATTTCCTGGCGGACTAGCGTTTATGTATTTTATATCGTTCCCGCGAAACATATGTTAAAAACTTTATAAATTCAGAACGACTGTTTTCACATATCGGCCACAGTTGACGCAAATTAGATAAATCTATTACTGCATCTGCCATGTTGCGGCGGAATGGTATTTTGCAATATTCGCGTCTGATAATTCCGTTTTGTGGACCCACATGCGAATCCAGTGGAACATCTGCGTATACATGGCCTGTACGGGAATCGATATTGACATCGCGACCAGCAATAAAACGCGGTCCCCATCGCACATCAGATTCACCGAAATATCCATCAATTTCAAACACCAACTTGGTTCCCAATTGAAATTCTGGCAATCCTGTTGGCAATCTGCTGATTTTATGTGGTTGCATAAAGTCAAAGTCCATCAAAAATTCTTTTAACTGCGCCGCATTGTAAAATTCTTGGTATTGTGGGCTGTAAAACGGTGTTCTGAAAACAAATAATGGGCGCATGGTTTATCCTTTGGTTTTATCCGAACAACTTTAACTGTTCCCGCGGGGCGGGTGCCGCCACCCCAGTGGGTGTTTTTTTATCAGTTCCCGTCCCTGGCGTGGCGACATGCGCGTCCGGGCGTGGTGGGGGCGCGGCGCGCAATTCCAATCCGGACAATACTTCTTCGGCACGGGCAACAACTGATGCGGGCATACCCGCCATTTTGGCCACCTGGATGCCGTATGAACGATTTGCAACGCCAGGCACGATTTTATGCATAAATATTATCTCGTTATTATGTTCACGAACATCAATCGTCAGGCATGTAACATTATTTAACTGGCCCACATCATTACCAACCAACGCCGTCAGTTCATGATAATGGGTTGCGAACAATGTTCGTGGCCGCATCTGGTCCAAGAATTCTAATACCGCCTGGGCAATGGCCATTCCGTCATATGTTGCCGTGCCGCGTCCGATTTCATCAAATATAATAAACGAATGTCGTGTTGCGCGGCGCAAGATATTTGCAGTTTCAGTCATTTCCACCATGAATGTCGATTGACCCGCCGCCAAGTTATCTGATGCACCAACACGACTGAATAATTGATCACAAATACCGATTGTCGCACGCACCGCCGGTACAAACGATCCCATATGCGCCAACACAACCAACAACGCGTTCTGGCGCAGGTATGTTGATTTACCCGCCATATTGGGCCCGGTCAACAGTGCAATTGGACGCACACCCAGGTTACAATCGTTCTTTACAAAATTATCGCCACGCGCACGCAGGACATAATCAATCACCGGGTGTCGGCCACCAGTTACATCAAATGCATCATCGTCTGTTATTGTTGGTCGCGTCCAAGAATACCGATTGGCAACCGCGGCCAAAGAATACCATGTATCTAAATCAGCCAATGTATCCGCCGCCGCCAATAAATCATCGGACGCCGTACGAATTTTTTCAACCAGCCCATTAATAATTTCTGATTCAATTGCCGCCGACTTTTCTGCCGCCGCGCGAACATCGTTGTCCAAATCAATCAGACGCGCGGTTGTAAATCGCATATTGCCGGCCATCGTCTGGCGATGGATAAACCCAGATTCTGGTGCCATCAGTGCATCGGCACGGGTGGATGGAACCTCTATAAAATACCCCAGGATATTGTTGTATTTTATCTTTAAATTATGCACGCCCGTTTGTGTGGCGTATTCAGACTGTAATGCCGCAATTGTTTCACGCGCACCATGCGCCAATGATCGCATATTATCCAGACTAATATCAAATCCGGCACGAATTACATTGCCGTCACGAAAAAATGTCGGCAATTCATCCGCCAGCGCAGATCGCAATTCCAGTGCCAATTCCGTATGCGGTTTTATACCCGCAAACTGTTCGGCCAAATTCGCATCTAATCGCGTGGCCAACATCTGGGCGTTTGGCAGTTCAATCATAAAATCTGCAATATGCCGCATATCGCGCGGTGTGCCCCGCCCTGATAATAACCGCGACAGACACCGGCCAACATCTGGCACACCGTCCAATGCCGCCGCAACCGCGCCCATTACATCAGGATTCAAAATCAAATGCCCAATGTGTTCTTGGCGGCGGCGAATTTCATCCGCATCCCCCGACAGCGTACGCATATACGACCGCAACTTGCGCGCACCCGCCGCTGTTTTTGTATTATCCAGGACATCAACCAGGCATACCCCACCATCATTTATTGGTGCATCGATTTCCAAACTTTTCCATGTTGCAGAATCAATCAACAACTGGCGCCCAGATTTATACACATATGGCGCACGAAATGTTATCGCGGCATCGCGCTGGGTATTAAATAAATATCCCGCCAGTAATGCAACCGCACTGTCGCAATTTGTTGTGGTGGCGTGGGTATCTATTGCCCCACCAAATACGCGTGATACAATCTGGTCAATATCGCCGCGCTGATACAGTTTTTCATATACAGGGGTTGTTTTAAACACATCGCGCAGATGCATAACTGTTTCATTTTCGGCAATGTGGGTGGGATAAATAACCTCGGCCGGGTTAATACGAACCAAATCATCCATCACATCGCCTGTTTTGCCGACAAAAAATTCCCCAGTGGATATATCGCACCCGGCAATATCAAATAAGCCATCTGACAACGGTGTGATTGCGATTAAAAAATTAGAATTTTTTGGTGTTAATAAATTTTCGTCTGTCAGTGTACCCGGCGTTAAAACGCGGATAATTTTCCTGTCAATAAACTTGTGTCCGCGGGCCTTGGCCTGGGCCGGTGTTTCCATCTGTTCGACCAGCGCAACCCGAAACCCTGCCCGCACCAGGCGTCCAAAATAATTATCGGCCGCATGCCACGGTATCCCACACATAGGAATATTTTCCCCATCGCCATCGGTGCCCCGCTGGGTCAAAACCAACCCCAATGTCGCACTGATTGTTTTGGCGTCTTCAAAGAATGCCTCGTAAAAATCGCCCAAACGAAACATCAGCAACGCATCGGGATTTTCCGATTTCATATCAACATATTGCTGCATAACTGGGGTTAATTTACTTTTATCCGCCACGACAAAATCCATTATGCTTGCACAGGGGTAACCTGTAATGTTTCGATTTTCAATTCGGCTTCTTTTAACAATTGTTCACAGTACGCCTTTAACTTTATACCCTGTTCATATGCCGCCACAGAATCTGCCAGTGGTAATTCCCCAGATTCCATCTTTTTCACCAATTCAGTTAATTGCTTGTACGCTTCTTCGAATGATAATTTTTTGTCGTCCATTTGTGTCCCTTTACTTTTATGCAAACGATACAAAAAGAAACACTAAAACGCAATCAAAATAAATATTTTTTAATGCTTTTTTCGCGTCTGTGTGATACAATGCGCACCAACGAGAACAGAGAGAATGCGTATGAAAAAACAGCCTGAAAATTCAAAATCGGTAAAAATTATCTCTATGAACAAAATATGTAAAAGTTTCCCGTTGGAAATGGGTGGTGAACAACAGGTCTTGTTTGATATCACATTTGATGTAAACCAGGGTGAATTTGTGTCCATCATGGGACCATCAGGCAGTGGAAAATCCACATGTATGAACATAATTGGCGCACTGGATACACCGACCAGCGGAACATACAAACTGTATGGCAAAGATGTTGCCCATCTGGATACGGATGAACTGGCCATGGTGCGAAACGAATATATCGGTTTCGTGTTCCAGCAATTTAATCTGTTGTCTAAACGAAGTGTGTTGGACAATGTAATGTTGCCACTGATGTATCGGGGGCTGCCCATGGATGAACGCGTGCGCCGCGCGCGAGAAATGCTGAAACGCGTAGGACTAGAAAAATTCGAAACATATTTGCCAACACAACTGTCGGGGGGAATGAAACAACGCGTTGCAATCGCGCGCGCACTGGCCGGGAATCCAAAACTGATTCTGGCAGACGAACCGACCGGCGCGCTGGACAGTAAAATGGGTAACGATATTTTAACTTTCTTGAAACAGTTGAACCAGGATATGGGTATTACAATCGTTATGATTACACACGAATTTGAAATTGCCCAGTATTCAAACCGATTAATCCATATCTATGACGGACGCATAACATACGATGGACGCGTGCCGCGCGATGAACGCGTACTGCAAAAACACTTGTAACAACACATATACCAAACAGGCATTTAAATGACATTTAACGATATATTTAAAGAATCTTGGCTGTCAATCAGCGGAAACAAAATTCGTTCATTCCTGACCGTTTTGGGCATCATTATCGGGGTTATGGCGGTGGTGATTATGGTCGCGGTTGGCGAAACAGTATCTAAACAGGTCAGTGACCAGTTTTCATCCCTGGGGACAAATACCATAACCATACGCGCCGGCGCGGCACAAAGCGCGGGTGTACGCACAGGAAACAGACAAACGCTGACCATCGATGATGCCGAATTTATCGGTCGATTGCCCGATGTCGCGGCATACAGCCCGATACAAAACGCATCTGCCCAGGTTATTTATGGCAACCAAAACTGGGCAACATCAATGGTGGGTGCATATCCTGGATATGAACAGGTGCAAAATCTGGAAATGGAATACGGAACTTTCTTTAACCAGGCGGCGGTACGAAATGGGTCAACATACGCAATTATTGGTCCCCAAACCGCCGAAGAACTGCAAATGCCTGAAAACCCGGTTGGTGAAATTATTCGTGTGCAAAACATGCCGTTTACCATTATTGGCATGACGCGCGAACGCGGTGATTCTGGGATGTTCAGCCAAGACGACATGATTATAATCCCTATCACCACATTGAAAAAGCGTCTGCAAGGCAGTCGGTTTCCAAATTCGGTCAGTACAGTAACATTGAAATTAAACGAAAATGCGGATAATGCGTTGGTAATCGAACAAATAACCGCCCTGTTGCGCGATCGGCATAAATTGGCAGATGACGAGGCCGATGATTTCCAAATCATGGACATGAAACAAATGATGGAGGCGATGGATACCGTCACTGGATATATGACAATGCTGTTAATCGCAATCGCGGCGGTGTCGCTGTTGGTGGGATCAATCGGAATTATGAACATGATGTTGGTATCGGTTGCAGAACGCACACGCGAAATCGGCATACGCAAGGCCATTGGTGCGCGCGAACGGCATATCGTTATTCAATTCTTGTCCGAAGCGCTGTTGATATCTTTCATTGGTTCTATGGTCGGGTTGATATTCGGGGTTGGCCTGTCCCAGGGGGTTGGTCGTTTTGTTATGGGCTATGATGTGCCATTCAGTATATGGCCGGTGGTGGTGTCGGTATCTGTGGCCGTTGTTGTGGGTCTGGCATCAGGTGTTATGCCCGCGATGAAGGCGGCAAAACTGAACCCGATTGACAGTCTGCGTTATGAATAAAAAAACGCCCCACGAGGCGTTTTTTTATGTGCGCGTTTGGTATAATGCCAAAACACTGGCATTTATAAAATTATTGATATATAATACGCGGTGAACCTGATTATAAAGGGTTCGGGGCATTAAACAGCCTCCTCTAGTCGGTGCAGATTGCACCATAAAGTAATTTGCGGTGCATATTTGCATCGCGGTTCCCCGAATATGGTCGGGGTGCTGGTGGTTATACAACAGGATTTTCCGAAAACCACCAGGTCGACTAGAGCGATTGTTTAACACCCCGACCATCAGATTTTTTGATGGTCTTTGTTTTTAATTACACGGGGACTGAAATGGCGGGGAAAAAGTTTGTACCATCACAAATGGATATTTGTATTGGTGAAATGATTAATTTAATGCGCAATAAACTTGGCATGTCGCAACAGGATTTGGCAACGCATCTGGGGGTGACATTTCAACAGGTTCAAAAATATGAATCCGCGGAAAATCGTATATCGGCATCGCGTTTGCACCAGATTGCCGATGTTTTCCAGGTTCCAGTTGCGCGATTCTTTAATGAAATCGATAATGGGCTGTTGATTGATGATGCACTGCGAAAAATGTTAAAACAATTTTTGGCACTGGGGACAGATGACCGGCGATATATCTTAAAACTAATCCAGCGATTGGCGCACAAAGGGTGAAGATGTCATCATTAAAAAAATCCCGCGTGTCGCGGGATTTTTTTATATTGCGCGTATTTATGCCAAACCCATTTTCTGGCGCATCTGACGCAATGTTGGCACATCAACATTAACACTTGCTGCGCGGCGGATTAGTCCGTTCAGGGCGAAAATCCCCTCGACCGTGCCGGCGGGTGGGTTACCGCGCGCAATTGCCATGCCACCGGCAAAATTACGACTGGTTTCCGATGTCGCAGATAAAAACAAGTCCCCTATTCCGCACAAATCCAAAAACGAACGCATTTTTGCCCCACACGCCAGCCCCAGATTCATAACCTCGTTCCAGGCGCGTGTAAATATCATTGCACGTTCATTTTCGCCCGCGGCCGCAACCGAATTATATCCGCATATCAGCGCAACCGCATTTTTACCAACCCCACAGAATTCTGTTCCGATAACATCATCACTGGGGTTAATGTACAACTGGTTTAATACCGCACGGCCCGCGTCTATGGCCCGCCGGGTTCCCGCCAGTGTAGAGCCCGTGGGGACACCGCGTGCAACCTCGGCCGCGAACTGGGGGCCGGATAAAACACCAAAATCCACCACAGATGGTAATTCTGAACGAATTATTTCTGACATAAAATCGCCAGTTGCACTTTCTGCGCCCTTGGTGCAAATTATAACTGGCTGGTTATTATAAAAACCTGCCGCATTGCGCATTGTTTCGCGAAAGAATGCCGCCGGTGTCACCACCAACCATACATCACAATCACGCATCTGTGACATATCTGTTGTTATTTGAATATTTGATGGCTTTTCCACATCATCAAATTCTTTGTATTTACCATCATACGACCACAGCACAACATCAGAACCGCCACGCGCAACAATAACAGACAGCGCCGTTCCCCACGCGCCGGCGCCAATAACACCAACAATCATTTTATTTTCCTTAGTTTCTTTTCAATAACCGGGACAACAACCAAACCATCATCGGACAATTCAATCGCACGCAGATACGCATCACGCGCCAACCTGTCGTCCCCAGTTGCCACATATAAATCACCCAAATGCTCGAATAACGATGAACACGATGCCGCAACATCTGCGACCCGCGCCAATACATCCAGTGCGGGGTCCACCCCTTCGCGGACAGTGATTACAACCCCCAATGTATCCCACGCCATAACGTCTGTTGGATCTTGCCGAACCAATGTCATGGCATAATCATAGGCGTTTTCTATTTCACGGCCACGGGCGGCCCATAATTTGGCCTGTAACGACAAAATTTCGCCATCCAGTGGCAAGACCGCCGATGCATCATGTAAATCAGACTGGGCATCGTCATAATCGCCAAACATGTAATAGATGTGCGCCCTGCTCTTTAAGAAAAACGCACGACCAATTTCATTTAAATTTTCATCATCCAGCGCCCTGTTCACCGTGCGTAACGCCGCGCGCCGATTGCCATGCTGTACATCATAGGCAATCAGCTTGTTTATCGCCGGAACAAACAGCGGATGTGTCTGGACCAGTTCTTTTAATGCGGCTATATCACCTGTCCCCTCTGCCATGCGCATCGCAGCAAAGGCATAAAATGGACTGGCCGGCGGAATTGAATCAAAATACTGTTCAAAATCACCGGTGTTATTATAAAAAAACTGCCCCAGATAGTAATTTACCGCATCGCTGTCATTGCCAAAATTGGGCCCAGTTAATTGCGCAAAACGCAACAATAATATCGCCAGGTCAGAATACATCATAATCTGGGTGTGCGACACGGTCTGAACCAAACTGAACGCCAATGCGTTTTTCATCCCAGAATATACCGACCAATCAGGAATGTCTTGGAAATCCAGCATAAACATCCCACCTGGTCGCGCGGTAAATTCATCATGCAACTTTTCGGCCGCCGCATCCATATCATGCGCACGATAAAACGACATAAGATACAAATAATCGTTTATGTTCAAAAAATCTGTACGAACATCGGCAAACGCCGCCGCCGCATCGTCTATGTCGCCAGTTTCGGCATAAATTTGACCGCTGATAAAGTTTTGCCACGCCTGGTTTGTTGGCAATGTCTTGATGAATTTTAACGCGTCTTTGCGCCGATCTGTGGCAACAGACGCCCATATACGCAACGGCGCCGCCAGCGCAGATTCATCTTTCTTGTGCCGTTGGTACAACTCGTCCCAATGGTCGTGCTGGACCAAATATGCATCATATATCAAGCGCGATGCCGGCAATTTTTCTTCTTCTAGTATTGAAACCTGGTCCGGCATACGACCACTTAAAAAATCAGACAAAAATTTCGTTGTCTGGACCGTGGCATATTCCGTATTCGTTAACTGCGCCGCAAAATTCGATGCCGCATCAAAATCATTTACATATATCGCATGTTGGGCCGCCAAGAACGCGCCAAACTGGGTCGTTGGATACTGATAATTATCCGCCGCCGTGTTGCGATGCTGGTACCATATCGCACCACCAGTCACCGCAATAATGGCAACCAGTGCCGCACCAATAAATAAAGTTTCTGTTTTTCTCATGCGGAAGTTATGCTACAATAATCTTTATGAATAATAAAGCAAAATTTGATTTATATGCACAATTGTTGCGCGAGTGGTCAAAAAAAATGAACTTGGTCGCCCCCAGCACATTGGCCGATATCTATAACCGCCATTTTGCCGACTGTGCACAATTGGCCGATGTCCTGCCCCGCGATGCAAAAATCGTTGATCTGGGCAGTGGTGCTGGATTCCCTGCGGCGGTGCTGGCCATACTGGGGTGGAATGTTGTCGCAATTGAATCAATCGGTAAAAAAGTTGCTTTTTTAATCGCCGTAAAAGAAAAACTGGGGCTGGACAACCTGGAAATCTATCACGGTCGGGTGGAAAACTATGTCGCCGCCCTGCCCCGCGATAAAAAGAACATTGTCTTTACGGCACGCGCATTTGCACCACTGGTAAAAATACTGGACTATGTTGGCAAAACTGGTTGCCGGCTTTTTTTACTAAAAGGCCGGGAAATACCGGCAGAAATTGAAACCGCACAGAAAAAATATAAATTTGATTACGAATTGATAAAATCACGCACTGGCGATGGATATATAATTATTATCAAAAAATGCCGGTAATTTCACATGAAATAACAAATAACAACTTGTTTTTAGCGCGTTTTCGTGTTTTTGTAATTTTTCAACTTTTGGCCGGTAAATTTGTGAACAATACTCGCCACAGAATCCATCATTGCATCGCGTTGTGATGCGGACGCGGCATTCCACAAATTTACATTGCCACGCAGTGATTGAAATTGCCACAATGGTGCCCACATCCCCATTTCTGGATTAAACAACGCCACTGCACACGGATCGCACATGTCGTTTGTTATATATGGAAAAAAGTTCGTATTGGGTTGTGCAGCACGAACCAAAGTATTGCGATATACACCACGTTTGATTTCACTAAAAAAACGTGCGGCGGCATGTTTCATCACAATGTCCGCGACACGCGTGTCATTATAATCCAGTGGCCACGCCAGGTTTTCACGCCGCGACAAATCCATTATTTCTGCATCCGCGTTCAATATATATGACCGCTGGGACGGGTATGGTGTCCCGGTTTTATATCGATAATCCATTGCCTCGATAATTTCGGCAGCCGGTGCCATAATTTCATTCTGGGCCGCAATTGCCGCGCGCACCGCTGGCGAATACATTCCGACATTTTTGGTCAAATTTGCCTTGCGCGCATGTTCCATTTCGTGCCGTTGAACTAATCTGATTTGTGTATTAGACACATCACAAAAACGGCGCGTCAATGGATTGTGACTGTCCGTTTGAAAATAAGATACCAGAACCTTGCCAGAATTCGGATTGAATGTTCCTGCGGATATAATACCAAAATTCCTGACCATTTTATCGGTGACATTCACCGTGTCATACTGTACTTTAATATGTGGACACACAATATATTTACCGGTATTTACCGGCGTTTTTTTGATATTTTTATCACACGTGGCGTCACTGCTAACAAACGCCCCCAGTTCAACACACACAACAAACGCCGCACTAAAATAAAAAAATTTCCAAAACTTCATGATGGCAAATCATCATCCAAAAATATATTTTTGTCAACAAAAACAATTATTTCACATGAAATTAACCACAACAAATTGTTTTTAGTGTATTTTTAAATACAGACATATATTATCTTGACCGAATCGGTGGCTTTATTGTAATCTGATTTTCAAGAAAGGAAGCAAGAAATACATGGTAGAAATTATCGCATTTGCAAATCAAAAGGGCGGGGTGGGCAAGACCACAACCGCAATAAATCTGGGCACTTCGTTGGCATCTATAAAAAAACGCGTGCTGCTAATCGACCTGGATTCCCAGGGAAATGCCGGCACAGGGTTGGGGTTTGTTCGCGATTCGTGTCCGCAAAGTGTATATGGCGTGTTAACTGGCGCGGCGTCGGCCACAGATAATATTTTAAGCACGGCAATCCCAGGGTTACATATCATGCCATCGTCACCAAAACTAAGCACGGTGGAAAGTTATCTGATGGACGATGAATCTGGTGTTTACCGCCTGCGCGATGCGTTGACGGCGGTTTATCCGCACTATGATTATATTTTGCTGGATTGTCCACCGGCGATGGGGCCACTGACCATAAATGCATTGACCACGGCAAATAATGTTATAATACCGTTACAGCCGGAATTCTTTGCCCTGGAAGGTATTATACATCTGGTGAACAATATTCGCGGAATCCAAGAAAAATGGAACCCGAATTTGGAAATACTGGGGGTGTTGTTAACCATGTATGATCGGCGATATGGCCAAACGCGCGAGGTTGAAAACCAAGTACGCAGCACATTTGGCGACACTGTATTTAAAACAGTTATACCGCGCAATGTCCGTGTGTCTGAGGCACCCAGTCATGGAATCCCGGCGTTGTATTATGATTTTGATTCAGCCGGCGCCCAGGCATATTTGCGTGTCGCAACCGAAGTTGTTAATAAATTACAACAAAGCCAAGAGGAATAAGTATGTCTAAATTTGGATTGGGCCGCGGATTGGCGGATTTACAGCAGGAAATGAAAAACATACCAGACATATCGGCGCTGACCGGTGTGGGGCGCGTTGTTGTAAAGCAAATTCCACTGGTACAGATTGGTGCAAATCCAGACCAGCCACGTAAAACATTTTCTGATGCAGAATTGGCGGAATTAGCGGCATCTATTCGGGAAAAGGGTGTATTACAACCAATACTGTTGCGCGCGGTATCTGGCCGGCCATATATGTATGAAATTGTCGCCGGCGAACGCCGCTATCGTGCCAGCAAATTGGCCGGATTGGCGGAAATTCCCGCGCTGGTGAAAACACTTAGTCCGGAAAATGCGATGGAAATTGCGCTGATTGAAAATGTCCAGCGTGAAAATCTGAACGCAATCGAAGAGTCAGATGCATATAAAAATATCATGGAAAAGTGCGGATATGAATTGGCAGATGTTGCGCGCCTGATTGGAAAATCAGAAAGTTATATCAGAAATATCATGCGTCTGGATACATTGCCAACAGATGTTAAAGAAATGGTAAAGCGGGGCGATATATCCGCATCACATGCCCGCGCGATTGCGGTGGCTGCCGACCCCAGCGCATTGGCAAAAAAAATTATATCAGAAAATATGTCTGTTTCGGCAACAGAAAAAATGGTTAAAAATTCTGGTCGCCGCACAACCAGTCGTGCATATACCACAAAAACCATTGATGCAGACGCTGTACGCGACATCGAATCGCGTATCAGTGCAAAATTTGGTGTAAATGTCAAATTACACGAAAAACGCGGCGGGGCAGGGCAAATAGTTTTATCATTTGCAACACGCACACAAATGCAAGAATTGGTCGATAAATTGACACGGTAGAAAAACACTAAAAAAAGCCGGTAAATGCCGGCAATTTTCTATCTATGTGTACACTATCAATAATATGACAAAAAACACCGGCATTTGCCGGTGTTTTTTAACTATTTTTTCTGTTCTTGCGAAATTCGTCCAGCGACACAACACGACCAGTGTCTGGCGTTGGATTTGCCTTTTCATCCAGCGGCAGTTCCATATCATTATCGGCAGCGGTATCACCCTTTGGCTGAAAAGACAGCATAAAATCGACCGATGGATCTTTGAATTCAATTAATGCAGAAAACGGAACGCGTATGAAAAACGGCCGGCCATCAAATGTTAATTGAACACCAAATTCTTTGTCAGACACATGCAGGTTATTATACGAATACTGTAACACAATTGTCATTATGTCTGGGTATCGTATGCGTAAAAAATCCGGCAAAACCACCCCAGGCGTGCGCGTTTTAAAAGTTATATAAAAATGCGCGCCATCGCCCAAGCCATTAAATTGCGCATGAATCAATGCGTCTTTGACCACCGATTTCAGCGCATTATCCAATAATGTTTGATAGTCAATCCTGCTCATATAATCAATCCTTGGGGAATAGTATATTATTTATTTCCCCATCCATGCAAGTAACAAATACAGCATCCGCAACATCGGCAAAAACATTTGCGTCCAGGCCGGTTGCCCAAACCTGGGCATCTGTTTCGGCCAAATCGCGAAACAGACGCGCCCGCGCATCCGCATCCAGGTGCGCGGCCGCTTCGTCCAGTAAAATCAGTGGTTGGCAATGTGTCTTGGTACGAATCAATCGTGCATGCGCCAATATCAAATCCAACAATACGGTCTTTTGCTGGCCCGTGCTGGTTAATGCCGCCGGCAGATTTAGCATACGGTTAAAGACACCAAAATCTGATCGATGTGGCCCATCCAGAACCATTTTGTCCCCAACTAAATCACGCGCATCATGCAGATACGCCAGATATTTTCGTTCGGCCGCAGGGGCGTTTTCATCAATCAACATCTGTTCAACCATGCCCGATACAGTCACCGCGCAATCGGCCAGATAATAGTTTAATTCCCCCGCATACTGAACCCGTGCCGCCGCAATCGCCACAGACGCGCCCGCAATCTGGGTATCCAGCGCATCAATCCAACGCGCATCACGGCCGTTTTTTAGCGCAAATGCGCGTTCTGATAACAGTTTTGACAGCCGCCCAACACGTGGCGCGTGCGATGAATCAAAACTGGTCACCAATCTGTCAAAAAACGCACGGCGTTCGGCCGCAGAATCAACAAACAGTCTGTCTTCGCGCGGGGTCAGCCACACCATACGCACCAGTGACGATAAATCCGATAATGTTGCCGCATCACCATCAATGCGTGCACGGCGATTTGTATCACCTGCATTGAAAAACACAGATATTTCTGTGTCGTCATTTAACGCGGCAAATACAGAAAAACCGCCATTGCCGTTAAATCGCGCGATATCTGTCATTGGTGCGGCGCGCATACCGCGATCGCCAGATAACATTGATACCGCTTCTAGGATGGCGGTCTTACCGGCGCCATTTGGACCTGTGATAATAACATTATGCCGACCGTGCGTATGCAAACGACACATTTTATGATTACGAAAATCAGTTAATGTTATTGTTTCAATCATGGCCCGATAATACACCAATTACGTAAAAAAAACAATATTTCGTTGTTCATAAAAAACACCCGCATTCGCGGGCGTTAAATTTTGGAGGCCTGGGTCGGAATCGAACCGGCATACAAGGATTTGCAGTCCTCTGCATAACCACTCTGCCACCAGGCCAACTGAGATTGTGCAGTAATACTAAGCAAAAAAAATTTGTAATTCAACTGAAAAATTGCAATACTTGCGATATAATAGTATGAATTTCGAAATCACAAGAGAATGTAGATGAAAAAACTGTTAATCGTAATGTTTCTGTTGCCGACCAGTGTGTTGGCCGCAACAGATGAAAATTGCCGCACAATGACCACCGTGCCAGATGGGGAATTAACCCTGCAACAGGTGATAGAATTGGGATTGTGTCGGAATCCAGAAACAGCATCGGCGTATTTATCACTGGAATCAGCACGGTTCAACAAAAACGCCGGTTATTCTAACTATTTGCCATCGGTCAGTGCGTCTGCATCGGCATCACTGCCGTACAGAAATCGCGAATGGGATGACTGGTCATATGGGGCATCTTTATCCGCATCGTATTTGATTTTCGATTTTGGCAAGCGTCTGTCTGATGTTAATCAATTAATCGATACATGGCGGGCAACCGGCTTTGATTACAGTGAATCTGTACAAAACTATGTATACAGTATAATTGGTGCGTATTATGCATTACTGAATGCGGATGCCGATGTTATCACTGCAAACGCCGTGATGCAGGTATCAAAAACCGCAAAAGACACCGCAGATAAAAAGTTCAAGGCAGGCGCTGTGGCCAAGGCCGATGTTTTAAAGGCCGATGTCACATTGGCCAGCAGCGTATTGGAACTGGAACGGGCAAAAAACAATCGCGAAGTTGCCAAGGGCACACTGTTGGCCAAACTGTCTTTTCCCGCAGACCAGGATATCAAGATTGCTGATATGCCGTCCGATTTCGGCAGCGAGGCGGAAAACAAAAGTATTGATGAATTAATCGCAATCGCACGCGAAAAACGGCCGGACTTGCTGCGTGCAACCGCAAATAAAGACGCGGCATGGCATCGCAGAAACAGTACATTCTTGGCAAATCTGCCGACCATTTCTGCCAGTGGCAGTTTGTCGTGGAATAATGTCCCGTCTGATGTGTATAACGCCGGCCAAGATGAATGGAGCGGCAGCATCGGTATCCGTGCGTCTATGCCGATATTTACCGGTTTTTCGAATTTTTATAACAGTCGTGCCGCCCAGGCGAACTATGAACGCGCCAAAGAACAAGAAAGACAGACCGTGGATAATGCCATGCTGGATGTATTTACGGCGTACCAGAATTATAAAACGGCCCAGACTGTTTTGACACAAACAGAAACATTACTGGAATCGGCCAAGGAAACGGAAAATGTTACCGCCGGTATGTACAAGGTGGGCAAGGCGACTATGCTGGATTGGCAACAGGCATTGGCTGACCTGGCCGATGCGCACAAGCAAAATAATGCGGCCAAATACGATCTGTTTTCAAAACGCGCCGCGTTGGCACTGGCCGTTGGTGATATAAAAGAAGGATTAATAGAGGAGGGGGTAATCGATGAATAAAGAATCAAAAATGAAAAAATTCTGGTCGTGGGTGCGGCGGCGCAAATGGTGGATTATTTTATTCATCCTTGTTGCGGGTGGATTTTTGTATTTTATGGGTGGCGCATCAAACAACAGTGGTACTGGATTTGCAACCGCAACAATTATGCGGGGCGATCTGCGCCAGGTGGTGACTGCAACCGGTGAAATACAACCGCTGAACACGATTAATGTTGGTTCCCAGGTCAGTGGCACGATAGAGGCGATTTATGTAGACTATAATTCCAAGGTAAAAAAAGGTGATGTCTTATTGGAAATTGAACCGTCTGTATTACAGGCATCTGTGGACGAAGCGTATGCATCACTGGTCAGTGCAGAATCACAACGCAACTATGCAAAAAGTGAATACGAAAGAAATAAAACACTGTATGATGATGGTTTTATATCACGCGCAGAACTGGAACAATCCCAGACAACCTATGAACAGGCCGAACAATCGGTTAACCGCATGAAATCTCAATATGATCGCGCGGTGACCAATTTGGGGTATGCAACAATTACATCGCCGGTTGACGGCACCGTTATTTCACGCCAGGTTGATGTGGGACAAACTGTTGCGGCATCGTTCCAAACGCCTGATTTATTCGAAATTGCCGAAGATTTATCAAAAATGCAAATTGAAACCGCTGTATCAGAGGCAGATATTGGCATGATTACCGAAGGATTACCTGTGACATTTACGGTTGATGCATATCCAACACAAACATTCGAAGGAACTGTACGCCAGGTGCGTCTGTCGCCGACAATTACATCGAATGTCGTTGTGTACACGGTTGTTATTGATGTTGATAACAGCGATTTAAAATTAAAGCCAGGCATGACCGCATTCGTGACGATTTTGATTTCTGAAAAAACAGATGTGTGGAAAGTGCAAAATTCCGCATTAATACTGCGCAATTTTGACGGC
Source organism: uncultured Alphaproteobacteria bacterium (assembly GCA_944389525.1). Lineage (GTDB taxonomy): Bacteria > Pseudomonadota > Alphaproteobacteria > Rs-D84 > Rs-D84 > Enterousia. The sequence goes on along the minus strand of CALXMR010000001.1, from coordinate 167,269 downwards.
ATAGTTGAAAATGCCGGTGAAGCAACCCCAGATAATCATCTGGCAATACAACGCATGGTTGATGGCGAACAAACAGTCGTTCTGGTGCCGTATGAAAAAGGACTGGTCACGGCAACAGAAACGGAAATTATATCTGATGGTATCCAGGATGGCGATAGGATAATATTCGGCAGATATGGTATGCAATCGACTGGTTCGGCGCGTATGGGTCCACCCAGATAAAAACATAAAAAAAACACCGGTAAATGCCGGTGTTTTTTTATATTTTTTTTGCGCTATTTTGCCGGGGCAATTATTATCGATTTGGTTCGTTCATCTGGCTTTGACTGGGAAACAATTGTTCCACGATCGCCGACAATTTCCATAATACGCGCAAACAGTTCAGGTACAGCATCTTTGCCACGGGCCAAAACCTTTTTTGAACCACGGGTCATGACGGCAATTTTAACCTTGTTCCCATCGCCCAAGAATTCAAAAACTTTTTTCATTTTGATATTCAAATCATTTTCTTCGATAAACGGCTTTACCCAGACTTCTTTCGTTTCGATTGTTTTTTGGTTTTTTCGTGCCTCGGCCGCGCGTTTTTTCTGTTCGTACTTGTATTTGCCATAATCCATAATTTTTGCAATTGGCGTGGTGCCATTTGATGCAATTTCAACCAAATCCAACCCCGCGTCAGACGCCATCTGTAACGCGTTTGATGTGGGCATAACCCCCATATTTTGGCCATTTTCGTCAATTACCTGGACAGATTTTGCAAAAATCCGATTATTAATACGCGGACCGGTATCCCGCCGATTATCACGGTTAAATTGCGGTTTAATTGTATGCTCCTTTTATAACTTAATATGCCAATTATTATCTATTTTTATACTGTTTTCAACATTTTTTCAACAGACTGTAATGCGGTCCATGCATCGCGTTTGGCGGCCGGTTTTAACATCAAATAGTTCGGGTGAAAAATTGGCATCACAGACATACCCCCAGACAATTCAACCGCCACCCCATGACCCCGGGGCAGGGTAATCCCACCAATTTCTGCCGCCGCCGTTGTCCCCAGTGTTAAAATCAACCGCGGATGCACCAGTTCAATTACACGATTTACGAATGGACGCGCCAAATCCAGTTCTGGGCGCGTTGGTGTACGCCCCCCAGGTGTGCGCCAAAACACCAACGGCACAATCGAGACATTGTCACGCGTCATACCAATTGCCGACAACATCTTGTCCAGCAATTCACCCGCCGCCCCAGATAAAATACGCCCTGTGGCATCATCGTCTGGGCCAGGAATGTCAGTAACAATAATCATGCCATTTGGGTTTGTGGCGATGTGTGGCAAGACTACATTTGTTGCCGCCGCACGCAACGGATGATTAAATTCAGAAATCATACGACACAGCGCATCTATATCAGACGGGCGCGCCGCCATCGCGGCGGCAGTTTCAACAGATATTGTCTGGGTCGGCGCAATCGGCGGGACAATTGATGTCATGGTCCGCACAGGTGCCGGTTCTGCTGCTGGTGTTACCGCACGTGCAGATGTCGATACAAATGGCGCGTCTGTTAATTCCCATCTGACCCCGGCCAAAGTCAAATCGCGCAAATCATAATCGTTCATTTTCCGTTTTTCCCTTGATTTTTCAAACCTTTTATTATAGACTAGAACACGAGCAACAGAAACTCAAGGGAGTATTTTCATGAAAATAAAAAACTTTGCTATGTTGGCTGGTGTTGCAGGCATGTTGGCCGCATGCGGCGGATCAGCAATTGTTGAACCAGCTGATTTGAACGAACAACGCGTATTCTTTGCGTTCAATTCGTCTGAAATTTCTGACGAAGCGCGCGACAACCTGTTGGGTCAGTCGCTGTACATGAAGAATCACGCAGATACCAAGATTCAAATCGCAGGTAACTGTGACGAACGCGGTTCTACTGAATACAATTTGGCACTGGGCGCACGCCGTGCGAATGCCGCCAAATCAGTATTGGTTGATGATGGTATCGACCCGGCGCGTATCTCGACCATTTCGTATGGTAAAGAACGTCCATTGGTCCAGGGTACTGGCGAAGAAGTATGGAAATGGAACCGTAACGCGACAACCACAGTTAAATAATTGTGTTTGTAATAATAAAAAACACCGGTATTTGCCGGTGTTTTTTTGTTTTTTTATCGTTGTTTATTTGGATTTTTTGGCGGCCTTGTCCTGTTCTGATTTCAAGAAAGTTTCCAGCCAATGGTTATCAAAGTTCAATGTCTTGACATCGCGATTCTTTAATAATTTTTGTTGCAATGGAATCGTTGTTTTGACCCCTTCGATAACAAATTCGTCCAGTGCACGCGCCGCACGCATTATACATGCCGGACGCGACTGTGCATGAACAATCAATTTTGCAATCATCGAATCATATGTTGGTGGGATTGTATAGCCTGTGTATACCGCGCTGTCCACACGCACACCCAAACCGCCCGATGGCGCATACAGTGTGATTTTACCCGGATTTGGGGTAAAATTTTCTGGATCTTCGGCATTGATACGAAATTCAATTGCATGCCCGTGCGGAATAACATTCGATTGGGTATATCCCAACTTCTCGCCCGCAGCAATACGAATCTGTTCGCGAACCAGGTCAACCCCATAAACCATTTCAGTAACTGGATGTTCCACCTGCAGGCGCGTGTTCATTTCCAAGAAATAAAATTTACCGTCTTCGAACATAAATTCAAATGTACCGGCGTTAACATACCCCATTTTCTTGGCCGCAGATTTGCAAATTGCAATCATGTCATCGCGCTGTTTTTGTGTCAAAATAGCCGCGGGGCATTCTTCCATAACTTTTTGATTTTTACGCTGTAACGAACAATCGCGTTCACCAAAAATCACGACATTACCGTGTTTATCGCCCAACACCTGGAATTCTATGTGACGCGGATGCATCAAAAGTTTTTCCATATACAGCGTATCATCACCGAAACCGGATTTAGCCTCGTTCTTGGTCATCTGGAACGCTTCGGCCATTTGATCTGCTGACATAACAGGGCGAATACCACGTCCACCACCACCGGCGGCGGCCTTTAACATAACGGGGTATCCGATTTTTTCGGCCCAGCTAAGCGCATCTTCTAGTGTTTCAACCGCACCATCAGATCCCGGCACAACCGGCAAACCACATTTAATCGCGGTTTGTTTGGCGTTAACCTTGTCCCCCATCTTTTCAATCATGGCGGCCGATGGCCCAATCCATATTAGCCCATGTTGTTCAACCTTTTGTGCAAAATCGGCGCGTTCAGATAAAAATCCATACCCTGGGTGAATTGCATCCGCGTTGGTCAGTAATGCCGCCGTTAGTATTGCAGATTCATTTAAATAAGAATCCTTGGACGGGCCGGGGCCAATACATACAGATTCATCCGCCAATTGCACATGCATGGCGTTTTTATCAACAGTTGAATATACCGCAACTGTGCGTATTCCCATATCGCGGCACGCGCGTATAATACGCAACGCAATCTCACCACGATTGGCAATTAAAACCTTTTTTATCTGTGACATTTTCTATGCTTATTCAATAACAATTATTGGTTGATCAAATTCAACCGCCTGGCCGTCAGAAACCAATATTTCTTTGACCACGCCATCCTTGTCAGATTTTATCGGGTTGAATGTTTTCATTGCCTCTATCAATGCGACTGTATCACCAGCCTTGATTTGTGCGCCGACTGATGTAAATGGCTTTGCGCCCGGTTCCGGGGCCAGATATGCCACACCCACCATCGGTGATTTTAATGCATAACCCGTAATTTTTTCGTCATCACTGGCCGGTTCGCTGTTTGTATTCTTGGCATCCGCAGATACCGGAAAGTTTGGCATTGCGACCGTGGCCGTGGCCTGTTGCTTTGACAAATGAATATGCTTGCGATACACGCCAAACAAAAATTGACGTTCCAGTTCTAGTTCTGTAATACCCATTTCATCCATAATTTTCGACATGGATTCAACGGTTGCACGAAATGACATTTTCAATCCTTTTATAAATAAACTGCTTTTTTATTTCGCATGTGCCAACGATTTTACCACAATCATCACATATGTCAAGGCACAGGGTCGTACCCAAAATCACCACCCGGTCTGCACCGCAGTATACGCCGAATTCCCATTATTGTGCCACGCACTGGGCCATATTTGGCAATTGCCTGGGCGGTATATTCACTGCATGATGGGGTAAAACGACATGCCGCGCGCGCACCGATAAACGGCGATATGCACGATTGATACATGCGCACCAATCCAATCGCCATGCGCGACACAGTCCCAATATTATTTTTCTGGTGTGTTTTTATCATATTGCTTTTTAATATAATTCAATGCGCGGCGCATGGCGGCGCGACCATCTGGGCGGGATGCCGCCAAAATTCTGTGCCGGGCCAAAAAGATATAATCCAGCCCAGGATGCATATGTTTTTCACTGTGCCGTATCCAGTCACGCAACAGCCGCTTTGCACGATTGCGGTCAACCGCCAGTTTAAATATCCGCTTGGTCACCATCACGCCATATCGCGCATCGTCTGCAATCTTGGCCGGACGGGCGCGCACATAAAAAAATTCGCTGCGTGCGTTTATATCTGCGTCTGATGAAACAAAATCAGCATGTTTTTTTATCGTATTTCTCATATCTGCAATAATAACAAATTATAGAAATATGCAAACAAAAAAGCATAAAATTTAACTCAGGTGGCTTGATTTTTTATTCCCCAGGCTTTATAGTGCAAAAAAAATCACTATATTGGGGGCAAAAATGTATAACTGGCTGATGAAATTCTTTTCTGCCGATATGGCCATCGACCTGGGGACGGCAAATACGCTGATTTATGTCAAGGGTCGCGGAATTGTGTTAAATGAACCGTCTGTGGTGGCGGTGGCAGAAAACCGCCTGATGGGACGCAAAGAAATACTGGCCGTGGGGACCGAGGCAAAGCAAATGTTCGGACGCACCCCCGGTACAATTTCGGCTGTACGCCCGTTGCGCGATGGCGTTATCGCAGATTTCGAAGTGGCCGAAGAAATGATAAAATACTTTATCCGCAAGGTTCATCGCCGAAATCCATTGGCCGCGCCACTGATTATTATATGTGTGCCGTCATGCGCAACCCAGGTGGAACGCCGCGCCATCCAAGAGGCAGCAGATGCCGCCGGCGCACGCAAGGTTTATATTGTCGAAGAATCAACCGCCGCCGCAATTGGGGCGGGACTGCCGGTGGAAAAGCCTGTTGGTTCAATGGTATTAGATATCGGTGGTGGCACGACCGAGGTTGCGGTTATGTCCCTGGGCGGAATTGTGTATTCAAACGCTGTGCGTACCGCGGGCGATCAAATGGATTTGGATATCATCGAATATGTGCGCAAGAATAAAAATCTGTTGATTGGTGAAAACACCGCCGAAGATATTAAAAAGCGCATCGGTACCGCCATTTCGCCAAAGGACAAGGCAAACGAATTAACCATGAAGATAAAGGGGCGCGATTTGCTGTCTGGGACACCACGCGAAACCGTTATCACAGAATCACAGGTTGCAACCGCATTGGCACAAACAGTGTCTAAAATTATTACAACGGTCAGTAATGCGCTGGCGTTGACGCCACCAGAATTGTCGGCCGATATCGCAGATTTGGGTATCGCAATGACGGGTGGTGGGTCGCTGTTGCGCGGGCTGGATGCGGCAATACGCGCGGCAACGGGACTGCCGGCGTTCTTGGTGGATAACCCGTTGGCGTGTGTGGCATGTGGTTCGGGCAAGATGTTGTCCAGTTTGGATAAAAACAAACACATACTGCAAACAATGTATTAAAAAACACCGGCAAACGCCGGTGTTTTTTTTTAATGTGCCAATGGCGCGTATAAAAAATAATATTGCAATCTGGATTTTGTTTGATATAATCCCTGGGCTCTGTGGACAGTTTTGGGAAGTTTTGGGTGGTTAGCTCAGTTGGTTAGAGCGTTACGTTGACATCGTAAAGGTCGTTGGTTCGAGTCCAATACCACCCACCACCCTTCGCCAAGGCTTCGGGTGGCAAGCCACACTTTCGCCGAAGGTTGCGGGCAGCAAGCCACACATTCGCCGAAGGTTGCAGGTGACAAGCCACACAGCGTAAAAAATAAAGTTATAAAAGATGATGCGAATGTATAATTAATCTTAATCAAAAATTCTGACGGGATTCCTGGGCGCCCCGTTGGGCGCCCATATATTTTTACAAAAGGGCATAACACAATGACAACAAATAATAAAAAACAAAAGTATCTGATTACATCCGCATTACCGTATGTGAACGGTGAATTACATCTGGGGCATTTAGTGGGATGCTGGTTACCGTCGGACGTATATGCACGTTTCTGCCGTGCGCGCGGACGCGATGTATTATATGTCTGTGGCGCAGACGAACATGGTACCCCCGCCGCGGTCGGCGCAATAAAAGAAAATATGCCCATTTTGGAATACAATAATAAATATTACGAAAAACATTTGCGCGCGGTACGTGATTTTGAATTATCATTTGACCTGTATGGCCGCACACATACCCAATTACAAGAAAAATTGGTCCAGGATTTATTTACACGTCTGGACACATTGGGATTAATCGACGAACGCGAAACGTTACAGCCTTTCTCGGTCGATGACAATATGTTTTTGGCCGACAGGCAAATCGAGGGCACCTGTCCAAAATGCGGATACGAAAACGCACGTGGCGACCAATGCGATAAATGTGGCGCAACGTACGAGGCCCCAGAATTATTAAACCCACGCAGCACAATTTCTGGCAGTACAAATATCGAACTGCGCCCGACAAAAAATTTATTCTTTTTGGCGGCATCCGCGCAAAAACTGTGGGATGATTGGTTAAAAACACATTCAGACAATTGGTCTAAAACAGCAAAAAGTATTGCGTACGGGTGGCAAAAAACAGGACTGTTGGATTATTCTATTACGCGCGACCTGTCGTGGGGCGTGCCTGTAAACAAGCCAGGATATGAAAACAAAGTATTCTATGTATGGTTTGAGGCGCCATGGGGATATGTTTCTATATCCCAGGCGGCGACCGATGACTGGGCGTCTTGGTGGAAAAATGATGATACGCACTATGCGCAATTTATGGGCAAGGATAACGTAAAATTCCACGCTGTTTTATTCCCGGAACAGCAATTGGCATTGGCCGATAACTGGAAAACTGTCGATCAATTAAAGGCCATGAATTTCCTGAATTTTGAAGGCGGCAAGTTTTCCAAATCACAAAATCGCGGTGTGTTTTTGGATGATGCGATTTCAATCGCGCCGGCGGACGCGTGGCGATATGCGCTGATGGCATCTGCGCCCGAGACCGACGATACGAACTTTACGTTCGAACGTTTTGCCGATATTGTGAACAAAGACCTGAACGGTATGTTGGGGAACTTTGTGTCGCGCGTTTGCAAATTAACAAACAAAAACTTTGGCGATACAGTCCCAGTGGCGGGTGCGCGTGATACCGATTTAGACAACCAAATAAACGAAAAGTTGCGCGATTTAACGGATGCATTGGACGCGTGCGAATTCCGCAGTGCAATTGTTGCGTTGCGCAGTTTATATGCGATTGGTAACGAATACATGACCGTGCATGAACCATGGACATTGGTGAAAAATGGTGATATGGTTGCAGCGGGTGCAGTGCTGAATCAATGTTTCCAGCTGATCGATTTGTATGCGCGTGTATCTGCGCCGTTTATCCCGGGAACTGCCGAAAAAATACGCGCCGTGTTCGTGGATTCGGAATTGGATTTATCATGGCCAGATGAATATGCACCACGCGTTGCGGATGGCGCACGCTTTGTTGTGCCGGAAAACCTGTTTACGCGGATTGATGATGAAACGGTTGAAAAATTAACCGCGCAATACGCACCAAAAACAGATGATACGCCCCGGCCAATTGTCGCAAAAATCGTGGGTGTAAAAAATCACCCAACGCGCGATGATTTGCATATTCTGACCGTTGATGACGGCGAAAATCATAACTTGCAAATTGTATGTGGTGCACCAAATGTACATGTTGGCTTGATTGGTGTTTTGGCACCAATTGGCGCAAAATTACCCGGCGCGAAAAAGCCCATTGCCCAGCGCACTGTCGCCGGTGTTGAATCATATGGCATGATGTGCAGTGGCGCGGAAATTGGTGCGGGCGATGACACGGACAATATCATCGAACTGGCGGCGGATACAGAAATTGGAACTGTTTATAATATCAAATGAAACTGGTGTTAATGTCTTGCTGTGCGCCGTGCAGTGCGGGCGCGATAAAAGAATTAGCTGATGGGGAAATCCCGGGGGTGGATGATTTTATCGTTTTATTCTTTAACCCAAATATATTCCCAGCCGCCGAATATGACAAAAGACTGGCAGAACAAATACGATATTGTGAAAAACTGGGCGTAAAATACGCGATTGGCGAATATGACCACGCGGCGTGGCGTGATGCCGTGCGCGGAATGGAAGATGCCCCAGAACGCGGCCCGCGGTGCAGTGCATGTTTTAAATTTCGATTTGAATATGCGCGCCGGTGGGCGGCAGAACACGGATATGATGCGGTATCGTCAGTCTTTGGTGTATCGCGCCATAAAAGCCAACATCAGGTGGATGATGCCGGCACAGCGTCATTGGGTGCGCAATATATTCCAGTTAAATGGAACGAAGAACTGCGCCAACAAATTGGACAAAGTGCAAACTTTTATCGTCAAAATTATTGCGGATGTGAATTTTCAATCCGTCCGGCGCGCGATAAAAATACTGCACATAATCAAAAAATTATCCCCATCAGATAATATTTGCGCATCGCACTTTTCAATTCTATAATTAGGCTGAAAATTTAAGTAAGGAGTATATATGTCATCTATACTGGTTTTTCCGGGGCAAGGTTCGCAAGCCGTTGGTATGGGCAAAGAATTGTATGATAATAATCCAGACGCACGCGCAGTATTTGATGAGGTTGATGATGCGTTAAATCAAAAACTGTCTGATATTATATTTAATGGTCCGATGGATGATTTAACACTGACCACGAATGTCCAGCCTGCAATCATGGCGGTATCGATTGCGATGTTACGCGCGGCGGGTGTTCCATTAACCGAATATGTCGCAGGACACAGTTTGGGTGAATATACCGCGCTGTGTGCGGCGGGTGCGCTGTCGGTTGGCGATACCGCGCGTTTGTTGCGACTGCGTGGGGATGCGATGCAGCGTGCGGTACCGGTTGGTGCGGGATTGACCGCCGTGATACTGGGGTTGCCAATTGAACAAGTACGCGAAATTTGTGCACAAACAGATTGCGATGTGGCAAACGATAATTCCCCAGGCCAGGTGGTTATTTCAGGCGCGCGCGATGTGGTAGAGGCAACCATGGCCGCCGCCAAAGCAGCAGGCGCAAAACGCGCTATGCCGTTGGCGTTATCCGTGCCGGTTCATTGCAGAATCCAGGCACCCGCGGCGGATGAAATGCGCGCCGCATTGGAAAAAATTGAAATCAAAACGCCAAAAGCCATTTTAATTTCTAATAAAACGGCGGCACCGATGTCTGACCCGGATGAAATTAAAGATGCATTGGTATATCAAATTACGCACGGCGTGCATTGGCGTGAATCAGTCTTGAAAATGCACGAATTGGGTATCACAGAAACGATTGAGGTTGGACCAGGCGCAGTTCTGACAGGATTGACAACGCGCATATGTCCAGATATGACAGCAAAAAAGTTGGAGATATAAAATGTTTGATTTAACAGGCAAAGTTGCATTAATTACTGGCGCAACCGGTGGTATCGGCGGCGCAATTGCAAAGCGTATGAAAGAAGCCGGCGCAACGGTCGTTGTGTCTGGGCGCAGTATGGATAAATTGGATGCACAATTTGATAATTCTTATATCAAAATTCCAATTGATTTGGCGTCTGACGGTGGTGCAATTGATTTGGTTGCGTCCACAATCGATACGGCTGGTAAAATTGATATTGTTGTAAATAATGCCGGTATTACAAAAGATACATTGTTGATGCGTATGTCGGACGATCAATTTGATGATGTTATAAATACTAATCTGCGGTCATGCTTTAAAATGTGTCGTGCGGTTATTATGCCGATGATGAAAAATCGTGGTGGTCGTATTATTAATATGGCATCAATCATCGGTGCAATTGGTGGACCAGGTCAGGCAAACTATGCGGCGTCCAAGGGCGGTATGATCGCAATGACAAAATCAATTGCCGCAGAGGTTGGATCACGCGGAATCACCGCAAACTGTATCGCGCCAGGATTTATCAAAACACCAATGACAGATGTTTTGTCTGATGAACTGAAAAAATCATACCTGGCACAAATTCCGGCGGGACGCTTTGGCGAACCAGATGACATTGCGTATGCATGTGTGTTCTTGGCATCAGATGCGGCATCGTACATCAATGGCCAAGTCTTGCATGTAAATGGTGGTATGGGGCGTTTTTAATCAATGACAGAATTTGATGTTATTGTTATTGGTGGTGGACACGCCGGTGTTGAAGCCGCATGTGCATCTGCACGGCGCGGGGCGCGCACATTGTTGATTACCCAGCGCGCGTCTGATTTGGGTGCAATGTCGTGCAATCCGTCTATTGGTGGGCCGGGTAAATCCCAAATGGTTGCCGAAATAGATGCGCTGGGCGGTGTTATGGGCCGCGCGGCGGACGCCGCCGGGATTCATTTTCGCACACTGAATGCGTCACATGGCGCGGCGACCCAGGCACTGCGCGCACAGATTGACCGCGAATTATATCACAATGCAATAACACAAATTCTGGGTGAATATAATAATCTGGATATCGCGTTTGAAACGGTTGATAAATTAGATATCGCGCGCAAGATAATAAATGATAAATATCATGCGCGGGCGATTGTGTTGACCACGGGGACATTCTTGCATGGGCTGGTTACGCGTGGCACAGAAAAGGTGTCATCCGGGCGCATAATGGACAACGGCGAATACCAGGCAGCAGATGAAAATATATCAGGCGCACTGGCAGCGGCAGGGTTTAAAATCATGCGACTGAAAACAGGTACGCCCGCGCGTATTGATAAATCGTCCATTGATTATTCTGTATGCGAAGTACAACCAGGCGACGCACCACACGATTGGTTCAGCGTGCCAAACCCGAATAATAACTATGACGCGGTATGTTATATAACCCACACAACACAAAAAACACATGATTTAATACGCGAAAATATATCGGCGGCACCGATGTATAACGGGGATATTCGTGGCACAGGTCCGCGATATTGCCCCAGTATCGAAGACAAGGTTATGCGTTTCCCGGAACATACATCACACCATGTTTTTCTGGAACCCGAAGGATTGAACAGTGATTTAATTTACCCCAACGGTATTTCAACCAGTTTTGGCGCAGATATTCAAGATGCATGGATTCGTACGATCCCAGGACTGGAAAACGCGCGCGTCGTGCGATATGGCTATGCGATTGAATATGACGCAATTGACGCGCGCGCGCTGCGCGACACACTGGAATCCAAGGACATTGATGGATTGTTCTTTGCCGGGCAAATTAATGGAACATCCGGGTACGAGGAAGCCGCCGCCCAGGGCATCGTTGCAGGTGCAAATGCCGCCGCATTTGCGTTGGGTTTGAATACATTAAATTTAGACAGAACAAACGCAATGATTGGCGTGTTAATTGACGATATAACAACACTGGGGGTGGATGAACCGTATCGGATGTTTTCGTCACGCGCGGAATATCGGTTGCGTCTGCGTGCGGATAATGCAATTGCGCGTCTGGGTGATATGGCGGTGGCGCTGGGGATGTTGGATGCAACCACGCGGGATGAAAAATACGCGTATCGCGCCGATAAAATCCGCGAAAACGATAAATTCTATGCCGGATATATCCAGCGCAACGAACGCGAAATTGCCGCATATCGGCGGGATGCAGAATTAAAAATCCCCGCGCATTTTGAATACCGGGGTCTGCCGGGGCTGACAAATGAACTGGTTGAAAAGTTAACCGCGGTGCGCCCAGAAAATATTGCCGATCTGTCACGCATTCCAGGAATGACACCAGCGGGAATCATGGTTGTATTACGCAAAATTAAATGTGGCAGTTAAAAACACCAAAAAAAGCCGGTAAATGCCGGCATTTTTTATGTCTTTTGGTGGTATATAAAAATTATCAAAAAAGGCCGGTATTTGCCGGCCTTTTTTAGTTAAAATCTGTACCCCAGACCGGTTGTCAAACTGAATCCAGATATGTCCATATCTGCGTCATATCCATATACATCGACACTGAATGATGCGCCAGAATATTCCAGACCAATCTTGACATACATATTGTCATTAAATGTGTACTTTACACCGGCACCAATGCCATAGCCAAGACCAATTTCATTATCAACATCTAATGAATCAATACTGATAAATCCGATACCAGCAGATAATGAAATATATGGTTGTAATTTAGTGTCCATAAACGGAATATCCAATTTTAATCCCAAATCAAAAATAGATGTGTCTTCTTGATCTGAATAAGATGGGGTAAAGGCCAGTTGAATCCCATCAAAATCAGCACCAACAGACAGCGATGTGCCAGAATTGATTGATGTTGTATCAATGTCTGACAGTGTTTGACTGTCCAATTTTGTTTTTGTCCCGGCACTGGAAAATATTGATGCGCCATATTCCATAAAGAATCTGGTGTTATCAAATATATTGGTTGTGCTGGCTGGCGTTTCTGTGGCAAAGACACTTGCAGGCAATAATGCACATAGTGCAACAGGAATTATTTTTTTCATATTTTTTCCTTTTATAAAAAAAGTTAAACCGCCACAGTATTGGCGGTCGGGGGGGGTGATAAATCATATCTGTTAGATGATTCCGCTGTCTTTGGTAAAACCTGTTGTATACCAGCGGCCCCCGCCCCAATGTCGGGGATATAACGGTGCAAAAACACCATTACACCAGATAACGATGCTTTCGCACCGAACAGATATGGACTTATCACAGTCCCGAAATCACAACCTGTGGACTCTGAATTTATTATGCAGGAAAAAATCCACAAATACAAGTAGTTGTATATCTATATATTACATCTATACGCATACATAAGTTATATATCAACAAGATTGAAATCCCACGAATTTAATACTGGAAATCCGCAAAAACATATACTAAGATATGCGCGTGCGCCGGTTTAGCTCAGCTGGTAGAGCATCTCATTCGTAATGAGGGGGTCGTAGGTTCAAGTCCTATAACCGGCACCAGGAATAAAACAAACATGAATAACACGGCAATAATTATTATAAAGTAATCCCGTACATGCGCCTTTGGCATGTGGCTGGGGCGCATGGGCGCCCGTTTTTTATAAGGAGCATAAAACCATGGCATACAAAAAAACAGAACCCAAGGCAGATTTCCCGGCGTTGGAACATGAAGTGCTGGCATTCTGGCGCAATGATAATACATTTCATAAATCATTAAATAAAACAAAAATGGGACATCCGTTTTCGTTCTATGATGGTCCCCCGTTTGGAAATGGTCTGCCACACTGGGGACATCTGGGCGTGTCCGCCGTCAAGGATATGGTGGGGCGTTATCAGACTATGCGTGGGCGTCATGTTGTGCGCGAACTGGGTTGGGACTGTCATGGTTTGCCCGCCGAAAATTCCGTTGAAAAAAAGCAGGGGAAACAAGCCAAAGATATCGTTGCACAACAGGGTATTGATGCATTTTGCGATATGTGCCGGTGCGATGTTTTGACATATACGCACGAATGGGAACGCTTTATCGAACGCATTGGGCGCTGGGTCGATGTGGGTGATGGATATGGTTATAAAACCATGGATAAAAACTATATGGAATCCATGCTGTGGACACTAAAAACATTATATGATCGTGGTCTGTTATACAAGGATTACAGCGTAAACCCATTTGACTGGGTAAATGGTACGGTTATTTCTAATTCCGAAGCGTCCCAGGATTATCGCGATGTTGTTGATGATGCAATTACCGTTTGGTTCGAATTAGAAACTGGCGAACGCGTATTAGCATGGACAACCACGCCGTGGACACTGCCGGCGAATTCGGCACTTGCGGTAAATCCAGGCATGAAATATCTGCGTATGCGTGACAGTGATGGCGCTGTGTATATCATCGCTGAATCCAGACTGTCTGCATATGAAAAGCAATTCAGCACATGCGAAAAAATTGGCGAACTGATGGGGAACGAACTGGTCGGGAAAAAGTATACGCCATTGTTTGATTATTATACAGGCGTATCTGATTTGTTATACCAGGTAATCCCCGCAGACTATGTATCAGACAGTGACGGTACCGGTATTGTGCATATTGCGCCGGCCTATGGTGCCGAAGACTTTTGGGCGGCAAAAAATATTAACCAAAAATTCCCAGTTTTATTAAATGTTGATAATTATGGAAACTTTGATGAAACAGTGCGTGATTGGGCCGGCGAAAATATATTTGCGGCCAACCCAAAGATTATACAATTCTTGCGCGATAATGGGCATTTGGTAAAAAAAGAACAATACAAGCATTCTTATCCATACAGTGACCGCAGCAAGGAAAAGTTAATTTATCGCGCGACTGATTCTTGGTATATCGATGTGCCAAAAATCCGCGAAAAATTAATTGAAAATAATAAAAAAGTTAATTGGACATCCGCTGGTGAACGGTTCCGCACATGGATCGAAGGCGCGCGTCCGTGGTCAATTTCCAGAAATCGTTTTTGGGGGACACCGTTGCCCATTTGGGAAAAGGACGGCGAATATAAGGTATTTGGTTCAATTGCCGAAATCGAAGAATTCTTTGGCGTGAAAATCGATGACCTGCATCGGCCAACATTGGATAAATTAACCAAAGACGGATGGACGCGTATCCCCGATGTTTTGGACTGTTGGGTGGAATCAGGGTCTATGCCGTGGGCATCACTGCATTATCCGTTTGAAAACGCAGACAAATTTAATGCCTCTTTCCCGGCAGATTATATCATAGAGGGCCAAGATCAAACACGCGGTTGGTTTTATTCGCTGATGGTTTTGGCAACAGCGTTATTCGACAGCCCGGCATTTAAAACAGTGTCTGCGAACGGCATGGTGGTTGATGAAAATAAAAAGAAATTTTCTAAATCACTGAAAAATTTTGTTAATCCCGAAGAACAAATTGAACAATTCGGCGCAGATGCAATTCGTCTGTTTATACTGGGGTCAAATTTTATGAAGGCAGAGCCTGTCCCCGTTGACAAGGAAGGCAAGGTATTTGCAGAATCGACAAAAACTATATTAACCCCACTGTGGAACGCGTATCATTTCTTTACGCTGTATGCCAATGCAGGCAACATAACGGCGCACGAAAACGCAACCCCAGATGGCGCGTTGGATAAATATATCATCGCCGAATTAAACGCACTGATTTCGGTTGTTGGGGCGGCACTGGATGAATACAAGCCTGATGTCGCGGTCAAAGAATTTGTGCGATTTTTGGATGTGCTGAATAACTGGTACATTCGCCGCAGTCGCGAGAGATTTTGGGACGAAGACCAGGGGGCATTTGATACATTGTATACGGTGTTGACCACACTGTGTCGCGCAATGGCGCCATTTGCACCGTTTATTTCTGATTATATCTATCGCAATTTAACAGGCGCGGAAAGCGTGCATTTACAATCTTTCCCAGATGCCACAGATTACGATAAAAAAATTGTTGATGATATGCGGCGCGTACAAATGGTTGTATCTGTTGGAAAACAATTACGCGAACAATATAAACTGCGTAACCGACTGCCATTAAATAAATTGACCGTGGCTGGGGCGGATTTATCAGAATATGGCGATATTATTCGTGATGAATTAAATGTAAAGCAAATTGAATTCACCGATAATGTCAACACGGTGGCGGACGCGTTTGTATACCTGATTACGCCAAAAATTGGGGCGCGTCTGGGTGGCGCATTAAAGCAGATTATTCCCGCGGTAAAGCAGGGTAATTACGAAATTCGCGATGGTAAGTTATATGTTGACGCGTATGAATTAAATTCTGATGAATTTGAAAATCGCCTGACTGTGCGCGATGGGGTGACGGGCGCGGCATTGCCAGATAATACGGCAGTGGTCGTTCTGGACACAGAAATAAATTCAGAACTGGCCGCCGAAGGATTGGCAAACGATGCGTTGCGCTTTATCCAAGATTCACGGAAAGTCGCCGGTCTGGATGTGTCTGACAGAATTAACCTGGAATACAGCGCAGACCCGGCACTGGCCAATGCAATTGAACAACATCGTGCGCGCATCATGCGTGACGCGCTGATAAAAAATATGTCGCAAAGTGATGCGGGGGTGTATAATACAGAAATCGAAGGGTATAATTTATCGATATCTGTTGAACGAGTATAAGAAAAAAAGGAGAAAAACATGCACATGCACAAATCATTGCATTGGATTTTGGGAATAGTTGGCGCGCTGTTGATATTCGGGGCGGGGTTTTATATCGGCACACTGGATGCGGATGCGCACGAAATCAAAATCACATCGCAGTGCGCGGGGATTGGTGTCGCAAAAAGTTTTGCATCAAATTATGAAAGCGTAAACGGCACCGTTGTTCGCGATGAAACAAAACGGTCAGAATCATATACGGCGCGCTGTATGTGCTTTGCATCGGACGCAACACACAAAAACATATGGGTTGATACGGTCGAATTTACCGCAAACACCATGGATGGTGTACGCAACCTGTGTAACAGCGATTGCCAGAAATTATGCGAAGGCAGATTGGCAAACTTTGCATTCGCCGAATAATTTAACATGACGCTGACACCAGAAATATATTTCACGCATGTTCCGACCGTAATTGATATGAATATTCGGTCGGAACTGTATTCGGTAAACGAATTTACTTTTGCGGTCGCGGTTATTTTATCCGCCCAGGCAACTGATAAAAAAGTGAACGAGGTTACACCAGAATTATTCCGCATCGCGCCATCACCGGCAAAAATGTTGGCGTTGGGGATAGACGGGTTAAAGGAACATATTCGCGTGTTGTCTTTCTTTAATAACAAGGCGAAAAGTATCATGGGCTTGGCGGCGGAATTGGCGCATGATGCGGACGGGGCGGATGATAATTATAAATTCCCGAAAAAATATCACAATCGTGATGCACTGATGAAATTACCCGGCATCGGTCAAAAAACAGCCAATGTTATTATGAATGTTTTGTGGGGTGCACCAAATATCGGCGTGGATACGCATGTTTTTCGCAATGCACATCGAT
This sequence comes from uncultured Alphaproteobacteria bacterium, assembly GCA_944389525.1. Classification (GTDB taxonomy): domain Bacteria; phylum Pseudomonadota; class Alphaproteobacteria; order Rs-D84; family Rs-D84; genus Enterousia. The sequence goes on along the minus strand of CALXMR010000001.1, from coordinate 149,937 downwards.
ATGGTTGGGTTGGGGCGGATGAAAATACCCCGGAAAAGGTCGAAGAAAAACTGCTAAAACTTATTCCAAAAAAATATCATCCAATTGTTAATCATGTTATGGTTTTGCATGGGCGATATATTTGTCGGGCCGTGCGCCCAAAATGCGGCGAATGTCCGGTGGCGCGATGGTGCAGGGCAGGTGCAAAAATAGTATAAAAAAGGCCGGTAAATGCCGGCATTTTTTATTATTTTTCCACAACAAACATAATTTATCAAAAAACGCCGGCCTTTACCGGTGTTTTTTGATGTTTTTTACATGGCAATCATGTATCCACATATCAATATTGCCACAACCATTATTACAAATACAAATCTTTGTTTTGTTTTAAATGTCATTTTATTCCCCCGTTTTCACGGGGTTATTTTTTTACATCATTTGTCACGAATTTGGGCATTACATTTGCGTTCAACATTCGTGATGACCGCGTCTTGGATTTTCTGTAAATCATTGTCCGACATATTTTCTGTCGGGGTGATTGTGATTGTGAATGCGATTGATTTTTTGCCATCTGGCAATTCAAATGCATCAAATATGACCACATCTGTAATGCGCCCGTCTGATGCCATCGCCGTGCCAGTCAGTTTTTCCGCCGACGTGTCACAATCAACCACAAACGCAAAATCACGCGTTATTGGTTGAAATTCAGACAGTTTCGGTTCATGCGGTCGGCGTGCGGTTGGCAGTGCGTCTGCATTTTCAATTATTGCGATGTTTGTACGCGTCTTGATTTTCAGCGCACGCGCCACGATTGGCGATAATTCACCAAATTCTGCAATCTTTTTTTTGCCCTGCATCACCGCACCATATCTGAATGGATGCGCCCAATGTGGCGGATTTTCTGTACATACCGTGAATTTTTGACCGTGCATTAATGCGATTATATCCGCCTTGACATCATAAATATCGCGCGCGCGGTTGCGATGTGTCCAGTGGCGCGGCGCGGTATTTCCTGTACGCACGATACATATTTGCGTATGTTGTTGGTTCGGCATGTCACCATCAAACACGGTACCCAATTCAAAGATATTTAAATCCGGATATCCGCGATGTTCATTTTCAGCAACAAAACCCAAAATATTGCCCAGCAAACTGTTGCGCGCCGTATCCATATCTTTGGTAATTGGGTTTGCAATTTTTACAATTGGCGCATCAGACAATAATTCTTCGACTGCGGAATTACCAAAGCCGAATGATTTTGCCTCGTTCAAGCCACGGGATGCCAATTCGCGTTTTATTCCGATATAATAATCACGGTGCTTTGCGGCATCACTAGGGCGATGATGCGCGGCATCTATAACATTATCGTATCCATAAATTCGAATTAATTCAGAAACAATATTTTCCGGAATTTCAATATCAACACGCGCCGGACGTGGCGTAATTGTCCATGTTGCACCCGTTTCTGATACTTCAAATCCCAGATTTTTTAATATTTCGCGCTGTTTGTCCGCCGGCATATCGATACCTGTCTTGCGCATGAACAAATCTGGTGAATATTTAATTTTACGATTTTCATTTGGGATTTTTCCGCCAATGCCAGTACCCACAATTTCGCCGCCACACGCGTCCATTATCATATGCGCCGCGCGTGCCAATGCAATACCGGTTATGGTCGGGTCAATGCCGCGTTCATATCTGTATGATGAATCAGTCGATATACCCAATCTTTTTGCCGTTTTGCGGACAGATACCGGGTTAAAATATGCACTTTCCAGTATAATGTTTTCTGTTTTATCGGTTGTCATGCCACGCGCACCACCAATAACACCCGCCAACGCCAGCGCACCCGCATCATCGGCGATTATCATATCTGTATCGCACAAAGTATGTTCGTTTCCAAACAGGTCGGTGAATTTTTCACCATTTTGCGCCATGCGTACGGTAATATTGCCGTGTATTTCGTCTGCATCAAAGCAATGCATTGGCTGACCCATGTCGTAACAGATATAGTTTGTCGTATCCACCGGGGCATTCTTTGGATTAATGCCAATTGCCCCCAGGCGCGATTTTACCGTATCAGCACTTTGTGCGATTTTTATGCCGTGAATTTCGCAAAACTGATATACCGGGCATTTATCTGTTTTTATGTTCACCGCGCGCGATGATTTGACTGGCGCTAATGTATCATCGTGCGGCGCGATATATTCCCCCGCCCCGCATGCCGCCAGGTCACGCGCAATGCCGCGTACAGACAAATAGTCTGGACGGTTTGGCGTAATACCGGCATCAAAAACAATTTCAGATTTTATTACCGGGATGCCAATTTTTGTATCAGCGGGTAATTCGATAATACCACTGTGATCATCGCCGATACCCAGTTCACGCGCACTGCACATCATGCCATTTGACATAACGCCGCGTAATTTACCGGATTTTATTTCATGCCCATCAATTACACACCCCGGCAATGCCAGTGCAGACACCAACCCCACGCGCGCGTTTGGCGCACCACATACCACCTGGCGCAGGGTTTTGGTACCATCGTCCACCATCAGTATATGCAGATGATCGCTGCCGTCCAGTTTGTTGCACTCTATAATTTTTGCCGCAATTGGTGCAATTGGTGTGACCAGGTCTTCGACCTCCAGTCCGGTGCGGGTCAGTATATCTGCAATTTGTTCGGGCGACAAATCTGTTTTTAAATAGTCTGTTAACCAATCATATGTCCATTTCATTTCTTGCCCCCATAATTAAAAGCCTGTTTCCCGCAGCCAGCGCACATCACCATCATAAAACTGGCGTATATCGTTTAAACCATATTTTAACATCGCCAATCTGTCCCAGCCAAATCCAAATGCAAAGCCCTGGTATTTATCAGCATCAATATTACAATTGCGCAGAACATTCGGATGAACCATGCCCGCACCCATGATTTCCAGCCACTGGTCACCATGCCATTTCATATCGATCTCAATGCTGGGTTCAGTAAATGGAAAGTACGATGGACGCACGCGCAGTTCAACATCGTCCATTTCAAAGAATCGCTTTAAAAATTCACGCACATCCGCAATTAAATCAGACATCGTTATATCGGTGTCGATATACAATCCTTCGATTTGATGGAACATGGGGCTGTGTGTGGCATCCATTTCCTTGCGATATGTGGCACCAATGCCGAACATTTTTATCGGCGCGCCAATTTTATCCATGCTGCGTATCTGTATCGCAGATGTTTGTGTACGCATGACATTCCCATTGCCCAGGAAAAATGTATCCTGCATATCGCGGGCAGGGTGATATTCGGGTGTGTTTAATGCGGTAAAGTTATGCCAGTCATCTTCAACCTCTGGCCCGGTCCACATTTCATATCCAAATGATTCCAGTATCGCGGATATATCAGACAAAGCCTGGGTCAATGGATGTAATGTGCCGCGATTTTCAGGCAATATATCCAGCGATGGGTCCAACCGCTGGGCCGCCAATGCCGCATGCATTGCCGCGTTTTCCAATTCCGTCTGGCGCAATTTGAATAATTCACGCAGCGCCGCATTTTCACGATTTAACTTTGCACGCGCATCATTATCCAGATTTTTCATATTTTTTAATTTTGCGGTCATTGTACCGTTTTTACCAAATGTCGCCGTATACAATGCCTGTAATTCTTCAAGTGTTTTTATATTTTTTATTTGTTCTTGCATAACGATATCCCCGTATTAAAACAAAAAAGCCGTCAAAGACGGCTTTTATAATACAAAATAAAATACCCACCGCCAAGGCCTTATTTAGCATCGGTGGCAGTAAATCGTTTTGCTGTTTCAACCAATTTTACAAAGTTTGCGTCACCCGCATACGCCATTTCGGCCAAAACCTTGCGGTCCAGGGCAACACCGGCCCGTTTCAGACCGTTCATAAACTGGCTGTATGTCATGCCATTATTACGCACAGCGGCATTGATACGGACAATCCACAACCCACGAAATTCGCGTTTTTTCACGCGGCGATCGCGATATGCGTATTGACCCGCCTTTTCTGTTTTTTCACGCGCAGCGCGATATGTAGAATGGTGACGTCCCAGATACCCCTTGGCACGCGCCAAAATCTTGTTATGTTTTTGCTTTACGGTTGTTCCGCGTTTTACCCTTGCCATAATTTGCCCCCTTTACTTCAATCCATATGGGGCCAAGATTTTCGCCTGTCCCGTCATGTTATCGTTCAAATACTGTGGTTTTGAACCCGCATTGTTTGCGCGCTTTGATTTATTACGCAACAATTTTTTGTGGGCATTTCTGGCAACACGGATTTTACCCGTTGCCGTCATGGACGCACGCTTTTTCAGGTACGATTTTGTTTTTAACTTTGGCATTTTTATTCCTTTTTGTTTATAACCTGATGGCAACGCCATGGCCATTTCGGTTCGTTGTACGGCCGGTATTATGGCATAATTAAATGAAAAATCAAGTTTTTATTGAATATATGGATTTTAGTGTTTAAACTGGTTCCCATGGGACAGACCAAGTTATCTTCTAAATTATGGACGATTATAAAATCTGCGGCCGCGGCCGCGGTTCTGCCTATTTTATTTATATATATAATGATTGCAAAGCCCGACTATGCACTGATGAACGGGTTGGCGCATGTTGTGTTGCCGGTGGCGAACTGGGTCGGGGATGTTATTACATGGCCAATTCGTGCCATTGGAAATGCGGCCGAAAACATTCGTGAACTGTCTGATTTGCGCGATGAAAATGCGCGTCTGCGTCATGAATTGGACGCGGCGCGGCGCGATAAAAACGCGTGTGATATTGCAATGGTGGAAAACCAAAAATTATCGCGTGAATTGGATATAGTACAAAATATGCCAAATACGGCAATTGTGGCCGATGTTATGTACGATAATACCGCATTTCATCACAGTACTTTTTTCATAAACAAGGGTAAACAACACGGGTTGGCCGATGGTATGGCGGTTGTTGCACCAGATGGAATGCTGGTTGGGGTTATAATTGACACGGCACACGGGTTTTCACGCGTGCGCGCATTGACAGATTCTGATATAAACATACCTGTCAGAATCGCTGGGTCCGAAGTGTATGGTTTTATACAGGGTAATGGTACTGATACACCAACATTGGGATTTTTTAGCGACCCAGAATTTCAACCATCCCCAGGGGTAAAACTGGTCACCAGTAATATCAGTGGGGTTATGCCAAATGGTATCTATGTTGGCGAGACTGTAAATGAAACAGATGTTAATGTGCGAACACCACAGACACTGTCACGCGTTATTGTTTTACAATTTAATAATGATGACAATAAATACGAATAATGAAAAAACAGGTATTGGATTTTTTACGAACAGCATTCCCGTTTATTTGCGTCATTGTTCTGTGGCGTTTGTCGGTGGCGTTTTGGAATCCGGCCGGGATATTGGCAATAATTCCGATATTCTATTGTTCTTTTGTTCGGCCGGTACCGTGGTTTGCACTATTTTCTGTGATTTTTTGTTTTCTGATAGACTATCGGTTTGACACACTGTTTTACTGGACTGCGGCATATTGCCTGTTTTATGCAATCAACGGATTCCAGAATTTTATCGATTTATCACGACTGGATAAAAATGCGCTGAATGTGTTTACGGTTTTTTTTGGACTGGCAACATTTTTATTGGCGTTGTTTGAATTTAATGTTTCAAATATGATGCGTGCAATATGGTTATTTGCATGGACAACAACATTGTATTTTCCCATCACTGCATTAATCAAAAGGGTCGGCAATGATAGATAAAGAAGTTGCACGAACCTTTGACCGGCGCAGTGCGCTGTTCTTGACCGCGGGGGCGGTGCTGACATCGGCGCTGGTGCTGCGTATGTTACAGATGCAATTATTTAACTATCGTGAATACACAGAAAAAAGCCAGAATAATTCTTTTCGTATCCAGATAAATATGCCAGAGCGCGGAAAAATCTTGGCAGGTGGTGGTGCAACAATATCACGCGATGCACCAACATACAGAATATACATCATTCCCGAAGAAATTGATGATATTGATTCTGTGTTGTCTGCGGTTGCAGCCGAATTAAATTTAAATCAAAAAAGAATCGACAGAATTCGTGCCCAGATAAAAAAACAACGCGCCTTTCAACCAGTGTTAATCAGTGAAAATTCTGATTGGGCGCAATTGGCGGCATTACAGGCAAAAAACATCCCAGGATTACATGTACGCGATGGTTTTACGCGCGTTTATGAAATGGGACCGGCGGGCGCGCAAATATTCGGATATGTTGGCGCACCTGAAACACCGGTTGCAAATGCACCATTCTTTACAACTGGTGTCACCGGGCTGGAACGGCGATTTAATGATGAACTGGCCGGGGTCCCGGGACAGACAGTAATGATAACAAATGCAGTTGGGCGCGTAACTGGTGAAGACAAATCACAATTTAGTCCGGCAATTACCGGCAATAACCTGCAAACAACAATCAATGCCGATGCACAACGCGCGTTGTATGACGCATTGATGCAGCATCGCGCCGGGTGTGGGGTTGCACTGGATATTGAAACTGGTGATATATTGGCGATGGTATCTGCCCCCAGTTTTGATCCGAACATGTTTGGCACCGATGATGGCGAAGAATATATAAATTCACTGCGTAACGATTTTATGAAACCGTTTATGAACAAAACAGTTGAAGGTCTGTATCCACCAGGTTCAACATTCAAGATTGTTGTTGCACTGGCCGCATTGGAATCTGGCGCAATTACACCAAATGAAAAAATTTATTGCCCAGGACATTGGGATTATGGCGATCGGCGGTACCATTGCTGGGAAGACGAAGGACACGGATGGGTTGATTTGGCCGGCGCATTAAAACGGTCGTGCGACATATATTTTTACCAGTTGGCATTAAAAATTGGTATTGATTCTATCAAAGAAATGGCAATTAAACTGGGGCTGCAACAAAAATATATGGATGGGGTGTTGTCGCGCGAAATGGCCGGAATTATCCCCGACAGATACTGGAAAGAACGCGAAATCGGATATCATTGGGTTCATGGGGATACAATTATTTCTGGCATCGGCCAGGGTTTTGTATTAACCAACTGTCTGCAATTGGCGACCATGATTGCGCGCACTGTATCAAACAAGGTGGTTATGCCACGATTAATCGTGTCTGGGGATGCGCCACAGTTTGCGAATTTAGGACTGCAACAAAAAAACATAAATGCTGTGCTGCGCGGTTTGGAACAGGTGACGCGCCCTGGGGGAACCGCCGCCGGTAGTGCAATTAATGTTGGTGGTGCACGCATGGCCGGTAAAACAGGTACATCCCAGGTGCGCAGTATTTCACGCGCCGAACGCGAAAGTGGGGTTCTGACCAATGAACAATTGCAATGGAATATGCGAAATCACGGGATGTTTGTTGGATATGCGCCAACAGATAAACCAAAATATGCGGCATGCGCAATAACAGAACATTCTGGCAGTGCCGGTCTGGCCGGACGCAGCGTGGCCGCAGTTATGCGAACATTGTTAAAACAGAAAAAATAAAAAATGGCACGACAAACACGCGTTTCAAATGCAAGTATGATGAGTTTCCCAGAAAAACTTAGCCGTTTTTCATGGGCGATGTTTATACCCATGTGTTTGATTCTGGCTGTATCAATTGTTGTTCTGTATTCGGCGGGTGGTGGTGCATGGCGACCATTTGCATTATCACAATTAACCAAGATTGTGTTGGGATTTGGGGTGTTCTTTTTCGCCGCATTTACTAATATAAAAACATGGGTAAAATCGGCGTATGCAATTTATGCCGTGGCATTGATTTTAATTATACTGGTTACATTTGTTGGTCATACTGGTATGGGCGCACAACGATGGTTAAATCTGGGCTTTTTCCATGTACAACCATCTGAATTGATAAAAATTGCCCTGGTACTGGCGTTGGCGCGCTACTTTGCATGGATGAATTCAGTAGAATTAACACAATTAAAAAACTATGTCGTGCCGGCGGCGATGTTGCTGGTGCCGTTTTTACTGATTGTGGCACAACCAGATTTAGGAACAGCGCTATCCTTGGGGATGATTACAGTCGGTGTTTTCTATATTGTGGGCGCACAAAAAAAGTGGTTTATTATTGCCGCGGTGCTGGGGCTGATGGCCGCGCCATTGGTATGGTATGGGGGCTTGCACGATTATCAACGCGACAGAATTATTACATTTATTAATCCTGACCATGATGCCCAGGGGGCCGGGTATCAAATTAACCAGGCAAAAATAGCGTTTGGGTCGGGCGGCATGCTGGGCAAAGGATATATGGCCGGTACACAATCACAGCAATCATTTTTGCCGGAAAAACAGACTGATTTTATATTCACCATGCTGGGTGAAGAATTTGGATTTATTGGCGCGTTTTCGTTGTTGGCACTGTATACATTTATAATTGTGATATTGTTCTGGTGTGCAAAAACATGCCGTAATCGGTTTGGTCAATTGGTGTGTTTTGGTTTTATGTTGAACTTTTTCATTTATTATTTTATAAATATTTCTATGGTTCTGGGATTGATGCCGACCGTTGGGGTGCCATTGCCACTGATGTCTTTTGGTGGCAGCAGTCTGTTATCACTGATGTTTGGGTTCGGTCTGTGCCAGAACGCGCATATTCACAAAGATCAACAATTGTCGGCCAAAGGAAGTTAATATTATGAATCTGCTGATTGTCGAATCACCATCAAAGGCAAAAACAATTGAAAAATACCTGGGGGCGGGGTGGCGTGTTATCGCATCTGTTGGTCATGTACGGGATTTAGTTCCAGAAAATGGCAGTGTTGATACAGAACATGATTTTAAAATGCGCTGGCAAATTATGCCGGGTAAAGAAAAGCAAATTAAACAAATTATGGACGAATTGAAAAAGGCCGATGCTGTATATCTGGCATCCGACCCGGATAGAGAGGGCGAGGCCATCGCATGGCACATTCTGGATATATTAAATACAAAAAAAGCATTAAATGGTAAAAAAGTTTATCGGGTCGCGTTTCATGAAATTACAAAGAAAGCTGTGATGGATGCGATTGCGCATCCGCGCGAAATTGATAAAAACCTGGTTGATGCATATTTGGTACGCCGCGCGTTGGATTATTTGATTGGATTTGGAATTTCACCATTGCTGTGGCGCCGTAATCTGGGGCGCAGTGCGGGTCGCGTACAATCAGTGGCGGTTAAACTGGTTGTTGATCGCGAACGCGAAATTGAATCTTTTAAACCAATTGAATACTGGTCTGTTACGGCAAATTGTAATTCTGGGGCGGGCATATTTGATGCAATGTTGGCCAAATATGATGGTGAAAAAATCGAAAAAATGACCATCGGAAATCAGCGCTATGTGCATGAAATTCTGGAAAAAATTGGTAACCCGGTGATTGATGCGCGCGTTATATCAATTGATAAAAAACAGATATCACGGCGGGCGGCCGCACCATTTACCACCAGTACCCTGCAACAAGAAGCCGCACGCAAATTATATTTTTCATCACGGCGCACAATGAATACCGCACAAAAATTGTACGAGCAGGGATTAATCACATATATGCGTACAGACGCGACAAATTTATCCGCAGATGCGGTAAACGAAATCCGCGGATTTATTGCACATACATATGGTGATGCGTTTGTTCCGAAAACACCGAATGTATATGTTACAAAATCTAAAAATGCCCAAGAAGCGCACGAGGCAATTCGCCCAACACACTTTGATGGAAAAATGCCAGAACTGTCGGGGGATGAAGAAAAATTATATAATTTAATATGGAAACGCACCATTGCATGTCAAATGACAAATGCACAATTCGACAGTGTTTCCGCAGATATTGAAACTGAAAATCATGTGGCGATATTTCATGCCGTTGGTACAACGCGTACATTTGATGGTTTTATGCGCGTTTATACCGAAGATAAAGATGACGCGGCCGATGACACAGAATCTAAACTGCCGCCGTTAAATGTTGGCGATAAAATTGATATTACAGAACTGGTCCCGGAACAACATTTTACCCAACCGCCCGCGCGCTATACAGAGGCATCACTGGTAAAAAAATTGGAAGAATTGGGTATCGGGCGACCATCAACATACGCAACAATTATGTCAACCATTGTTGACAGAAAATATGTCGAGATGGATAAACAACATCGTTTTCATCCAACCGCCGGTGGATGGGTGATTTCTGCGTATTTATCAAAATATTTTGATGAATTGGTTGATGTTAACTTTACCGCAAAAACAGAAGATACATTGGACGATATTTCTAATGGAAAACAAGATAAATTAAATGCGTTGAATAATTTCTGGACACCAACGGCGGCAATGATTGATGATGCGCGTGGGGTTAAAACAACAGAAATTATTGACGCAATAAACAATTTAATGCATGATCATTTGTTCCCAGGTGGTGATGATAAATGCCCAAAATGTAGCGGAAAATTGGGAATAAAATTATCTAAATTCGGCGCGTTTATCGGATGTGAAAATTATCCAAAGTGTGATTATACACAAAAACTGGCGGACTTTGGCAATCCACAGCCGACAGATGAAAATACAAAAACAACAAACGCGCCGGTGGATTTGGGTGATGGTATATCATTCAGAATCGGCAGATTTGGTCCATATGTAACAGATGGCAAAAAAAATGCCGCTGCAAAACAATACACGGCGGAAACAATAACACTGGATGTGGCGCGTGAATTGTTGGCGGGCGGGGTGAAAAAAGCAGACCCAATTATAATTGGTGAAAACAGTGTAACTGGTAAAACCATATATTATTATCCAACAGGACGATATGGTGCGTATATTTCATCAAATGGTGTAAATGTATCGGTTGATACACAACCTGATTTACAAACAGCAACTGATTTAATAAATAACAAAAAAACAACAAAAAGATTTAAAAGAAAAACAAAATAATGGCCGGGCTGGACAGAAATTTTACCGATGAATTACGCGCGCGTCTGTCGATTGTTGATATTGTATCGCGCCGCGTACCGTTGGTTAAAAAAGGTCAAAATTATTGGGGATGTTGCCCGTTTCATAATGAAAAAACACCCAGTTTTTCTGTTAATGAAGACAAGGGTTTTTATCACTGTTTCGGATGTGGCGAACATGGCGATATTATATCGTTTGTGATGAAATCTGAAAATGTAGATTTCAAAACTGCTATTACAGAACTGGCGGCCGCGGCCGGGCTAAAAATGCCTGATTACAAGCCAAAATCCCCGGACCAGGTTGCACGCGAAGAATCTTATTTTGAAATTATAAATAATGCCGCCCAGGTTTATCAAAAAAAATTGTTCGAAGAAAATGGCGCGCATGCACTGGAATATATACGCCGGCGCGGGTTCAGTGACGATATGATAAAAAAATATCGTATTGGATATGCGCCAAAAAATAACATAATCGCAAATACATTTGTAAATATAAAACAAGATAACTTGCTGGCCACAGGATTATGTCGGCGTGGCGAATATGGAATGTATGATTTCTTTCGTGATAAATTAATGTTTCCAATATTTAACGCGCGTGGGCAAATTGTCGCATTTTCTGGACGCAGTCTGGATGGCAGTGAACCAAAATATATAAATACCACAGATACAGAATTATTCCATAAACGGCGCACTATATTTGGATTTAATTTCGCACGCGATGCAATTCATCGCGCCAACCGCAGCATAGTTGTCGAAGGACAAATAGACGCAATACAAATGCAATGTAATGGTTTCCCAGAAACGGTCGCACCATTGGGTACCGCACTGACCGAAGATCATATATCATTACTGTGCAAGGCGAACAGAAATATAACATTTTGCTTTGACGGGGACAGTGCGGGCCAAAAGGCCGCCGCGCGCGCATGCGATATTATGATGTCATTCTTGCGCGATGCATCTGATGTTCGATTTGCGTTTGTCAGTGGCGGTAAAGACCCAGATGAAGTTTTAAAAACATCTGGGACGGTGGCGATGAAAAAAATTATTGATGATGCTGTGCCGTTGGTTGATTTTTTATGGAATCTGGCAAACGCCGGATTTACTGTATCCACACCAAATGGACGCACACAAGCAGAAAAATTTTTAAAACAAAAAATTGCAAAAATAACCGATGTTACATTACGCAGTGAATATGAACACGAATATGATTCGCGTATGTTTAACGAATGGCATAAATGGAAGAAAAATAAAAATAATGTTCCCAAAATAGAATTACCACAAATTGATGCAATAACAAAAAACACATTGATTTTTATTACGAATAAATATCCGGAAATTGCTGAACAGTACGCGGATTTCTTGGCAACATTAAACATCGATTTAGATGGTGATGTGGCTGATATGAATTTGGATAAAACGGCCGCAGAAAAATATATTGTTTCGTTAAAATTACAAAAATACCTGGAAAAACTGCATATACAGCGCAAAGAATTGGTGGTAAAAAAATTATCTGGGGATAATGTTGACACAGATATTATCGCACTGGATACAAAAATACACGATGCAAACGAAAAATTAGAAAAGTTAATTTCGATGTAAAAAAGTATAAAAAAGGCCGGTAAATGCCGGCTTTTTTTATTAATTATTAAACAAGAAATGACATATATCACCGTCTTGCATAACATATTCTTTGCCAACCAGACGCATTTTGCCGGCCTCTTTTACCGCCAGTTCACCACCATATTTTATAAAATCGTCTGGTGATATAACTTCGGCACGAATAAAACCGCGTTCAAAATCAGTATGAATTTTTCCGGCCGCCTGTGGTGCGGTCATACCACGCGTGATGGTCCATGCGTGTGATTCTTTGGGGCCAATTGTGTAAAATGTTTGCAGTCCCAATGTTTCATATCCGGTGCGAATTATTTTATCCAACCCAGATTCAGCCAAGCCTAAATCGTCCAAAAACATTTTTCGTTCATCGGGGTCAACAATTTGGGCAATTTCCATTTCTATTTTTGACGATATAACTAACACTGGGGCAATCGCACCGTACTTTTCGCGCACAGCATCAGAAAATTTATTTCCGGATGCGGCGGACGCTTCGTCTACATTACATACATAAATAACAGATTTTGCCGTCAGTAAATTAAATGGATGTGCATCCACCCCAGATGCACGCGCCGGCACGCCCCGCGCCAGACAATCACGAATAGTGGTGGCATCTGCCAATAATTTTATTGCATTTTTGTCCAAACCATGCGCCTTTTTTTCCAGATTTTTTATCTGTTTATCCAGGCTTTCAATATCTGCCAACATTAATTCTGTTTCAATTGTATCAATATCTGATAATGGGTCGATGCGCCCATTTACATGCACAATGTCATCATTTTCAAAACATCTGACCACATGAATAATTGCATCCACAGACAATATATTACCCAAGAATTTATTTCCCAATCCTTCGCCAGTGGATGCCCCGCGTACCAGACCCGCGATATCAACAATTTCCAACTGGGTAGGTATAATCTTTTGAGACTTGGCAACAGTGGCCAATTTGTGCAATGTTTTGTCTGGCACAACAACCCGGCCAGTGTTTGGTTCGATTGTACAAAAAGGATAGTTTTGTGCATCGGCCGCGGCACTTTGTGTCAATGCATTAAATAATGTAGATTTACCAACATTCGGCAATCCGACAATTCCACAATTGAATCCCATTTTTATTTCCTTTATAATGCAGATAATATGTCATACATGTGGGACGAATTCAATATAAAAACCATGCCGGCGGAAACTGCGGTTTTTCGCGATGGGGTATTTTGTCCAGAATTATCCACACTGGATGGAATTAATATTAATAAAAACTATGCCCGGCCGGTTCATATTATATATATTGGTGAAATTGCCGGTATTTGCCGGCTGGATATTAATATAAATGTTGATAATCAAAATGTCTTTATTGATGTTCGTGTAAAAAATAAAAAGCCGGCCTTTTTGAACATTTTTATCAAAAATGCCGGGAAAAATTCAGAATGTCGCGGACATATAATGATGGAAAATTATGACGATTTTAAATATGAATGCACGGCAATTCATAGTGAATCTGACACGGTTGTTTTATTAAAAAATAAATTATATGCCGGAAAAAATAGTAAATCTGTATTAACTGGGACCGCGATTATTGATAAAGGATGCAAAAATACTGTGTCTGATATCGGTTTTTCATCCATGGCAGAAGATGGCGCCAGAATCGAATTTATGCCGGCACAAAAAATTTCGGCCGTTCCAAAATCAGCCGACCACAGTGCATCTGTATATCAGCCAAATGATATGCAAATTCAATATCTGCGCACCGGTGGATTATCAGGGGCAGAGGTAGAAAGTGCTATTCGTGAAGCGTTTATGAATGATTTTAACCTGTTTTAATAAAAAAATGCCCGAAAATTCGGACATAAAAAGATTTTCGCAAAACTGCGCAATTTTTTATTTTTTCTTGAATCCCTGTTTTGCCTTGAACTTTGGATTATCAGGATCAATCAAGATAACCTGTTTACCACGGCGAATTTGTTTTACATTACCGCGTTTTTTCCAGGCCTTTAATGAACTTAAAAATTTCATATCAAATCCTTTTTACGGACCTGATTATAAACAGTTTTTTTAAAAAATCAAATAATTATTATATATATTTGTTGTTATTGTTGGTGCGGTTAGTTTTGTTGAAATTAATTTTTAGTTTTTTATTAACAGTTTTTCAACATTTTTTTGTTGGTTTTCTGTGTGTTATATAAATACTGTTGAAAAATATAGCATAATAATTAACTGTTAAAAAATACCGGTCTTTTTAACATTTTTAACAATTTTGGCCGGATGTTTTTTATACTTGTTGAAAACTGTTGAAATTGTTATAATTCAAGCAGCAGGGGGGATTCTGTCCAAAAATGAAGCAACAAGTTCTGAAAGCATTAGCAAATCCAGCGCGCATATTTTATGTGCCGTATTCGTTGGCGGTGATTAATTTTGCGGTGCAATTTATTGTTTTTATTATCATTTTTGTTGCTGGGTTAATTATTGGCGGGATAAATACATTTATTGATCCATTGTACTTTTTAATATCTGTTGTTGTGGTGCATATGATTTTGGCGGCATTTTCAAAACGCGATCCACAGTTGGGCCAGATTATATCTGCAAAAATACAATTGTTAAAAAAAAGGGTACCAGGAAAATTGGCGGCATAAAAAATGAATGGATTTTTTGAATATTTTGCAGGTGGGGGATTTCCAATCACAGCCATTATTTTAGTTATGGCGGTGTTGTTTATATTTATTGTATTAATGATGTATATTCCGACACTGACGCGTAAAATTTTTCCGAAATTTTCGTATTCAAAATATTCGCAATATCTGCCTTTTAACACGGTATATAATGATAATTCTATAACATTGACAGACGGCAGTATCATTCGTGTGTATCATGTCAGTGGTGTACAAACCAGTATGCAAGACGATGCAACGCGCGAAAAATTCTTGGATTTGCGGGCACAATTATTTAACCAAATTCGTGATTCTAATGTCGTGTTGCGTTTCTATATGGTGCGTGATGCGGTCGATGAAAATACAAACTATGAATTTGACCAGCCTGTTTTACAAAAAATATACAATAAATGGAAATCCCAGGGGTTGCGTATATTTTCAAACAATTACTATATTGTTCTGTCTGTTTTTGGGGCGGATGCGCGCGCAAAGTTAAATCAATACGGTAATTATATCGAGACAATATTGGCGGCATATAAGCCAACTGTGCTGCGTAATGATGCACCTGATAATATGGCAAAATTCTTTGGTCGAATATTATCACCAATTACAAAACCAAGCCCAATTGTGTGTGACCAGAATATTTCTAGTGTTGTGACAGTTGATGATGTTGAATTTATGAAAAACGGCATTATTAAATATACGGGGGCTGGGCGGCAATCTTTTGCGGCACTGATTTCTTTTAAAATGTCGCCAGATTATCTGGATGAAGATTTTTATAATTCTGTATCAACAATCCAAACAGAAATGATTTGTATGAATGGATTTCATATAATGGGGGCCGCAGATATCGAAAAAGCGATACAACAACGCCGCGCCACAACCAAAGAAGATGAAATATCGGCCGAAGAACAAATTGATGCCGCACAAAGTGCAATGGATGAAAATATTTCTGGGAATCAAAGTTTGGTTAATTACTATCCATTGTTTGTTATATTTGGCGCAACAATCGAAGAACTGCAAACATATATTGGTGAATTTGGCAAGGTTGCTGCATCGTTTGGTGTGTCCCCAATTGTTGAAACTTTTGCATCAAAAGTATCATGGTTTGCACAAATTCCAGGATTTGATACTTTCCCGCGCAGTTTTAAAATGTTGTCGCGCACGGCGGCAATTAGTATCCCGATGTCCAGTACACCACGCGGGGTCGCAAACAGTGACTGGGGTCCGGGACCATTGGTGATATTTCCAACTGCCCAGGGTACACCATATCAATTTCAATTCCATGTATCATCTGCCCCAGCGGCGGTGGCACATACATTGACAATTGGACCCACCGGTGGTGGTAAAACAACATTGTTTAGTTTCTTGATATCACAATCATTGCGGCATCCGCGGTTAAAGGCGTTCTTTTTTGACCGTAACAAAGGGGCAGAGATATTTACACTGTCGGTTGGCGGTAAATATGTAACAATGCAAGGCAAAGAAAAAAATGAAACAAAAACAACGGATACATTCCAGACACATTTAAATCCGTTAAAGATGCCGGATACGGCCGCAAATCGCGCGTTCTTGCGCCGGTGGTTCGCAATGATTACCGGACAATCAGATGCAAATTCGGCCGATGAAATTGCACGCGCTGTTTCTGTTAATTTTGATTATTTATCTGATAAAGACAGATTGTTGAAAAACCTGTGGCAGAGTTGTTTTTCATCCGCTGGTAATATGCGGCCGGCATTGAAAAAATGGATAGACCCACTGCAATATGGCGATATGTTTAACGAAGAATCAGATACTTTGGATTTGAATTCCAGACTGACCACATTTGATTTTACAGATATATTGCAAGATGAAACATTGGCACCTGCGGTGATTTCATATATTCTGCACAGAATTAATAATATAACTGTATCGGGTGGTAATCCATCACTGATTATGATTGACGAAACAGCACCAATGTTGGAAAATAAAATGTTTCGTGATAATTTTATTACCGGGTTACAAGAAGGGCGCAAAAATCGCCAGGCGTATATGGTCGCGTTTCAACGGGCAAATGTCTTGGATAAACTGGGGATTGGTGATGTTGTTCGTGGCCAGGCGCAAACTGTTCTGTTTTTCCGCAATCCGGCGGCCGATGCATCAGATTATCAATATTGGAATTTAAATCCGTTGGAAATGGCCTTTATCCAGGGCAAAGCGTATCCAAATCTGAAACGCGCAGTGTTATTATCACGGCCGGTTACTGGGGAATCTGTGATTTTAAATACCGAATTGGGCGGATTGGGCAATTTGTTGCGTCTGTTTGAATCAGGACGATCATCAGTATTATTGGCCGAAGAGTTATACAAACAATATGGAAATAATTTTGTTGCCGAATATCTGAAAAAACAGGGTGCCGGTGATTTATAAAAATGTATGTGAAATATTTAGTATGTCTGTTTTTACTGCTATTATCTGGACCGGTGTGGGCGGGTGATGATTGTTTGCCCTATAAATTAACGCCACGAATTGATCTAGAAAATCCGACATGGTCCAAAGAAGTTGTTCAACCACTGCGTCATATGGATCTATTACACGGTAATGTGGTGGCAACAATGGTTGATAACTATGATATTGTTGCAGATATCACAAATATCGAAGATGGGTATTGTGTTGCACTGAAATCTGTGTATGCGGTTGTTGGGTACAGTAATTTTTTAGTACAGATTGATATCAGACATCAGCCGAATACATGTTCATATACTGCAATTTTATCGCACGAAGATGAACATATTCGCGCATATCTGTCGGTGATGGATGATTTTAAAAAAGAACTGCAAGATTCTATATACAGTGCCGCGGATTCAATCACACCGATTTTTGTGCGATCTGCATCGGATATTGATGCCGCGATTACAGAACTGAATGCGGAATTACAGGCGCATCCAGATTTAATCTTGGTTAAACAAAAAATCAAGGCGGCCGAAGAAATTCGTAACAAACGCGTTGACCAGCATGATACTGGGGAAACATTGCGCGCGTGTTTTGAATAATAATAAAAAAACGCCCATATGGGCGTTTTTTATTGGCGTGAATATGTTATTGTTATATCACCATAACGCAACACCAGGGTGTCTGTGTTTAATGTTTCGATGGTATAAGATTCTGTGAATTCTATGGTTTGACCGTTTCCAATACTTTGGCCTGTCATGGTCAGTGTATTACCATCCCGGGTCCATGTGTCGTATTGCAGTGTTGCCATGTTCACAGATTGGGCCGAGCCATCAGTGTTTAGTACAAAACCCTGGGTCATGCCGGGCATATTTGGCACGGGTTGGGTCCATGTGCCGGTAATTTGTGGGGTATCATTGCATGCGGCCAAAAATATTGCACATAAAATTGATAATATTTTTTTCATATTTTTCTCTGTTATCGTAACGATAATAATATTACCTTGTTTTTAACCTTTTATCAATTTTTAATATATCAACAATTTGTTCTGCATGTTCTTCGTGTGGTATTGTTTGATATATCAGATCAAATTCTATGTTTTCTGATATCATGAATCTCTGTGGTCCCATCGTTCCCCTGTTACTATGTTTGGTATCAATGAAGTGTATAAATTCATGCGCAAATATAGCAATTGTGTAACGATATATTGTATTTATATCCACATCTTTTGGGAAAGAGTTTCTGATTGTACCCCGGAATACATATATTTCATTACATCTCGGAATATAAGAACCATCTTGACCGCAAGAATATTGATCTTCAACACAAACAGATGGCCGGTTTGATAATTTCATCTTTTTGCAAAGTGCATTTGATATTTTTTTCAGTGCATTTTCCAGCATTCTGGTATCCTTAGCGTACAGGCCTTTTTTTATTGCATCACCCAAATAAGGATTTAATTTGATTATGTTTACAATATCTGTGGCAAGTTGCTGTGTTGCATTGACTTTCAGTGTTTTTTTATTGGTTGTTGTTAATGTTGTACATAGAAAATCTTGCAGAATTTCTGCAAAAATTCTACCCAGAAAATAAGCTTCTTTTACATCAGATTTTTTTGTTTCTCTGTATATTACTTTCGGATCTGTCTCTTTGGCTTCTGACACAATTCCTGGCACATAGTATATAAATTTTTGTGCTTTGCTTATCTTATTCATGCTATTAACAAATTTTTTTGTTGCATTTACTGCGATATCATGAGAATAGGTGACATAATAGTCGGTATATATCTTATTCATGGTGGATAGATTTTTATCAAATGTTGAAAATTCGCCATTTACATGATATAACCAATCAGATTTAATAAAATCATAAATATTCAAATCTTTTGGTCTGAATTTGTCTTTTTTTATGGCTATTTCTGCGTCTTTGATTACAGATTGAATTCTTCTTTTTAAATTTTTAGCACCGTATTGTTTAATGCGTTTACTTAAAATAGTCGCCATATGAGTGTTCAGTAATGGAAAAATACTGCGTACCAAGTACGATTTAGATAAATCATACTTTTCAGATATGTCTTTTAAATCTGAATTATTTATAATATTCTTTAATATATTTATTTGTTTTTTTACATCCTGGATCTCCAGGGTGTCACCTTTTGGTAAAATAAGTGTTTTTTTCATGTTAATCCATTACTTATAGTTGACTAATTAATAGTATAGTATTAAAAAAAGAATTCAATAAAAATAAAAACATACCACAAAGGTATGTTTTTATTTTAACTGGTTGCGGAGTGTGGATTTGAACCACAGACCTTCAGGTTATGAGCCTGACGAGCTACCGGGCTGCTCTACTCCGCGTCAAACGGGTTGGATTGTACCAGTTTTTGCCAATTTGTCAAATAAAAATGCATTCGTTGATTTTTAGGGGGCAATTCCTAAGTGTCTTGAAATATGATTTTTTTACTGCTAGAATCTGGGGCGTATGTAAGTAGAGTATTAGAAATATGTATCAAACATTTAGAAAATTATGGAAAGCGTTTTGGGAACCTGTTCTGTCCATGGGGTGGATGCAATGGGTTGTGGCCGGGTTGATGGCGATTGCAATCTGGTTCGTTTATTTTACATGTCGCCGGCGGATTACAAATTGGGAAACTTTTAAAAAATATCGTAAAAAACCCGCAATATTTGTGTTCTGGCATGGGCGCAGTATGATGTTGTCACCCATTGTTTGTTTGGGGGGAATGCGTGCCTATGCCGTTGCGTCAAAGCACAAAGACGGTCGCATGATGGCAAAGTTACAGCGTTTGTTCGGATTAAAATCTATTTATGGCAGTACATCTGATGGTGGTATTTCTGTCTTGCGCCAGGGTGTGCGCGTATTGCGCCGGGGCGATTATTCTATGTGTATGTCCCCAGATGGTCCGGGTGGGCCGTCACTGCGGGTCCAGGATGGGGCACTGTATTTTGCAAAAATGACCGGCGCGCCGATTATTCCGGTGTGTTATTCCACATCGCATGCATGGTTTCAAAAGCGATGGGACAGGTATTTGGTCGCATTGCCTTTTTCGCTGATTACATGTAAGGTTGGAACACCAATATTTGTTGATTCAAAGGTTAATGCCGAACAATTTGAAGAAATTCGTAAAAAACTGGAAGATATCATGGTGCGCCAGGTGCGGGAAATGGATGGCGAGTTTAATTTGTTCCAGGTGGAACAAGACTTGAAATCTAATGAATTCAAGAAAAAACTGCGCGCAGAACACGAGGCAAAGCGTAAAAAGAAAAAAGTGACCAAGGGTAAAAAATAATGAAAACACCATGGTGGTTTATGCATAAAACACCGCTGGCATTTTTGTTGGTGCCGGTGTCGTGGATTTATTATCTGGTTGGTCGTGGTGTATATTTTTGTCGCAAAATTGGCGCGTATAAATCACAAAGAAAAGTTATCTGTTTCGGTAATATATTGGCCGGTGGGGTGGGCAAGACACCAATTGTTCGTGCGGTGGCAAAAATGCTGGATGCGCCGGTTGTTATGCGTGGATACAAAAAAAGTGCAAAAACAGGAAATGTCGGGGACGAGGCCGCGATGTTGGCACGCGATGGTATCCAGGTGCATGTTGGTGACAGAAAAAGTAATGTTATGCTGTTGGATCGTCAGACATCTAGTCGGGGACCAATTGTAATGGATGATGGATTACAAAATCCTGGGGTCAAGAAAGATATTTCTGTGTTAGTATTTAATCAGGCAATTGGATATGGAAATGGTTTTTTATTGCCGGCCGGGCCGCTGCGTGAACCACGGCGGGCCGCGCGCCGTGCAGATGCAATTATTGTTGTGCGTGCGGCGCGTGCGCGCCGGCGGTTTAAATTGCCGGCGGGTATACCTGTCTTTTATGCAACAACGGAGAATATATCACCATACCCAGATAATGAAAAACTGTACGCGTTTGCCGGTATTGGTTATCCAAAAAAATTTTTCCGTGCGATGAAAAATCTGGTTGGACGACGCGCGTTTGCCGATCATTACCAGTATACAGATGCGGATATAAACAAACTGATTGATGCCGCGGCACGGCGTGGGGCGCGTCTGGTTACCACAGAAAAAGATTGGATGCGTTTGCCAGATTGGGCGCGCGAAAAAATAAAATATGTGCGTTTAGATATGAAAATTGATGATGCATTTTTTAAATGGCTGAGGGAGAAGATTTGATGGTGCGGACATTAAAAAAACAGGTTAAAATTAATGGTCGTGGCATTCATTCTGGTTTACCAGTGGATGTTGTTGTGCGACCGGCAAAATCATACGGTATATTTTTTCATCGCACGGATATTCCAAATTCTGAGCCTATTTTGGCAAAATTTGATAATGTTGGTGATACATCTATGCGCAATACAACAATCGGATGTGTATCGGGCGCACATGTCCAGACGGTTGAACATATGATGGCGGCGTTGTTTATGGCCGGTATTGATGGGGCAATTATTGATATTGATGGGCCGGAAACACCCATATTGGACGGCAGTGCATTGCAATTCTATGACGCATTTATGGCGGCCGGTATTGTGGGCCGCGCCGCGCGGCGCCAGATTATTGTACGCCGGCCGGTTATTGCGTATGCACGCGAAATTCGGCGCCGCATGCCGGTTATGGTGCGTGTGAAACTATGGTTCTTGGAAAAAATATCGGGTCGTAAAAATGACGGATTTGTGTCGTTACAGCCAAGTGGGGCGGATGGCTTAGAAATATCTGCGACATTGGTTTATCCAGAAAAAATTATTGGGCGACAGACTTATTCTTATACCTTTTATAATGACAAGAAATCAGTGACTGATTTTGTTAAAAATATCGCACGGGCGCGCACATTTGGCAAGTATTCAGAATGGGAATATCTGAAAGCGCATGGTATGGGACGCGGCGCCGATGAAACAAATGTAATTGCGCTGAACGATGCGGGGGATGGAACACTGAACGAAACTATATGGCCAGATGAATTTGTTCGACATAAAATTATTGATGCGATTGGCGATATGTTTACATCAGGTGGTATGATTGTTGGTAAAATGGAATCTTATAAGGGCAGTCATGCGTTGAATAACCTGGTGCTGAAAAAACTGTTCAGTAATCCAGAAAACTATGATATAATTGAAACAAAGTAAATACAGGATAAAACATGAAAAAAATAATCGCATTATGTTCGCTGGTTTTTGCATTTACAGCGTGCAGTGGTTTGATAAAACCAGAAAACGGCAGTCAGTATATTACACAACTGGATGCGGAACCAATTGGATGCACATTCTTGTACAAGATTGAATCAGAAGTTTCGGTATATGATGCCGATGATGCACGGGTGTATCTGGAAAACAGAATCGCGGACCAGGCGCGTCCTGGGAACGCGTACTGGATTACCAGCCAGCGTACACGCCCAAATGAATGGGTGATATTTGGACCGGAACGCGCATTTATACTGGTTGCAAATGTTTATGATTGTCCACATCCAAACGCCGTGCGTACTGCCGCCGATGGTGGCAGCAGTGTTACCGCAACACCGGTCGTTGTTGAACATCATATAAATTGTAATAATGCAATGTATGGTGGTATGGGTGGTTGCTGATTTTTAGTTATATATAAATATCACCCGCCGGGATAAAAACGGCGGGTTTTTATTATATTCTGTGTTTGCCAAGATAGATGTTTTTATGTTATAATTATTTAGTAATGTTATATAGAGAGAGAATTGTCAGGCCAGGTTATAACCATTAACAGAAAAAAATATGCCGTTGGGTTGTTTTGGCAACCAACGGGTGCGGGTTATGTTGCGCGCACATATGCACGCGCGTTGGCACGCAGTGTTGATAAAAAACTGAATTTATACACAGAATATCGCGGTATGGTCGGATTGGGTGCACGCCGCGCCGGACATCGCAGTGGTATGGACAGTGCCGCCGCCGCCGTAACGGATGCGTTGGGGGAATATTCATCATTTCTGGCGGTGTTCGGAATTGATAAATATTTTTATCTGGTGGCGGTGCGTAATGGTGTTATTCTGGAAGATAAATTGTTTACCAGTGAATCAGACGCCCGCGCAGAATATTTTAAATTGTCTGAAATTCCTGATTGGGGCGCATTGTTTGCACCGGCCCCATGGGGGATGCCACGCGCGGTGGAACGCAATTTGTCTGATTTAATAGTGCGGGCAGTGCGCGCGCCGTTGCGACCAATCAGTCGGGTGGGCGCCGGATTGGTATCTGGGGTATTGATTATTGTTTTTGTTATTGGGTCAATGTGGTTCTTTCGTGATCCACTGGAACAGATGGCGACAACATCAGAATTATCAAATATCAGTCCAGAACTGGCCGCAGAATTTGAAAAACAGGTCCAAGAAAAAAATAAAGAATTAGATGCGGTGTTCGAAATAGAAAAACCGGCACTGCCTGGGCCAATTGTGTTGCCGTATGAATACCTGCCGGATCCAATGGCGCGTGCCCAGGTGTGTTACCAGGCAATGGGATTTTTAATGCAGCCGATAACAGGATGGTCCCAGACAAATGTTGAATGTGGTGAAACACATGCAATTGCACAATTTTCGCGTGATTATGGAACACTGGACGATTTTTATATGATGGCAACAGAATTGATGCCGGCATCGTTTGTGCAACAGCAGTCTGATAATGCATTGACGGTACGTGCCAAGTTGCCAGATGTACCAACATATGCATCGATTGATGAACGTGATGTTGAAACAGTTTTGCGCGCGGTTATGACCGCGTTCCAGGGAATAGACACACCGGCGGATGCCGCAATGGTGGTCGATACACTAACCAATGGGGTTGATACTGTATATCTGAATGTTGTAGAGGTTGCAGCGGAATCAAAACTGGTGCCAACGCAATTTATGCAAATATTCGATGATTTTGGTGGGGTTTATATGACACGCTGTGCATGGAATGCATCGGCGCGCACATGGAACTATGAGGTGATTATCTATGCAAAATAAAATAAAAATATTTTTAATGTTTGTTGTTGCGGGTATTATTGCAGTACCAATTTCGGGATATGCAGATGATACGAACGCACTGGTCGATGAAGTCACCATAGATGCCACTGTTACAGATACGGACATAGATGCAGATATGGAATCTGTTAATGCAGATGCGGTCGCGGCATATGATATGAACGGTTCGCTGTTCCAACAGATTACAACACTGGAACAGGAAAAGGTTTTAATGGAACTGGAAAAAGAACGCGCCCAGTTGGATTTGGAACTGGATCGGTTGGCCGCAGAAAAAATAAAATTACATATGGAAATTGATACATTGTCGGGGCGCGCAGAACAACAACGGCAAGAATTGGAAAATGCCCAGGCTGAATTGGAAGCCGAAGCCGCGCGTCTGGCGCGTGAGAAAGAAGAACTGGTTGCACAAACCGAAGAATTAAAGGCAGACAGTGCAAAAAAATCATCGTCCAGCGCCACGACAGAAAAAACAGAATCAGATAATACAATTAATTTTGGCGAAAAGTACAGACTAATAAATGTAATCGGGGCGGGCGCACAATTACAGGCGACAATCGAAGATTTGAATACTGGACAAAATAAAACAATCAGCGTCGGTCGCACAGTCGATGGATATACAGTGAAATCAATATCACTGGACGAAGGTGTTGTGTTTACCAATGGTACTGATACACAAATGTTAAATGTGACCAAGTCAAAATAAAATACACAGGCGCGGGAATGAACGAAGCAGAAAACAATATCTTGAATAATATTCCGGTTGCACAAAAACCATCAATTCCGGTGGGACTGGAAGGTGCAGACAACAAGGATATTATTGATTATCTGTTTTCGAATGGAAATAAATTACTGACTGCCACCGGGGCAGAGCAAGAATTACCCAAAGATATACAAAGTTTAATTGCGTATTTTTCCGGGGGCGAGATTATTATATCGCGCACACATCGTTATGACGGGCGGGTGTTGGCGTTTTTGGATTTATTAAAAAAACGCGCACGACCAATGCGTATACCGTTTTATTCTGACCTGGGGCTGGTGTCTGGTATATACAAGGCGTATGAAAGTCGGCTGGGTGGGATATCGCGTTCACGCCAGGATTATGATAACCAAATGCAAAAGGACTTTGTCGATATTATCGCCAAGGCCGCCGCACAAAAGGTATCGGATATTCATATAGAGGTTGCTGATCAAACAACAATTTATTTTCGTATCGATGGCAGTATGCAACCAGTGCTGGAATATAACGCCGGGTGGGGGGAATCTTTTGTTCGTGCGGCGTTTGCATCATCGGATATTTCAAATGCAAACTATGCCCAGAATGAATATCAATCGGCACAAAAAGATGGGCGAACCCCACTGCGCGGGACCAAGGATTTATATCTGCCACGGGGAATTTTAAGTATTCGTATGCAGTTTAATCCAATTGCATTCGGCAGTCGGTATGTCGTTATGCGATTGCTGTATGATAACCCGTCTGAGGGGATTAAAACAGAACAAGAGTTTGGTGAATATGAACAAAAATTGCTGATGCGATTGCGTTCGTTTCCCACAGGGCTGGTTATAGTTGCCGGTCCAACCAGTTCAGGTAAGTCAACCACATTGGTGCGTAATATGTCGTTGATGTTAAAAGAACATCACTATGAAATAAATATGATTACGGTCGAAGACCCGGTTGAACAGAAAATATTTGGCGCGCACCAGATGCCTGTTGTTAACACAATGAATGAAGAGCAACGCGAAGAAAAATATACCGAGGCATTGGCCGCCGCGTTGCGCAGTGACCCAGATACGCTGATGGTGGGGGAAATTCGTACGCTGGCCGCGGCACAACTGACGGTGCGTGGTGCGTTGTCGGGGCATAATGTGTGGACCACATTGCATGCTAATTCGGCAATGGCGGCATTGACCAGATTATTAGATTTGGGGATAGAGGCATTTAAACTGAAAGAAGAAACATTGATGCGTGGACTGATATCTATGCGTCTGTTTAAAAAGTTGTGTCCATATTGTCGTGAAAGATTAATTGACCACCCAGAAAATCCGGCGTATCGCCGTGTAATGGATGCGTTTGGTGAATTGGGTTTGCGCCAGGTGTATGTTCGTGGCGCAGGATGCGAAGAATGCAAGGGGACTGGAACACTGGGGCGGATAAAAGCCGGTGAAATTATTATTACAAACAGTGAATTCTTGCGCATGGCGTTGGCCGGTAATACCGATGGGGCGTATAAATACTGGCTGGAAGAAATGGATGGACGCACATTGAAAGAGGCCGCCACATCACTGATGTTACAGGGTATTATTGGCGTAGATGAACTGGAACGTTGGGTTGGGTTGCTGGACAGACCGGGGGTGTATTGATATGACATCAAAAATGGATCTGTGGTATGCGCGTATTGTTTTTCGTATGAATACGGAAAAAAGAATGGCCACCGCGCGCAAGCTGGCATCGCTGTTGCGTAATGATTTTACATTGATGGATGCGCTGGGGCGGATGGAGTCCATTGAATCCCACGGTGGTAAAAAGCCAAACGAACCATTTGCAATCGTTATGCGTGAATGGCAAAAAAACCTGGAACGCGGGATGAGTTTTTCTGATGCCACACGCGGTTGGGTGCCACCAGATGAAACACTGTTGGTAACATCGGGAAATTTGTCTGATTTGGTTGTCGCACTGGAAAATGTCAGCCGGGTTGTTACCGGTACCCAGCGTATACGCCGCGCAATGGTAAATGCAATTGCGTATCCGTTATTCTTGCTGTTGTTGACATTTGGTATCATTATGCTGGTGGGGATTTATCTGGTCCCGCCATTGGCAGAAATTGCCGGTGATAACATGGTTTGGACTGGTATGGCGCGTTCGCTGATATGGCTGTCTGAATTTTCAATACAGTATTGGTATATTATTTTGGGGGTGTTTGTTGCACTGTGTGTCATTATCGGTATCAGTTTACCAAATTGGTCGGGGCGGTTGCGTGCAAAATTTGATAAGTTGCCACCATGGAATGTTTATAAAATTCAAATGTCTGTGGGCTGGTTGATGAGTTTGTCGTCAATGGTTGCCGCCGGTATTACAATACCAGATGCAATGCGTATGCTGGCGGATAATTCAAATAAATATCTGCGTGATATACTGGAAGAAACATTGCACTATATCGCAAATGGCGCAAATCTGGGGGCGGCGTTAAACAGTACGGGACGCGATTTTCCGAATTCAGAAATTATTGGCGATTTGGCAATATATGCTGATATGAATGGGTTTGATGAAAACCTGGGGCGGGTGGCAAATGATTATCTGGAAGAATCTGTGCGTAAAATGGAATCTGTATCCAATGTGTTGAACAGTATTGGAATTTTACTGGTATCGGCAATTATTGCATGGGTTGTGCTGGGTACTTTCCAGATGCAAGATCAAATTACCAGCGCACTGACATAAAACAGGGCGCATTTGCTGTTTGCACTTTGAACTTTGTAATCTGGTATAAAACGCCATTGGCGTTTTATACCATAAACGGCAGGTTTTCCAATGTGCCTTCGGCAATGCGGACATTTATATCCAGCATCATAAATACTGTATCCGGTGTGCGTGATATTTCTGGATTAAACATGTGTGTAGACAGCAAGTGGCTGGTATTAACTGATAATTTTGTTATCAAATGGTCATCGTCCAGCAATGTATATATCGGTCCGATATCACGCGGTGTGTTTTCGCCGATTTCGTGTTCGTTTTGTGGACAACGCAGACCGTCCAGTATCGTTTTTACCCGATTATCAATATCACTGTGTGGCAGACCAACAATTTCAGGATGCATCATTTGAATATCTATTTCAGCCAACAATTTTAAATTTGGTGTTATTATTGGATTCCAATCAATTCCGCCAATGTGACGGGTGGTAATGGGGCTTTTTGTTGCGCCCGGCATCATATATTGGGTCATGTTGTCCCATGGCTGGTGTTCCAGCAGTTTTTTCAGTTGTGGATGAAACTGCATCCGGATGTCGGAAATGTGTTGGGACCGCTTTTTCGGATTGATGAAAATTTCGCCAAAATACAGTAATTTGAAACGCATGTTTTATCCCCTTTTTTCTTGATAATTATACCATAAATTGCTATTCTTCGATAGAAAAAAGAAAGGAATTTATAATGGCTGTAAATAACGAATATACCGGTGATTCAATCAAGGTTCTAAAAGGGTTAGAGGCGGTTAAAAAACGCCCGGGAATGTATATCGGCGATGTCGGCGAAGGGGGTTCGGGTCTGCATCATATGATTTATGAAGTTGTCAATAATTCTATTGACGAAGCAATGGCCGGTTATGCCGATACAGTATATGTTTCATTAAATGCAGATGGCAGTGCAACAATTCGTGATAATGGACGCGGTATGCCGTTTGATATTAATCATGAAACAGGGCGCAGTGCGCTGGAACTGATTATGTGTGAACTGCATGCCGGGGGAAAGTTTGATAATGAAACCAATGGTGCGTACAAGGTATCGGGTGGTTTGCACGGGGTTGGTGTATCGGTGGTAAATGCGCTGTCAACATGGCTGGATGTGCGTGTGTGGCGTGGTGATAAAGAAGCACATATGACATTTGCCGATGGCGTGCCAACATGTGATTTGACCATCACAGAAAATAAAACACATCATGAACATGGGACCGAGGTTACTTTTTTGCCATCGCCAGAAACATTTACCGGAACCGAATTTAATTTTGATACATTAGAAACATGGTTGCGTGAACAATCATTCTTGAACGCGAATGTCAGAATTATTCTGGAAGATTTGCGCGGCCCAGAAAAGAAAACGCGTGAATTCCATTCGGCAGACGGGTTAAAGGGTTTTGCCACATATCTGGACAAGTCCAAAGAATTGTTAAATCGCGAACCAATCCAGATGATAAAGCAGATTGATGATACATATATCGAAATCGTCTTGCAGTGGACAACCGCGTATACGGAAACATCATTATGCTTTACAAACAATATTCCGAACCGTGATGGTGGAACGCATCTGGCGGGATTTCGTGCGGGACTGACGCGGGCAATTAATAAATACATTGGCGAAAAGTCTACGAAAAAAGACATCAGTCTGTCGGGCGAAGATTTTCGCGAAGGTTTAACCAGTATTATCAGTGTGAAAATCCCAGATCCAAAGTTTGGGTCACAGACCAAAGATAAGTTGGTTTCATCAGAGGTTAGACCATTGGTTGAAAATACGGTATATGATTTATTGTATGAATATCTGGATGAAAATCCGGCAATTGCAAAGTTAATTGTTGATAAGATTATAGAGGCCGCCACCGCACGCGAAGCCGCGCGCAAGGCACGCGAATTATCACGCAAAAAAACAGGACCAGAATTGGGCGGATTGCCAGGAAAGCTGGCAAATTGTTCGGAAAAAGATCCGGCAAAGTGCGAACTGTTCATTGTCGAAGGGGATTCGGCGGGTGGTACCGCAAAGCAGGGGCGTGACCGCAAGACCCAGGCAATATTGCCATTGCGTGGGAAAATTTTAAATGTTGAACGCGTGCGTTTTGATAAAATGCTGGGGTCGGATACGATTGGTGCGCTGATTACTACCATGGGTGCCGGTATCGGTAAAGATGATTTTGATATCGAAAAAATGCGCTATCACAAGGTTATTATTATGACCGATGCTGATGTCGATGGACAACATATTCAGACGCTGTTGATGACATTCTTTTATCGGTATATGCCCCAGGCAATTGAACGCGGGTACATATATGTTGCGAAACCGCCATTATATGGTGTGACGCGGGGTAAACAGCAAATATATTTACAAAACCAGCGTGAAATGGATGATTATCTGATGGATCAGTTGGCAACAGATGGTGTGATTGAAATTGCATCAGGTGCGCAAATTTCGGGCGCGGATTTAAAACGGCTGTTGACACTGGTGTTGAATATGAAAAACACATTGCAGCCATTAAATCACATTATGCCGTTGCGATTTGTAGAAGCATTGGCACTGAACGGTGTGTTCGATGCCGAAACAGGCGAAAACTTTGCCGCGGCGGCTAAGATGCTGGATGCTGAAGAATTGGAATTCGAACGCGGATGGAAAGTTTTTGGGGATGATAACGGAATTACAATTACGCGTACATTGCGCAGTGTGACAGAAACGCATGTTTTGCCGCGTGAAAAAATCACCGGGCCAGAGGTTCGTGCATGGTTGCGTCTGGATGGACGGGCAGAACTGATGGAAACATTTTCAAAATCTGTAACGCTGCGGGTCAAGGCAAAATCCCAGAAAATCTGGGGTGCGCTGAATCTGTTGGATACGGCGTTCGAATATGCCAAGACTGGATTAAAGATTCAGCGGTACAAGGGTCTGGGTGAAATGAATGCCGAACAATTATGGGAAACAACCATGGATCCAAATCATCGCAGTTTATTTCAAGTAAAGGTGAATGATGCGTCCCAAGCAGACGAGGTTGTATCAATGCTGATGGGCGATGTTGTTGAACCACGGCGTGATTTTATTGTTGAAAATGCGCTGGATGCTAATTTGGATGTTTAGGCGGTGGGGTACAATATGGCGGAAAATGAAAACGATTTTTATGTTGATGAATATGGCGAAATTCACCGTAAAAGTGCGCCACAGCGTGTGGAAGATGATGCGTTGTGGCGGGAATATCATCAACTGGAATATGAAATTTTTTCCCATAATGATAAAAGTCCAGAAAAACTGGCCCGATTCCAGGCGTTGGAAAAGCAATTGGGGATAAACGAAAAGAAAAAGAATGACCTTTTAAATGCAAAAAATAAATTGCGTGCAGGGAGGTCGCAGACCATGTCTGTATCGCAAATATTATCCGCAGGCAAAGAGCAACAAAACGACTAGTGTCTTATGATGTTTACGGCAGATTGGTTTTTTGCACTGGATGCGCATTTGCGTGAAATGGGATTGGATTCTGATGCACAATCGTTTGATGAAATACGCGAAAATTTGTCACACCGGCATGTTTTGGACGCGTACGCGTTCGCAGAAAATTGTGTCTATGTAATATTGGCGGGCGGTTTTTCACAAAAGACGGCAAAAAAAATTCATGGCCAGATAATGGATTTCTTGCGCGCGCATGGTTCGGATTTTGATGGGCTGTTTTCAATGTTTCATAACAAAAATAAAATTAATGCCGTGTGCAAAATCTGGAATAGTCGCGCACAATTGCGGGATGAATATTATTCGTTGAATGATACAGATGCGCGCGTGAATTATCTGGCGCGGTTGCCACATATTGGAAAAATTACCGCAAATCATCTGGCGCGCAACTTGGGCGAAGATGTGGTGAAATATGATATTTGGATACAACGTCTGGGTGTGCTGTATACAGGAAATCCGGCATTGGGTGCGAAAATAGATAATAAAAAACTGTGTCCGGAAATTCGTGGCGCGTGTGATGCGATGTTTGATGACCTGTGCCACCAGACGGGTTTGCCGCGTGGCTATATCGATGTTGTTTTGTGGAAAAGTTCACAAACAGGTTTGATAAAGGAACTAAAACATGAATGTAAAAATTGAACAATCATGGAAAGATGCGCTGGGCGCGGAATTTGACAAGGATTATTTTATCAAACTGACCGATTTTGTGCGGGGTGAATATCTGGCGGGACACGCGGTGTATCCGGCGCCGGCAAATATTTTTAATGCGTTTAATTTATGTCCATTGGAAAATGTAAAGGTTGTTATTATTGGTCAAGATCCATATCATGAACCAGGCCAGGCGCATGGACTGTGTTTTTCTGTATTGCCACCGACACCAATTCCGCCGTCACTGGTAAATATTTACAAAGAAATTCAAAATGACCTGGGGCGGGCATCAAAAACGCATGGCGATTTAACAGATTGGGCAAAACAGGGCGTGTTGTTGTTGAATTCCACACTGACGGTGGCGGCGCATCGGGCGGCATCGCATGTGGGACGCGGATGGGAACAATTTACCGATGCGGTTATACGCACAGTTTCGGCGCGTGATAATATTGTCTATATGCTGTGGGGCAGTTATGCCCAACGCAAGGCAGAATTTGTTAACCCAGAAAATAATTTGATTTTAAAAAGTGTGCATCCATCACCACTGTCGGCCAGTCGCGGTTTCTTTGGTAACCATCACTTTTCCCGGGCGAATGAATATCTGGTTGCGCATGGAAAAACACCCATTGATTGGTAAAATAAAAAAACCGGCACTGCCGGTTTTTTTAAAAACTGTATGTAAATCCAGCACCATAAAATGCGTATGAATAATTTTCGGGCGCGGTGTTGGCGTTGGAAAAGTGTTGCATAAATATTTCCAGACCCCATTTGTCGTTTATTCTGTATCCGCCAATCAGTTTAAACTGGAATAACAGTTTTGCCCCCAGGCGTTCGTTTTGCTGTGCCTGTAATCCCATGCCAATGCTGGTCGCAAAGTACCATTTATCACCATGGGCCAGTGCAATATCTTCGGATAAAAATATCATGGGAATTGTATAATCTGTCCAGTTCCATCCATATTTACTGTCGAAGCCCAGTGTCTGACCAATGTTTATCGATTGGCGTGCCGGTAACTTAAAAAAAGTGGTCGGTTGTGAATATTGGATGTGCAAAAAATAAAATGGCACAGGTTGGGTCGGGGGCGGAATTAAAAAGCCGCTGTTTACACCCTGGCCAATGTTCAGGGCCATTTGATTTTTATGTTCGCCCATAAACGGATTTGTGTCTGCATAGGCAGATGTGGCGAAAATCAGGCAAAAAACAAATGCTGTAATTTTTTTCATACGCAAAATATATACAATATATAAAATCTTTGCAATAACTATTTGTTATGATTTTATAATGTTTTTTTTATGGGGTGTAAATGTCACTTGCATTTAATAAATTCTTTGCTATAATGCGGGGCATTGGCGGGATAGCTCAGCTGGTTAGAGCAGTGGAATCATAATCCACGTGTCGGGGGTTCAAGTCCCTCTCCCGCTACCAAAATTAAATCGGGCGAATGCCCGATTTTATTTTGGTATTTGTGTATGTGGACTTGAACCCCCGGGAAAGGGGGTTCAATCAAACAAATAGGCGCGTGGGAACGCGCCGGTTGCGGACAGCAAATTTGTGCAGATGCGTCCACGCCAGTGGACGAATTCCCTCTCCCGCTACCAAAATCAAACCGGGCGAATGCCCGATTTTATTTTTTATTAAAACTTGTTTCCGGTTTTTTCAAATCGTTTATGTATACATCCGATTGTTGTTTTATGTACACCGGCGGTTATTTCGTAATATATATGCCGGCCATCGCGGCGCGATTTTACAAAATCATCGTCCATCAGTTTTTTCAGGTATTGCGAAACACGTGTCTGGGGCAGGGCGGTGCCCAACACGATATCTGATACACATGATTCACCATGATAGGTCAGGTATTCCAGTATGCGCATCTTGTCATGATTGGCGAACAGTTTTATTCGACTGGCGACCATTGTTGTATAATCAGATGGCAAAACTTCTTTGTGTGTGGCGCGTAAAAACTGTAACTGGTCTGTCATGTGACCAAACAGTTTGCGCATGCATATAAATATACTGGCCGGATATTCGCGGCATATTTCATAGTATACAAATATCCCGCGGCGGTGTGTTTGTACCAAATCTGCATCGCGCATTTTACGCAGTGATTGTGATACTATCATTTGTTCGGCACCAACGGCGCGCGCAATTGCCGATACAGATGATGCGCCATATACATCCAGATATTCTAGTATACGCAAACGCAGTGGGTGCGCAATATAGGTCAACCCGCGGACCGCGCGTTCCATAATGGCATCTGGTAACATGCATTTTATTTTTACATCTGGCAGAATTTGGTTCGACATATCACTAATATAACATTATTTTTTTAAATCGTAAATAAATTATTTGACTTTTTGATATATATTAATTATTATATATATAAATTTTGATATATATTAAAAATACAATGTTTTGAAAGGGGAAATGTATGAAATGTTTATCAAAAATGCTTGTGGGGTTGGCGTGTGTGTTTCCGGCGGTGGCGGCGGCAAATCCGGCGTGTCCAATATGTACAATTGCAATTGGGGCGGGTGTTGGTGTTGCAGAATCGCTGGGGGTGCCGGTTGGAATTGTTGGTCTGTGGGCGGGTGCGCTGTTGACATTGTTGGGATATTGGATGATTAAATTCTGTGATAAAAAGGGGTGGAATTTCTGGGGACGCAATGCATTGCTGATTGGTCTGTCGGTCGCAATGATTGGATTTGCCTATGTTGGTGATATTGATTACAGTCCTGTTTGGATTTGGAATGTTTTCTATGTGGACCCAATATTGTTTGGTGCAATCGTTGGGATGGTTATATTTATACTGGTTGAAAAACTGTATGAATGGATGAAGGCGAAAAATGGCGGGCATGCACATTTTCCGTTTGAACGCGTCGTGTTGCCGGTGGTGGCATTGGCGTTGGCCAGTTGGCTGTTTTGCATATGCATGTAATTTCTGTAACAGGGGGATAAAATGGAAAAAATAAAAAATGTGCGCGAATTTGTTGAAAAACTGGATGCGGCAAAAAAAGTTAATCCAAAGGACTTATCTTCGGATCAAGATTTAACGATTGGTATTATGAATCTGATTTCTATCGAAGAGCATCTGATGTTTTCGGGTGCCAAAACGGGCAAGCATGAATTCTATGACTTGATTGACGAAGTGCGCGAACAGCGCAAGCAGATGATGCAGAAAATTATCCCATCGTATGAAGGGGAAGTATGGTGTATTTCGAAACACTTGCTGGCGGTGTCTATGCGTTTGTTTGAGGTTGGTACCAAAGCATTGGCGGCGGGGGATAAAGACGGGGCGTATGATTTGTTTGATCGGTCGTATGGACTGTATTGCATATTCTGGGGGTTAAATATGGGGATGCTGAATGGCGGGACGGATGTAAAATGGGTCAAGACGAAACATACATCTAAATCTGTGGCATCGCACGCGCCACGCGCATCCCAGGCGGCAGATATAACCCCAGATGCAGCGCCGGCGGGTCGCATGTCAAAGTTAAAAAACTGGGTCAAAAATGCGGTTAATTGCTGTATAGAATAAGTGTGTGCGTCTGTTGAATCGCCCCGCAACAGGCGGGGTGTTTTTTATCCTTGATTTTTGGCGTGTGGCATTTATAATTACTAGGCAATGATTGCCCTAATAGTCTAGTGGTAAAACACGTCCTTGGTAAGGACGAGTCGCAAGTCCGATTCTTGCTTAGGGCACCACTAAAGAATTCTCCCCCGAAAAACTGTTAAATAGCCCGAAAATCGGGGATAAATTTATAGTCCCAAATTTTTGTTCTTTGTTGTAGGAAATTTTGTCCCTAAAGCACAAATTTAGGACTACTTGTTTGATGTTGTAATCTCCATTTTTCCATGCTTCAATGGGGCGTGAAATAAAATCAGATACATATCCGAACGCTTCATCAAATGGTATTAATTCAGGGGTAAAGTTATCAACTTCTGATTGTAGTGATAATTTCTCTGATTCCAGCGCATTAATTTTTGCGTTAAGTGCCTTTTTCATAACATCGTTTGCGCTGATATATGCGTCAGTGATTAATGATTGTTCTTGTTCTATTGCAGATATGCGTTTCTTTTTTTCTTCGTTATTCGCACATGCTGCTTTATTGCGGTTTGAATATTCCCTTGTTGCTAATGCTCGTGCCAGCGCAATCAGATTCTCTTTCGGGGCAATTTTATTCAAAACCTCTGTTTCAAATTCTTCGTGCAAAATTTGCGGTGATACGTTGGCAAGTTTCTTTTTAGGGCAGTTCTTGTTTTGACATTGATAGTATGGATATTTGCCGCTTTTCGTCATACTAGCAGTTAACGGGCGACCACACTCGGGACAGGTTATAAATCCCTTTAGTGGGAAAGGTTCATCATGTTTGTTGTATTTCTTGTGTCTAAGGCGATTTCGTCCATGTAGGCGGTCTTGGATTAAATCAAATGTCGCAGTATCTATTAATGGTTCTATGTGCCATTTTTGTACTGGAATATCATATTTAGGATATGCGAATATACCCGTATATTTGCGGTCGGTTAAGATGCGTTTCACGAAATCAAATATGTTTTTTGGGGTAGGGACGCCGGCTAAGTGCATTCTTTCTGTTAAAAAGTTTGCTACATCGGTCTGAGATACTAATTTTGCGCTGGCGAATTGTTCTAGGGCTTCTTGTATTATCCCTGCCAATGGTTCTTGTCGTTTTAATTCTTTGCGTGCGCCAATTTTTACGAATTGGTATCCCTTTGGGGGTTGCGTAATCCAATACCCATTTCTGGCGGCTTCACGCATACCGGCAATAGTTCTTTCTCTGTTCTGGTCTGCGAATAACTCTGCCTGTGCCGCTTCTATTGTTGCCATGAATTTCCCGACAGGGCTTGTTTCTAAAATCCCTTTGCATGTTGCCAATCTGTGCCCGCATCGTTCCATAGATTTGCGTAATTTAATGAAATCTCCTGCGTTGCGTGCTAATCGGCTTATGTCATAAAATAATACCAGACGAGGTTCTTTTATTTTTGATAGATAATCTATCATTTCTGCAAGTTGATCACGTCCTTCGGTTTTAGTTCCTGTTTTTGCCGCATCTATATAAAATTTTTCGATTGTGCAGTTATTCCGTTGTGCCCAAGATTCGCATGCCCATTGTTGTGTATCCAGACCGTTACCTTGGCTTACTTGCTTGTCGCTTGAAACCCTGTAATATGCAACTGCTGTATTAATTTTTATTTGTTCCATTTTGTAAAACCTTATTAAAAATAGTGTTAATTATGATTGTCAGATTATCTCTGCAACACTCTATTTCTTTATCGGTTAAACTAATGTTTTTGAGGTATTTGCGGCATTCTGCCACCGACATCGTCGCCATAGTGCCCACCAAAAGGTTTGCGTTTTGGCTCCGGTGCTTCCGATAATCAAAACATTGTTTCCTTTCAACATGTCTAGTCTGTTATTGCTTTGTTCTTTTTTTGTGTTTTTCCTTGTAAGTAGCTAACTTTACCGTCTTTTATGGTTAGATTAATTTGCCCGTATCCGATTTTGTTTATAAGATTATGTAAACTTTCTGTATCTTTTGGTTTGCTTGCAAAGCTTTTTTCTACCAGGTTTATTCGATTTTTATTTGTTTTTACGGTTATTTCTCTTTTATCGTCTGCGAGACGGATGTTTTTTATAAGGTTCCATTCACTGTTATATAGCCAAAAAGTATCTTCATCCCATATTTGCGTTGTTTTGTCTTTTAGAATTTCTTTTTCTACTTTATTAAAGTTAATATAAATATAAGAAGCGGGAATGTTATTGGTTGTTCTATTTAGTGCGATATCTCGTTCTGTAATCACGCCTGTGTTTCCATTGCTATCTATCAGAAGATATGTATTACCGTCTTCTATGCTGGTTTTTGAACGCAATAAAGCAAATTCAAGTCTGGTTATTGCGTTTGGGTTATTAGATTCTTGTGCAGGTAGATAAAGAGAGTTTTTTACTTGTTTAAGTTTTTCAATCGATAGACCAAATTTTCTTAGTTCTATAAGTATTGTCATTAATATTATGTCCATTGTAGAAAACTTGCGCCAACCTTGTGGTTTTTTGCGTTCGTCATCTAGAATTCCAGAACTTGTCCAACTGTTTATTATTCTAAAAGATAGTGGAGTT
Source organism: uncultured Alphaproteobacteria bacterium (assembly GCA_944389525.1). Taxonomy (GTDB): domain Bacteria; phylum Pseudomonadota; class Alphaproteobacteria; order Rs-D84; family Rs-D84; genus Enterousia. The sequence goes on along the minus strand of CALXMR010000001.1, from coordinate 111,606 downwards.
TGATTAGCGGATTTGTTTCTTTCTCGAAGAGATTGTAAAATTTTGCAGTTGTTTAATTCTACGGCTTGTTGAATTAAATCCAGGTCTTTTTGTGTCCCATCTGTATAGTTGAACATTTTTGTATAACCTTTGTCCTTTACAAAAATATACAACAATGTATAATATTATCAAGTATTTTATACATATTTGTATATTTTTTATAAAAACAAAATAAATACATTTTTACAGCCAATTTTTTTGAGAATTCTGCCGTTTTTTGTAATTATTTTATAATAGATTTTCTGTTTTAAAATTTATAATCAATCTTGATAAGTCCTGTGTGGCTATGAAAATTTTGTCGTGCGCTTAATGAATATTCTATAGACAAACTTATTCCGTTATTGAAAGTTGTTTGTGCTGAAAGACCTGTTTCTATACCAAATGGATCCCATGATTTAAATGCTGTATTTGCGAAAATGTCATGTGTATTATAATAAACTGTTATTTCATCGTTATCATATAAAATATCGTATAAAATGTTAAAATTTATCTTTATAGAAAATGGATTTAAATTTATGGTGTATTTAAGTCCAGTTGTCCATGTTAAAAAATTATTAGAGTCAAAAGATGTTTCATTACCGATAGAATCTTTATAAGAAACAGGTAATAGATTCAGATAGCGCAAACCTGTTTCGGCTATAATATTTTGTGGCGTTTTATAGCCCATATTTATAACAGTTCCGAAATTTGATGCACTGAAATTATCGATGTTTTTATACTGTGAAAATCCATAATTAAATAATAAACTTAGATACACACTATTAAAATTATACATTGAATATAAATAGATATTGTGTATTGAATCGTCTTGTGTGAGATTATTTTTATATGTTGTTTCTCCATCACTAAAAGAGTAACTAAAACCTAATAACAAATTATTTTTAATGTATTTGTCCATGCCTATATGTAAACCAAAAGCAGAACTTGTGAAATCTGAATAGCTATTTTGCTTAAACCAATTATAAGATTCTGTTGCCCATACAGTTAAATCGGAATGATAGGGCTCTAGGAGTCTGTTATCTATTTGGTTAATATTTGAATAAAACAGATTTCTTGTTTTGGCGGACGTTATAAAAACATAGTTCTCTTTTAGGATTTGGGAGAAATATTCTGATGCTTGTTTTTGTAAAGATGGTAAAAATGTAGATGTTCCTTCGTAAAAAGAGACTAAGTCAGGATTTTTTGCAATATCTTTTAAAGTGACGTTTTGGTAATGAATGGTTGTTGGGGAGTACGGGGCAATGTATTCGCCACCAGAACCGTCTGCAAGCCACTCTGTCCACGTAATATCCAAATCCAAGGTTTCTAGATTATAGAAAAAATATGTGTCTGATTGAGCGGTTAGTTCACCATTTTTTGCATGTTTGGGGTCAACTAAACAATACATGGTATCGTTATATGCAGATATTTTCGGATTGATTGCAAATGCTGAATTACAAAAATACAATGTAATAAATGTGAACAAGATAATATTTGTGTTTTTCATTTTTTACCCCTTTATGCAAAAAGACCGCCACGGGAATGACGGTCGGGTATTTTCAAAATCATAATTGCAATGACCCTGTGGATTTCGGCGAACCTGTTATATAGCCACAGACACCCGACCCAAAGGCCAGGCAAAACAGTGTAAAAAACACCATTATGCTGTCAAAAACGGATAACGATGTTTTCACACCGTGCAATTATGGGTTTTGAACGACCCCGAACCCATATCCCTATGGATTCAATTTGAATTCTAACTGAACATACCTTTGATTGCAAGTCTAACAATTGTATGTGTCTGTTTTGTTAAGGTGCGTTTAGAGCAATTAATGTTTAACAGGGATTACAGGTATGCAAAAATATCACAACGACAATATAATATGGTTTATAAAGCAATTATAGAAGAGCTATATTTCTTACAACTTAAATTATTTTACTAACGATTTCTTTGAATTGCACGACAATTTCGTTGATGTTTTCTGAGTTATTGAAGCGCGTTTCGTCTGTCTTGTTTTGAATTTGGTATAAAAATTCTCGGCAATATCTTGCCCTAAGCTTTTATGTTTCCAGAAACTAGAAAGAGGGCTTATAGACTGGTTTTTATTAAAACTTGAAGTTATAAGAAAATTAGTCATTTTTATTCCTCTTTATTTTTAATGATATCACAAACTTCATCTTTAGAAAAGTAGTTTTCAAAGAAATGCTGATTTATATCCTTATCAAAATATAGCTTTCTCTTTTTCCAAATAAAACCATCGTGTTTAGAAATTATCGCAACGTCTATTGGACCGCCAACAGTTTCCATATTTAAGGACATTTTATGTTTTAATGCTTGCAGGTTAACTAAACTTTCTCCTAGCTCCGCCAATTCATCTTTGGATAATATACTTATAACATCGAGTAGCGGTTGTATTTTTTCTTTTTGTAAAACTTCTTGTATTTTCTTTGATATAACCTGTTTGTTTGTTGTTACGTATCTCGCAAATACAGGATCCATGCCAGGTATTTTTGAAAAAAAATTGTCTATAAACTGATTGTACTGGTTTACAATAAATTCATAAACCTGCGTATCAACGCCTTTAATAAACAAATCTGTCATATCTCGCTGTGCTAATGGGATAACGCCATTACTGGAGCCTTCATTATTTTGTAAATCGTTTATTTTGAAAAAGTTATTAACAAATCCAATGGTTTCAAAACCGTATACCATCGGAGAAAATTCATCTTCTCCATATCCGCAAATAGCAATGCCAGTTAGATTTGGATTAAAAGGGATATTCATATAATAAGGTAATATCTCTATTAATTTTGTTATTGTGTCCTGGTTTATTTGTTGCAGTTGCGTCTTTATTGATATAAGATTTTCCATTTCTTTTCTGAGATCAATTATTGAAAAGTCTATATCAGTATCCTTGCTATACGATTTGCTAACATATAATAAAACATTATCTAGGAAATTGTTTATTACAGTAAAAAAATCTTGCCCTTGTTGTACTTGTGGTACATCTGGTAGATTAAATACATAATTGAATAAGTTGTGCAGTTGGTTTATTAAACTTGTTTTTTTATCATTGTCAGTTATTTGTTTAGCTAAAAATTCTTTTAAAAATTTTACAAAATCATCTTTGTATTCTTTTAGGGTTGCAAAACACTTTTTTCCTAATTTTTTTCGATATTCTTTAATTATGATTTCAATAGATATCCCATTTATAGATGCTGAATTATATATCAATACACCAACCGGATAATATTTTGATAACATAAAGAGTTTATTTGCGGAATTGTATGTTTTGCTACCATAAACAGTCACGGCGCTATCAGCTGCAAGCGCAATTGCATTTTTATTATAAACAATGACTTCTGCTGTCAACGAAACACCCCAAATTACTTTAATTTCTAGTAAATAGTAGCAAACCATGTGTGATTTTCAAGCAGAAATGGTGGTAGTATATTATATTTTTTTATATCTATTCCTATTCTTTGTCGGTAATGGGAGCAGAAGAATCGGGAGCGGGGGCAAATCCACCATTTGCGACGCGTAAAATGTCGGATATACCGCTTTCCTTAATAATCCTTGCATTTCGCATTATTTCATTATAAAATCTGTTCCAGTTGTCCCAACTTTTATGTAGTAGGGGCACCAGAAAATTTTTTGGGCATGCGTGTGATGATATGACTGACAACCATGGAATGCGCAAAACCCGATAAAAAGTAATAAACCAGGGTGGCACCGCGCAATCTGATTTAATTGCGCCCCTGAATTTTGAAAAGCGGGTGCCGTTTTCAATTTTTTGTAAATTGGCGCCCAAAGAAAAAAAGGGACCAAAATGTTATCTTTGAAATCAAAATACAGAACCCATACATGTGGTGAACTGAATAAATCCAATGTTGGTGAAACGGTTACTTTGTCCGGGTGGGTGCATCGCAAGCGTGATCATGGTGCATTGTTGTTCATTGACCTGCGTGATAATTATGGTATTACGCAATGCGTGTTTGATGGCGGGGACGAAGCGTTAGAGAAAGTGCGCCCAGAATCTGTTATTCAAATTACCGGGACTGTTGTCGCGCGTGATGCGGCGGCGGTTAACGATAAAATACCCACAGGTGCGATAGAGGTTCAATCCAAACAATGGCATGTCTTGACCAATTCAGATGTTTTGCCGTTCCAGGTGTTTGGCGATGATGATTCTGTGGCCGAAGATTTGCGGCTGAAATATCGTTATTTAGATTTGCGGCGCGATTCACTGCATCACAATATTTTAATGCGTAACCGTATGATTAAATTCATTCGTGATAAAATGTGGGAAATGGGATTTTCTGAATTCCAAACGCCTATTTTAACGGCGTCCAGTCCCGAAGGTGCGCGCGACTTTATCGTGCCATCGCGTAATCATCATGGTATGTTTTATGCGTTGCCCCAGGCACCACAACAGTTCAAGCAATTGTTGCAAATTTCTGGGTTCGACAGATATTTTCAAATTGCGCCATGTTTCCGTGATGAAGACTTGCGTGCCGATAGATTATTGGAATTCTATCAATTGGATTTGGAAATGTCGTTCGTTGATTTGCCAGATATCCAGGCGGTTGGTGATACACTGATGCCGCAACTTATTCGCGAATTTGTCCCAGATGCAAAAATATGCGATGATATCCCGCACATCCCATTTGACGAGGCAATGTTAAAATATGGTACAGACAAACCTGATTTACGCAATCCAATTATAATATCGGATGTAACGGATATATTCCGTGGGTCCGATTTTGGTATCTTTGCAAATGCGATTGAAAATGGCAGCATTGTTCGCGCCGTTCCTGCACCAAACAGTTCAGATAAACCGCGTTCGTGGTATGATAAATTGGGCGATTGGGCGGTTAAAGAATTGGGACTGGGCGGATTGGGATATATTGTCTTTGCAGACGAAGCCAAGGGACCCGTGGCAAAAAAACTGGATGCCGCGCGCATTGCGAAACTGCATGAAATTGCCGGGGATAATTCGTCATTGTTCTTTATCTGTGATGCGCCAGATGTCGCCGCCAAGGCCGCAGGCAAGTTGCGCAATAAACTGGGCGAAGATTTGGGGTTGATTGATGAAAAAGAATTTCGTCTGTGCTGGATCGAAGAATTCCCATTCTTTGAGGTGGACCCAGAATCACCCACCGGTATTGCGTTTACCCATAATCCGTTTTCGTACCCGATGGCAACATTGGATGAATTGAAAACAAAAGATCCGTTGTCAATCAAGGCGGCGCAATTCGATATGGTATTAAATGGCGCAGAAATTTGCAGTGGTGGGTTGCGTAACTTTAACCCAGATGTTATGTTGCGCTGTTTCGAAATCACCGGGTATGACGAAGAAGTTGTAAAACAAAAATTTGGTGGTATGTATACGGCATTCCAATATGGCGCACCACCGCACGGTGGGTGTGCGTTTGGTCTGGACCGTTTGGTGCAAATTATGTTAAATGAACCAAACTTGCGTTCAGTTGTTGCGTTCCCAACAAATCAACGCGGTCAAGATTTGATGATGGGATCGCCCGGGCCGGTTACAGAAACACAATTGCGTGAAACACATATTCAGGTGCGCAAGAAGGGTTAATTTTTGTAATCTAGTTAATTGCGGGTTCGCGTGTGCGGACCCGTTTTTTGTTGTGAATTCATACCTGTTAAAAAATTTTTGTATATAAATATAATTGTATTCATTATGAGTGCGGATATAGAAAAACTGGCCACCGTAATGGGGTTAAGTCAGTATCAAAAAAACATATTAAAATCAAATTCGGCGGCGTATGATATATCGCACTTGGTCAAGCGTGGTAATGTCTTGTACGCACCGCGTGTGACACATTCATTCGTTCAATCTTTTTGTGATTTGTTTATTGGGCGTGCCGCAGATTTAATTGGAAAAAACAAAATGCTGGTTTGCAACCGGCGCGGGGTACAATTCTTTGCACGCGGTTTTTACAGTGTGGCGGTGGGACGATATAAATATTATGCAGATGAAAATGGCGATATTATATCGCGGCGCGCATTCATGCAACGGACACGGAATGATGTCTAGAACTTTGTATGTGTGCGAATAAATTCGCGCATGTATGTCGGATCAAAATTCATCATAATTTCAGACAGTGAATATCTGCGTGTGCCGTCTGGCAATATTTGCAAATCAATCGGTTGGGGGTCGGGCGATGTGCCGCGTAATACCAGGTGCAGATTTGCGTACATTGCACCGTCTGTGATTTCCATGGTTCCGATTGCATCTGTGTGACGCAATTGCAACACAACAGGTTCGGTTGTCTTAAAATCACCATTTTTATATTCGCCAACAATACGCATCTTTTTTATCACAGATTCACCACCGTCCAGCGCGTATGACAATGCGTATTCGGCATTAAATGTATTTATCTGGGGTGCAGATGCAAATAAATCATCAACACCAATTCCAATTAAATATCCGCCATCAAATGATAAATCCATATCGCCCATTAAATTATATTCCAGATCATGTGCAATATTGCCAAATGTACGCATGTTTATTTCGGCGGTCACCGTTGCATCGCGCAAATTCAACGGCATTTGTGCAGACAGCAATGTTCCGCCCAGTTTAAAGCGATTCAGTTGGGCAAATATATCGTATCTGTTTCCATCGCGCCGCAGTGTTACTAATAAATTGCCACGGTCGCGATCTGTGATCGAAAATGTTTGGGAGTCGCGCTTTAATGCATATACAAAGTTTTTGAACACAGTTCCGTTGTACAGCATTGCATCTGCGGACAGTGAAATATTTATTGGTAATTCGAATGGTATTGTTATTGGCGATGTTGTAAAGAACGATAATTCTTCGTAATTATCCAGATAGTTTTGATTGATAAAAGAATCGATATCTAATACATCGGTGTGCAGTGTTAAAACATCGCCACTGAACGCGCCAGTAAATGTATGACCGCCAATCTTGATTTTCAGATTTGATACAGTTTCCCCGCGGTATGTGCCAGATACACTGTATGACATATTGTTAAACGCCTGCATATCTATGCTGGGGAACCATTCTTTGGCATTTTGGCCAGTGATGAAAAATGTTGTATCAGTCAGGTATAATTCCCATCGTCCAGAATCAGGGACAAAGTGCATCATATCGCCATCCCATTCAAAATTGCCAATCGCACTGCGCATGAATTGGGGAATCTGGTTCATGTTCGGGTTCAACCAATGCAATGTTTTTCCATCTGCAAATCTATATGACGGAATGATTTTGTCGCCGTCAATATCATATGTGCCGGCAATATCAGAAAATTCAAAATCAATATGCCCGCGTGGCGCGAATTTCAATAAATCACGAATTGCGTCATTACGGTTTGGGGATGGTTTTTGCGAATATACCAGCAGATCAAATTCATCTGGGGATACAGATATCGCACCAACATAATCATCGTATGTATATCGACTGCATTTCCAATTGGTGGGCGTGCCAGAAAATATACATGTAGCAGGCATTCCATTGTATGGCATGGCAATCATTATATCTTTGGCGCCAAATTGGTCAATGCTGCCGCCGGACATGGCGATGTCATCGGCAATAATGCTGTCTATATTTAATGCATCGCGTGTGCCAATCGCGCGGACAGATATATGGTGAAAATCCCGTGCGCCAAATTTCATGTTGCCGGTAAAGTCTAAATCAAATGTTGTCTGGTAGAATATGCGCGATGGTTGGGTCAGAAAAGATAAATCATATTCAATATCGTGGCCGCGCAGTTGTACAACCTTGGCCCCGTTGGGTTTGATTTCTATGTTGCCAGAAATTTTGGGCATTTGTATATCGTTGAATTTCCAGCCGCGACCCCCATCCCATTCAAAATTCATCTTTATATTAACCATTTTATCAATTTTTGGTTGGGCAAATCCGAACCAGCGATTGATTTCATCTGTTTCCATTTCAATGTGACCGCGTACGGAACCGTCTGCATACAGTTGGCCAGATATTTCCAATTTGTCATTATGATTGTGGATATAAAATACATCATTATCAAAATCGATATCGTATTTATGATTTTGGGTGCGCACAACACCAGTCAGATGCCCACCATCCAGCGTGGCATCAATCACATTAAATTTGCGATTGCGAAAATTTATTCGCGATTGGTGAATTTCGATTTTATGATTTATGTCTTGGGGTATCAGGTTGGATATCGAAATATCCGCGTCATATACAGTTATGTCGCCGGTCAGGGGTGCCGTGGATAAATTAAATATACTGGTCAACGGGACCGTGAACATTATCGCACCAATATGACCAGACGATATTTCAACATCGTTGGCAACAATCGTTGCGCGACCCAACAGACTGAAATGAACATCGCCATTTATCTGGGACGGGATGCCAGTTTGTTCGGCAATAGTTTGTGTTATCTTTGGCTTTAAATTATTCAGACTTATCATCGGGGGCACAATAACAATTGCCAATAATATCAATGCCACCGCACCAATTGCGGTCCACAGTATTCTGCGCTTGTATCGTGCTTTTAGTGCCATTCCCCTGTTTCCCTTGTATTTTGATTATAATGGATTATATTTATGTTTGTGAATAAAAAAATATTCGATCTTCACAGTGATTATAAACCCATGGGGGACCAGCCCCAGGCAATATCTGAATTGGTTGCCGGTATTCGTGATGGCCGGCGCAGCCAAGTATTGCTGGGGGTGACGGGGTCGGGTAAAACATTTACAATGGCAAATATTATTGCTGAACTGGGGCGGCCGGCGTTAATTATGGCACCAAATAAAATATTGGCGGCACAGTTATATACGGAAATGAAATCATTCTTTCCAAACAATCATGTTGAATATTTTGTATCGTACTATGATTATTACCAGCCAGAGGCATATTTACCAACCACGGATACATACATTGATAAAGATGCATCAATAAACGAGCAGTTGGATCGTATGCGTCACAGTGCAACGCGCGCCATGCTGGAAGAACGCGATGTTGTTGTCGTTTCGTCTGTGTCATCGATATATGGTATGGGGGCGCCAGAACAATATTCTGGGATGAAGGTGGTCTTGCACGCGGGCGATAAAATTAGCATGGCTGATGTTATGCATTCGTTGGTTGATATTCAATATAAACGCAACGATATGGCGTTTGAACGCGGTGATTTTCGTGTGCGTGGGGACGCGCTGGATATATTCCCATCTCACAGCCAGGACAGGGCGTGGAAATTGTCGTTCTGGGGTGATGAAATCGAAGAGATTTGGGAATTCGATACATTAACCGGGGCAAAGTTACAAAAGTTGGACAGGGTGGCGGTGTATCCAAATACGCACTATGCCACACCGATGCCATCGATATTACAGGCAATTGGGCAAATTCGTGATGATTTAAAAGACAGGCTGGAATACTTTCATGAAAATATGAAGTATATCGAAGAACAGCGTTTGCGTGAACGCGTGAACTTTGATATTGAAATGATGGAATCAACCGGGACATGTCGCGGAATCGAAAATTATTCCAGGTATCTGTCGGGGCGCGCCCCTGGGCAACCGCCACCAACATTGTTTGAATATTTGCCGCGTGATGCAATTTTGTTTGTGGATGAAAGTCATGTAACAATACCGCAAATTGCCGCAATGTCGCGTGGGGACAGGGCGCGCAAAGAAACACTGTCCCAATATGGTTTTCGTTTGCCGGCCTGTATCGATAACAGACCGTTGACATTCGAAGAATGGGATGCGCTGCGACCACAGAGTATTTTTGTATCGGCAACACCGGCACAGTGGGAACTGGAACAATCAGGCGGTGTTGTGTCAGAGCAGGTTATCAGACCCACAGGTTTGTTAGACCCAGAATGCCAGGTGCGACCAACCGCACACCAGGTGGATGATTTGTTGGATGAAGTAAAGCGGGTACATGGGCGCGTGTTGGTGACCACACTGACCAAAAAAATGGCGGAACAATTAACCGACTATTTCGTTGAAAATGGGGTGCGGGCAAAATATCTGCACAGCGATATTGAGACACTGGAACGAATTGAATTATTGCGCGATTTGCGTTTGGGAAAATTTGATGTATTGGTTGGGATTAACCTGTTACGCGAAGGTTTGGATGTGCCAGAATGCGAACTGGTCGCGATTATGGATGCCGACAAGGAAGGATTCTTGCGTTCAACGCGCAGTCTGATTCAGACAATTGGGCGTGCGGCGCGTAATGCAAATGGGCGTGTGATATTGTATGCCGATACAATTACTGATTCTATGCGGGCGGCACTGGGCGAAACGGCGCGGCGCCGTGAAAAGCAAATGGCGTATAATCGCCAGCATAATATAATACCTAAAACTGTGTCCAAAGCGGTATTTGCAGAGGTTGGCGATAAACAAGAAAAAACAGATAAAAAACATCGCTTTGTTTATACGCGTGATGGTGTGATGGATGCAGATTCATTGCGGAAAGAAATCAAGAAGTTAAATAAACAAATGCGTGACGCGGCTGAAAATCTGGAATTTGAACGGGCGGCAGAATTGCGCGATGCAATCCATAAAATGGAAGATGATTTGTTGCTGTTGGAGTAGGGGTATGAAATCAGAATACGATTTAAAAAATATTGATGAAACGCGTGCGTTTGCGCGCGAATTTGCACACAGGCTGCATGCGCCGTGCGTGGTTGCGTTGCATGGCGATTTGGGTATGGGTAAATCAGAAATTGCACGCACAATAATCCAAGAACTGCGCGGGGCAGATACTGTTGTCCCCAGTCCGACATTTACAATTGTGCAAAACTATGATGGTATATCACATTTTGATTTGTATCGGGTTATGGATAAATCTGAACTGGTTGAAATTGGATTGGGATATGCCATACAGAATGACATAACACTGATTGAATGGCCGGAAATCGCCGCGGATATGTTGCCGGAAAATACAATTCATCTGTACATCACAGGCAGTGGTGATGCGCGACATATTGTTATAAAATAGGTATTAATTTTCTATCTTGCGCAACAGGCTTTGCACCGCCAATGGAAAATCATTACTGTGTGCCAGGTATGAACCACTGACCAGCAAATCTGCGCCCGCCGCCCAGCATTTTTGTGCTGTATCGGCATTTATGCCACCATCAACAGAGATTAGATATTTTAATCCATATTTTTTGCGTGTCGCCGCCAGCACCGATATTTTATGCAGGCATGCATCATTGAATTCTTGGCCCGCCGCCCCAGGTGTGACCGCCATTATCATTACTTCATCAATTTCGCGTAAAATCGGTTTTAATATTGCGACCGATGATTCTGGGTTTAATGCAACGCCGGCCCGCCGACCCGCCGCGCGCACCGCGCGAATTGCCGCACGCAATCCAGATGTATTGGTTGACATAATAACCGTATCCGCACCCGCCGCAATCGCATCATGTGCCCAGACGGTCGGGCTTTCTGTCATCAGGTGTACATGCAAGTGGGCATTCGTGTGGGCGCGGATGTATTTTAATTCCGCGATACTGCCTGCAATTCTGTCGACATAAAAACCGTCCATTATATCAACATGTATCATCGATATGTCACCAGAATTGAACAGTGAATATGTCATTGGGCTTTTCATGTCAAAGCATAATGTACTGGGCATAATTGGGATAAATTTTTTACGCTGGGTATTGCGGCGGCGGAATATACGAAAAACGCGCGTGCCAATGTTGTTTATCCGTTCATGTCGCACCATATATTTATTACGATGTTCGGATTCTGTATCCCAGATATATGATGATAATGCCCGTACAGATGCATCCGCGCCAATATTTTTAACAGGCAAGGCAAATACATTTTCAACAAATTCATTCATTGAATCTATTTCCGCGCCGCCACCGGATATATTTATTACAGACGGCTTGTATTTAGACATTGCCGCCGCAGAGGCAGATTTTATCTGGGCGCAAATATCAACCATGTGCGGTAAAATTATATCATTTACATCGGCGCGTGAAAAATCGTATTCGGTATCGGCCGGGGTAAATCTGTCCATTTCTTTGGACAGCATGCATGCAACATTGCGGTATATGCGGTGCGCATCGTCAAAATTGATGTTCAGTTTTTTCGATATGTCTGTGATTATATCTGTCGCGCCAATGGCCAGTTTAGTGTGCCATACCGGTCCGCGATCCATCCAGATAGATGCGCTGGTATATTCGGCACCAAAATCGATGAACATCGCGGTTTGTTTCTTTTGACGAAATGTCGCGTTTTGTAAAAACTGGGGATCGAAAAATGCGGTTGGCTGGATATGTGCATGGCGCAGTTTTGTGTTCAGTTCATCTGTTGCGGCAAATGCATAAAATATTGCACCAAATGCAGATATCAGTTGACGATCAGTATGCCCAATCGGCGAAAACATGTTGCGCGCCGTTGGTGTATCGTATCGCAGCGGAAACACATGCATCGGAAAAAATCCGTCTGGGGGGGTGATTTGTGCAATCTGGGTGCGGATATCAGATGCAGTGATTTTGTGTTCACCACGCCATACGGTATTTTTGGCCACCATTTCAAACCCAGATTGTCCAAAATTGCCCGTTATGTATGCAGATTCAAAGTGTGAACCAATTTGATGTTCTAGTTCATCAATTACAGATTTTAATGCGAACACGGTATCAAAACTGTCAACCGTGTGCACCGCAGATTGTACAATTCGTCCTGATAAAACATGATGGGCAATCCCGCGCACACACTGTGTGCCGATGTCCAGACACAAAAAACAAGAATCACCCAAGTTCATTTTTTATCAATTAACTATTTTACCAAAATCCGCGCGTCATCACGCATATCAATCAGTTCAATCTGCTTTGATAAAATTCCATGATTTTTATCCAATACCATCAAACCAGCAATCGCCGCATCGGGGGATTTTTCAGGTAACATAACCGTTATCCCGCCCGTGGTGTGGATGTTCCAACGCCGACCTTCGACCCATTCCAGATAATCCAGATGGGCATTTATGCTTTGTGCTGCGTTGGTAATTGCACTGATGTCATTGGGTAATTCACCGCGAAATACAACGGTGTTTTCTGCGCGCATGTCGGTTGGTTTGTTCACAATTGTCCCATCTGCGGATAATGGGAAAAAATGTGTGCCATCAGTCCATTGTGCGACCGCACGGTATAGTTCGACCGTTACCGCCAGATTCCCATTTGGCATGCGGCGAACCGCACTGTTTCGTACGCCCGGGACCGATGCAATTCGTGTATTTATTTGGGCCAGATCGGTGCGGAATGCGTTTGTACCCGGCGCAACCGCCGCCGCAGTGGCGATGGGGGTTAAATCCTTGTTCGCGCCGTCTGCAGATATTGTAATTCCGCGCACATGCGCAATTTGCCCGCGGTTCATATAGGTCATAGTTATGCGGGTTGCAAAGTACACCGCCAATATAATGGCAATAATAAAATACAGCCAAAACCAAATACCGCGTTTCATGTGCACTATTATATCACAAAATATTATGATTGGAAAGTGGCCGCCGGTATTTTTTAACTGGCGCGCAGTAAATAGCCCCGCCGGAACATGCATTTGCGATACGCGCCCACAGATTTCGATGTTGTATTGCGTGGCACGGACAGTAACGCCCGCTGGCCTACATCACGATATTCGTTTGATTGGAATGTTACCCACAGACCATCCCAATCGGGCATAATACTGCTTTGGTTCGGGGACAGTAATTTTGCAATACGCGAACGCGGCATGTATGACGGTTTGTCTATGCCCAGGCATGCCTTGTGATCGCGGACAAATTGTTCCATTGTTACGGATTCGTTTTCCCAGTTTAGGATTGTTGCGTCATCAATACTGCCCCGATTGACGGATGCGCATCCTGATAATGCCAACAATAAAACCAGATATTTAAATCTCATGTTTTGTATTATAATTTAATTGCCTTATGGGGGCAATAGTTTTTATAATGGGGAAAAAGGGGCATAGGACAGAGACATGGCATTGACGGTTCAGAACTTTATTAAACTGGCAAACTTTTACAACCAGATGACGATGATGATGTCGGCAATCTGTGTGCAAAAGGGCGGGATTGCAACCGAAAATTATGCGGGGCGATTCTTTGCGGCAGATACATTGGAATTTGTTTATGAATACGGGCGCAGGTTGTTGGATGCAAAAAAACAATCTGTGCCGGACGATGTCGCCGCGGTGATTGAAAAGTTTCGTGTGCAATATGAACGCGTCAAAGAGATGGTTACGCCAACGCAAAAACCAATATACGAAATGACACTGGAAGAATTTGAACGCGCAATGAATATCTAAGAAGGGGACGGTATGAAAAAAATAAATCTTTTTTTGTTGGCTATGTTTTCTGTGACGGTGGTGGCATGCGCCAATCAGCAGCGTCAAGAACAAGTTCCCCAATACGACACAATAAATGTTGTTGAAAATTTTGTGATTGATGAAAATTCTGTGCCAATCTTTCCGAAAAAGGCCGCCCTGACCACAGATACCGCACAACGGTTTTCCATAGAACTGCCAAAAAGATGCACGGTTGATTGGGATAATCAAAATGTTGTATCTGTTGTGCCACATGAAAAAATAGAAATGGTGCGTCTGGGGGTGGGGGATGCGTTGCCTGAATTAGTGGTCTCGGATTACGAATTTAAACAGTTGAGTGTTAAAGAGGCGTTGGACAAGTTACTAGAAGGTACAGATATTTCTGTTATCGAAGATGGTGAATTGACCGATAAAATTTCTGGGACGGTGTCATCAGGAAATTTGGCTGATACGGTTGAATTGATGGCGAAAATGGGCCGCGCGTATTATTCGTACGATGCAGAAAACGCCGAAATTCATCTGGATAATCGGGCAAAGTGGATGATAAAAATGCCCAAGAATGAAAATATAATCATGGCATTGCTGGATGCGATGCATGGTGCAGATATGCGCAACTTGCTGGTCGATTGGCAGGATAAAACCGTTGTATTCGAAGGTAATTATCAAACAGAACGCGAAGTGACAAAAATAATATCTGAATTTGCGTCTAAAAAATACATGCTGGCATGGGATATTGATGTATATCGTGTGTATCCGCGTACAGATAACCCAATTATATGGATGAATTTATTACCGGCGTTTGGTGATAAAAATATCAAGATGTCTATCCCGGGTGTGGTTGGTCGCGCGTTGGTTGTTGGACCAGAAATAAATACAAAAACACTGCAAGAATTTTTGTCGCAACAGGCGAATGTTGTCTTGATTTCCCAAGGACAGTTTATCATCCCAAATGGATGGCAGTCGCGCTTTGATATCGGGCAATGCAGCAAAGAAGACAGATTGGAAACAGATTTGATAATCGGTGCAACTGGTACATATGGTGATTTTGGTGGTACTGATAAAATCGATGCGAAAATTGTTTTACGCACCAGTAATGGTGAATTGTCATCGTTTAATATACCGTCTAGTATTGGTGATAATTATGTAATAATTGGTATTCCGACACATTCGTTTGTTACAACGCCTGAAACATTAATCAGTCCGTTTGCGGAACTGGTTGTGTTTATGTCGCCGCGTTTAATATCCATTGTCGAAGAAACAGATGTGCAATCGGTTAATCCAGACCAACTGGTGGGTGATGCGCTGCGTGCGTTTTTAAGCGAAGAAGATTAAGGGTAAAATAAAATGTTGTTTTCAAGGCTGGAACGCAAAATTGCATTCAGATATTTAGGCGCGAAAAAGCGCGGATTTGGTTCTGTGATTTCGTGGGTGTCGCTGGTTGGTATTACATTGGGGGTGGCAACACTGATTGTTGTAATGTCGGTGATGGGCGGATTTCATGATACGCTGTTGTCGCGCATTATCGGAATGAATGGGCATGTTGTTGTCTATCACCAAGATGGTGCAATCGCGGACTATGATTTCTTGATTGATAAAATGAAACAGAACAAAGTCGTTGCCGCAAATACCACAGGTATTGTCCCCATCGCCGAAGGGCAGGTTATGGCCACTGCAAATGGTAATAATACGGGCGCAATGATTCGCGGGATAAAGATGTCTGACCTGGCGGCCAAGGTTGAAAGTGGTACAAAAATATATGGCAAGCCGTTGGATAAAATCCATGATGGCGAATTGGTTGCGGGGGCATCGCTGACGCGTGCGTTGCGTGTGGGAATGGGTGATAATATTTCATTGGTGTCGGCGAATGCGGCAACACCAACGCCGTTTGGTTCGATGCCGCGTATTATGGCGTATCCGGTTATGTCTTCGTTCTTTATGGGGATGTATGAATATGATTCTGGGTATATATTTATGCCGCTGGAAACCGCACAAAAGTATTTAAATATTCCGGGTGCCGTTACGCATATTGATTTGTTCTTGCATAATCCCGAAGATACGGTTGCGGTTCGTGATGCGTTGGCAAATCTGTTGCCGAATGGATTTGTTGTTCGTGATTGGCGTGATTTAAATCGTGGGTTTGTTGGTGCGTTACAGGTTGAATCGAATGTTATGTTTTTAATATTAATGCTGATAGTAA
The DNA here is from genome assembly GCA_944389525.1 of uncultured Alphaproteobacteria bacterium. Lineage (GTDB taxonomy): Bacteria > Pseudomonadota > Alphaproteobacteria > Rs-D84 > Rs-D84 > Enterousia. Next base: position 95,083 of record CALXMR010000001.1, on the reverse strand, counting down.
TTGTGGCGGCGTTTAATATCGTGTCCAGTTTGGTCATGCTGGTCAAAGATAAATCCAAAGATATTGCCGTGTTGCGTACATTTGGTGTGTCGCGCCGTTCCATGATGAAGATATTTATTTTGTCTGGGACCAGTATTGGTGTTTTGGGTGCGTTTTTCGGAACGGTGTTTGGTGTTCTGATTGCGATATATATTGAACCAATACGACAATTCTTTCAGTGGGCAACAGGGCGCGATTTATTTCCCGCTGAATTATACTATTTGTCAGAATTACCATCTAAATTAGTTATAGGCGAGGTTGTTGGAATCGCGTTAATTGCCGTGTTGTTGGCATTCTTGGCGACACTGTATCCCGCGTGGAAGGCCGCCAGCACAGACCCGGTTGAGGTTTTAAGAAATGAATAAAAATTTAGAATTAGTTTTAAGAACGCTGGTTTATAATACCGTTGTGCCTGGTGGTCATTGGTCGTCCAGCGCAAAAAATTATCAGGATTTTTTAACAGCGCGTGGTATCCATTTACCAATAAAATTATTCCATGAATATAAATATCCAAATAATGTAACGCCACAGAAATTCGAAGAACAAGTGCGGACATTGTTTTTCTTTTATACGTTCGATGTTGGGCGTATAACCAATCCCCGCGGGTATGCGGAATCTATGATAGCCGGGATGGAACGGATGGCACAGGAAGATAAAAATATGGTGCCAATAACGGAAGAAGAAAAGTTGAATCTGATTGATAAAATGTGTGGTCCGGTTAAAAATTTGTCTGATGCGGACAAAAATCAATTGGCGGATTATATTCAACAACAACGCAGTACTGTGGTGGCGCGGGTTGCTGATTTATTGTCACAGACGATTGAATTAAATCCAGAATTGTTGGATATAAATTGGGATAATAAAAATCTGCAAGATTTTTTTGAAATTTTGGACGGTGTCAGTTATGGATACGCGCCCATGGATATAAAATATTATATCGACAATAAACACGATTTGGCGCGGATAAGAAAAGAACAACGTAAAGAAGAATTTATAAATTTAATTGGTGACGGGCCACACGTGTTTATTCAACCGGACAGAATAAAAATTATACTGGATGAAATAAAGAAACAAAAAAAATTGCAACATAATATTGAAAGGAATTAATTTCATAATGGCGAATATATTGAATTCTTTATCAAAAATTAAGCAGGGCGATGTTGTATTGTCTGTGCGTGATATTAAAAAGACCTTTATCGAAGGCGGCCAACCGTTGCATATTCTGCGCGGGGGTGGTTTCGATTTGCATCGTGGGGAAATTATCGCACTGGTTGGACCATCGGGCAGTGGTAAGTCTACACTGTTGCAGTGTGTTGGTTTATTGGACAAGCCCACAGGGGGCAGTATATTGTTATCGGGGACCCCTGTGCAAAAGATGGACGATGAAATGCGTACAATGATGCGCCGGCGTAAAATTGGGTTTGTATACCAGCGGCATAATTTATTGTCTGATTTTACCGCGTTGGAAAATGTTATGCTGCCGATGTTGGCCAACGGTGTGGATGAACGCAGTGCAATGGCGCGGGCAATGAAATTATTGCGTGCGGCAAATGTTGCACACCGGGCATCGCATCTGCCGGGGGAAATGTCGGGCGGTGAACAACAGCGCACCGCGGTTGCCCGCGCGTTGGCGAATAATCCAGAAATATTATTGGCCGATGAACCAACCGGCAGTCTGGATCCATCACATGCGGTGGCAGTATTTGATTTGCTGTTGGATTTGGTGCGGAAAAATAAAATGGCAATGTTGTTCGTGACGCATGATATGAATCTGGCATCGCGTGCAGATAAAAAAATTACAATTCATGACGGAATTGTGGAATAATATATGATATAATATAAAGTAAAAAGAGAGAGAGGTGTAAGCAATGCAAAAAACAAAAAAGACAACGGCAAAAAAGCAGCCGGCGCCATGTCCAATTAACTGTTGCAGTACATCGCACAAGGTTTGGGGTGCAATTGCGTTGGCGGGGCTGTTTGTGTGTGGATTGATGTTGGGCCTGACATACAGGGGCGAACCGGTCGCGCGCGATGTGTTGAGCATTGAACAATGTGATGCAATCGCAAATGAAATTGTGTCCATTACGCAACGCGGCGCAAATGCCGAAGATGCAAAAATCTTGAACGAATTAAACGCCGCGTATACAAGTGGATGCGCCGGGCGTCTGGTTATAATTGAACGCGATGCGCCCGCCTCAGTGGCCAGTGTGGATACACCTGCATCGCGGCCAGAAATTATGTCGACATGCATGCGTATTGAAAAACTGTTGGTCCAGCGTCTGTATTCCGAAGACAGCCCAGAATATTGGAAACATTTGCAAAACGCCGATACTTACAGTTCACTGGCGGACAAGGGATGTGCCGAAAATGCAGATATGTACAAGGCTTTGGCGTTGCGTGAATTGGAAATTGCATCCGCATTACAACCCGAAGAAGATATGGGCGAAGGTGATGCAGAAATCGTAATAGATACATTTAAAAAACTGGATATGCAACAAGAAGCCAGGGAGTTTTTGGATAAAATTGAACGCTTGGTTGATCCAGCAACTGATTTTATCTTACAAATGGAACAGATAATAAATGAATAAAAGTCTAGTTGGGTTTTTTGCATTCTTGATTTGTATGCCACTGGGGGTGGCCGTGGCGGCAGATGGCACGGTCGCAGATAGGGCGGCGGTTGATTGTACAGCAATTAGTAATCGTATTGGCGAATTGACGGCGATTGCGAATCCTGATGATGCAACGGCGACAGAATTGGCCAATTTGCAAAATCAATATCGGACCAGTTGTGCGCGTGCGGCCGCAGGGCGGCGAACGTCTGGTCGGGTATCAACTATGTCTGTGGTGGCAACAACAGATACGGCGGTGCCTGTAACCACGGCGGTGGAAACCGTGACTGCATACAATGTGCTGACAAATTATCTGACGGCGCGGCGCACATTGTGCGATGGATTGACGGCGGATATCAGTGCGCTGGAATCGGGCGGGGCCACAGATGACGAATTACAGCCGTTGCGCAATCAATACAGTGCTGATTGCGGTGATGACATCGATAAATCAGCGGTGGTAATTGATACTGAAACAGCGGTGGCAAATATGGCGGCCGGTCTGTGCCCGAATGGGGATGCGCCGAATAAGTTCGGATGTTGTGATGGTGAAACATTCCGGGATACAGGTAATCTGGAATTTATGTGCTGTCCAGACGATGGGGATGGTGAATGCCATGCGCCACTGAATGATGGCAGTGCAATACCAGGACTATAAGTTAAATAAACCAGATGGGGGGGAAAATGAAAGAAAAAACATCAAATACATCACGCAGCAATACAAAACGTCATGCACGGCGGGTGCGGTTATGGACTGTGTTGGTTGTATTAATCTTGGTTGGTGCGGCGGCATGGGTGCTGTATGATGGTGGGATAATTGGTGCCAAAAATGCCCCTGTTGCAACAACACCAGCAGCGGCAGTTGCCACAGAAATACCGACAAGTGTGCCAGACGATACGGTTGTGCCAGATGTTGCCAGTGTGGAATCAGAAGATACCGATTTGGCCATTCGCCCCGCCTGTGCGGTTATTGAAGATACACTGTTGAAAAGTATAGTCTCGGATGATGAGATGAATTGGTATGATCAACAAAATTCTGCGGAAATATATACAGTATTGGCACAGCGCGGATGCCCAGAAAATGCCCAATTGTTCCAGGATTTGGCCGCACGCAAACAGGCGATTGCGGATGGATTGCGTGCAGTATATGAGGACGATAATAGTGAAATGACATCGATTGAATATTTGTATTCTGATGAAAAAATTTGCGAAACGATTGAAAATCGTGTTATGAAAAATATTAATACAGCGGCGTATTATTATGGCGATTTTTTGAATAATGCCAAAACATACGCTGTATTATTTGAATACGGTTGCCGGGATCATCGTGGGGCGTATATGCGCGCCGCACTGCGTGAATTAGGGGTCGCGGTTGCATTAATGCCAACCGATAAAATGAACCGTGATGAAATTGTAACTGTTGTTGAAATATGCAAAAGCCTGGGTGTCGCAGAGGCAGCACATTTGATGTTGCAGCGTTTAAAAGCCCGCGGGTATGATATGGATTTCTTGTTGGAAATGGAAGATATCATACATGGTATTCGCTAGTTAAAAACAGCCCTGGTGAATTAAATACTTGCGTTTAGTTAAATTTAGTATATAATCACAGGGCTTTATTTGTTGCGGGCATAGTACAAAGGCTAGTATGCAAGCCTTCCAAGCTTGAAATGCGGGTTCGATTCCCGCTGCCCGCACCAGAAACGAGATGGGGTGCCGATGAGTTGGGTAACCTTGCGATGCAAACATCAACTCGTTGCTAATAACGCAACTCGTTGTGTTTTTATACGCGCGGTTTCCCGCTGCCCGCACCAGGGATTTTCACCGCAGCGCAGCAAGGGCTGAAAATCCATTGCCCACCGAAGCCGCTGGCGCAGGCGGGCGGAAGACGAGATTGGGCGTGCGCCGGAGTTGGAGAGCCGGGGCAGACTGTAAATCTGTTGGCTTAAGCCTGAGGTGGTTCGAATCCACCCACTCCCACCAAAGTATAAATACCCGCCGAATGGCGGGTATTTATATTTTGGGGTGTGGTATATGGATTAGGCCATACAATCGCTAGATTGTTTGGTTCGGAACAAGCGCGCCAGCGCGCAGTGAAAGGGACCCGCCGCAATTTATTGCGGTGGGAATTACAATCCACCCACTCCCACCAAAATCAAAATGTCCCGAATGGGGCATTTTTATTTTGTGATGGAGTGGTGAGATGAGAACCACAGGTTCGTAATTTGCCAAACTGGGTTATTGTAAAACCGGCGTTTTTTTAGTAAAATCTGGATTGTTGGTAAAATAGGAGACAGGTAATGGTAAATCCAATAAAACAATTGCCACGGGTTATAAAAACAGCGCGTTTAGAAATGCGGCAACTGGATGTGACGCATGAAAACGCGGAAATAATTTTTAATGCAATAAAAGATGAAAATCCATCTGATTTTTATTTTAATTCAATTGGCGTTGATAACATCGTTCCAAAATCGGCTGATGAAGTATTGAAATTTATGCAACGTGAATCAGATTGGACGGCAGATAATGGTGTTGCATTATACTTGTTTCAAAATGATAAATTTATTGGATATCGGCGGTTGTTTTTTTATGATGATGCAACGCGGACATTGCAAATGGCGACCGTATGGTTGGTTCGTTCGGCATGGGGACATGGGTTTGCGCGTGAAACATCGGACGAGATAGAACGTATTGCGTTTGAAAATTTGGGCGCCAATCGTATAGTTCGGCAATGCAGCCAGGATAATGTGCGTTCAGCCAATTCAATAAAATCATCTGGATTTCATTTGGACGGTATTGCACGTCAAAGTGGTGTGTATTCAGATGGAAAATTATACGATAATATGATGTGGTCCAAATTGCGTTCGGAATATGTGAATAAATAGTTGTTCCTGTGGGGGTGCAATATGGTGCGGAATTTTTATTTCTTTCGGCATGGACAAACAAATGAAAACGCCGAAGGCGCAAGAGAGGGCAATCGTACAGATGCGTATTTGACGTCTGATGGTGTTAAACAGGCCGAACGATTGGCCGAATTTTTGCGTGATAAAAAAATAGATGCGTTTTATTCTTCGCCATTGCCACGGGCGGTGCGTACGGCCGAAATTGTGGGTGAATATCATCCGGCGGCACCGATTGTTATCGAAGATGATTTTATCGAGGTTGCATTCGGATTTTGGTACACCGATGATGTTGATGCACAGCATCGCATAGATAATAATTTCAAGCGCATTAGTGGCGCGTTGGGGCGTATCGTTGCGCAAAGCAAATATTCAGACATTGCCATATCATCGCATGGTGGCGTGACGCGTGCGTTGTGTTGGGCGGCGGGAATGCGTGTTGGGCATATTAAAAATTGTCAATGTTTTCATTTTACTTTGGATGACGATGGTTGGCATTTTGTTGAAAGTTTTGAGTCTGGTATCGAAGTCGTAAATAAATCTGATGTTAGGTAAATGTGATGTGTTTATATATTTGTGATAGTAACAGAATGATTATATATTAAATAAAAAACACAAACCGACCGAATGGTCGGTTTTTTGTTTTATAAATGCTTTTTCTGATATTCGGTGCCCCATTTTTCCATGGCGGTTAATATTGGGCGCATTGATTGACCAATTTCAGACAGTGAATATTCAACATGTGGTGGAACCGCGGGGAATACGGTACGAATTACCAGACCATCTGTTTCCATTGCGCGCAGGTTATCGACCAATACCTTTTGACTGATGATGCCAATGCTTTTTTGCAATTCATTAAATCGCCATGGTCGCATCAGTAAATTGCGCATAATCATTAATTTCCACTTGTTGCCGATTAGTGATACTGTCAGTGCAACGGGGCATTGTGCAGATATAATTTCTTTGGTTTTATTTTTCATACTTCAAATTATACAGTAATATACAAAAAAGACAATTATAAAAATTTTTTTCATCGTATATATGTACGAAATCCGGCAAAAATTACCAATAGGTATGTATGCTTACTTTTTTGTGCGTACTTTACAAAATGATTTTTTATCCATATATTTCATGCACAGTTTTTAACAAAAAAGGGGAAATGAATGTCAAAATATACTAAATCTGATTTTGGTTCAATGGATGAAATTGCAAAGCGTGAAAACGGCAAAGTATTTTTGCACGATGCGTTGAATTTGACCAGTTGCGAAGTGTCGATAAACTCTGTGCCGGCGGGTTTCAAGGTTCCGTTTAATCATGTGCATCATCAAAATGAAGAAGTTTATATTATTTTATCTGGTACAGGTATAATTACGGTTGATGGTGAACAAGTTCCAGTTAAGGCGGGCAGTGCGGTTCGTATTGCGACTGGTGCGGCGCGTACAATTGAAAATACGGGGGCAGGCGAGATGCAATTTATTTGTATCCAGGCGCGCGAAAATTCGCTGACCCAATTTGGTTTTGCCGATGCTGATGCGTGTTAAAAAATGTCCCGTTTGGGACATTTTTTATTCAGTTATTTCCACGCTGTCGATATAGGTTTTGTTCACGGATTCCAGTGCAACGGGTTCAAAATCAGGCGATATGATTATATCACTGTCATCTTCGGGCAGGATGGTTATCACATCAGCTGCACTGGGTGTTTCTGGGGCGGTGATGTGCGCGCCGTATGTTTCAGATTCATATTTATCCCGGAACCGCACAGGTATTGTTATATAATCGTCTGGGTCAATGCCCGGGGTTTCCAGTTCCATTGATTCAGCAGGTTTGATTTTTCGCTGCTCTATATGATATACGGGTACCATAAAGTTTGCCGGGGCATCGCGCACGGTTTGCACGGTGCCGTTGCCAGTCAGTTGAACAATGCGCAGACCGCGTTCGTTTTCGCCCGTGGGATTCAAACGCATCAGGCCGTTTACACCGGCATATCCACTGGGGTCCAGCAAGTATGCCGCGTCTGATTTCTGTGAATATATCATGCCGATTGCCATGTTTGTTGCGTCATAGCCCAGGGCCGCCATACGGCCAGGTATGCGTCCAGATATCCGTTCATATAACGATACAAACGATGGTGGCAGGTCAGGCAAGGTGGCATATTTTGCGCCTGCCATCGTTATGTCTGATGTTATGTCGGAACCATCCCATAACGCGGTGCCGTAAAAGCGGGCATCACGCGCGGCAACGCCGTAATAGCGCAAAAATGACGCCAATGTTTCTGTGTCGTTGCCGTCACCCAAGAATAATATGGCGTTATAAGGCAGTTTGCCCAATGTTTCTGATTTTGATATTCTGTCCAGTTGTATGGTCAGTGATGATTTTTCCAATACATTTAACTGCTCTGCGGTCAGAATATCGGATAATACCGCGCGGGCACGATTGTTTGCCGCCGTGCGGGCCGCGTTCATTGATGCATCCATCGCGGTGTTCTTGATTGATTCTGTATCATGCGGTGTGTAATAGAATATCCCAGATACGGGCAGACCGTATATCTGGGCGGCCGTGTCTGCCGCGCCCGCCATCAGGTGGCCAGATGCGTCATCGGGGGCGATGATTATAAATTCACTGATTTTGTCGGCCTGCATTTCTTGGATAATTGCTTCTATACTATTCTTGGGTAACAGGGCCACAGACATAACACCGTCACCGACCGCCGTGGCATCTGATGTGAATGACAGTACTGGGGTGGTTGCAGGCTTTATATCACGCAATGTGCGTGCATCGTTTGAAAATACTGGGCCGATGATTATCGCCGGGTTGTCAGCCAATGCCGCATTCATCGCGTTTGTATCGGATGCCGTATCATAAAATGACACAGACAGATTTTGCGGCGCGTTCTGTAATACCGCCATTTCAACAGATGTGCGGATTTCATTGCCGACATTCGCGTTGGGGCCACTGGTCGGTAACAATACCGCCATCCTGTGCACAGGGGCGCCAATCAAATTATCAGACGGCACGCCCATTTGCATATCGGGTGAACCGTATTGCATTTGTACCGGGGTACCGGTTTCCAGTGTGCCATATTCACTGAACCAATCTGTATGGTCGGGGGCATCGCCGGCACATCCAGCGATGAACAGCAATGCCAAAAATCCAAAAATTCTGTTCATATGCATTGAAAAATCCATTTTATTTTGTATTATTTTACTATAAAAGGAACACGAATGCAAACAGGGCTGTATATTGTTGGAACACCAATTGGAAACTTGTCCGATATGTCACCACGGGCGGTTGATGTTTTGCGTAATGTTGATTTAATTGCCGCCGAAGATACGCGTGTGTTTGCCAGGTTGGCTGCGCACTTTGATATCAAAACGCCGCGCGTGTCGTGTCATGAGCATAATGAACGCGATGTTGTGCCACAATTGATTGAAAAATTACGCGCCGGGGCGACAATTGCGGCGGTGTCTGATGCCGGTATGCCGGGAATCAGCGATCCGGGGTTTCGGTTGGTTCGTGCCGCGCGTGCGGAAAATATTCCAGTGTATGTTGTGCCCGGTCCAGTGGCGGCGATATCGGCGTTGGTGTTATCTGGGTTTCCAACAGACAGATTTACATTCTGTGGATTTTTCGATGAAAAAAAGTTGCATGATGATAACAAAATACGCCATACGATTATTTATTACGAAAGTCCCAGTCGTATCATGAATACGATTGCCGCATTGGCGCGTGTGATGCCAGAACGACAAATCGCAATTGTTCGTGAAATTACAAAAATTCATGAACAGGCAATTATCGGATATCCCGCAGATTTAATGCACATAGACGCCCCGCGTGGCGAAATTGTAATTGTGGTTGCACCGGCGCCAGATAAAAAAATGACAGACAGCGAAATTACAAATATCGTAAATGATATTGCGGCATCTTCGACCAAGGCGGCGGCCGCTGATTTAGCGCGGCGTGCCGGAATATCCAAGAAAGAGGCGTATCGGCGCATGCTGGACAAAGGGGGCGCAGATGATTAAATTCGTTGGTGCATTTGATACGGTGGCCAGTTTGCCGAATACGATGTTCCCGGAATATGCCTTTGTCGGGCGCAGTAATGTTGGAAAATCATCATTGATAAATGCAATTGTTGGGGCGAATGTCGCGCGTACATCAAATACGCCAGGACGCACACAAACGCTGAATCTGTTTAATGTCGATGACAGAATAATGATTGTTGATTTGCCGGGGTATGGATATGCGCGGGTGTCGCGCGGGGATGCATTGCGGTGGCTGTACAGATTGGAAGAATATTTGATGACGCGGCGACAATTGCGGCGGCTGTTTATTTTAATTGATTCGCGCATCGGGGCGCGACCGGCTGATTTAGACTTGATGGATTTTTGCGATAAAAACGGAATATCATACCAGGTTGTGTATACCAAAAAGGACAAGCGGGTGCGTGAACAAACGCAATCAAAAATCGATTATAATGTGCATCCGGCAATGATTCCAGAAATACTGGAAACATCGGCAGAAAAGAAAACAGGACTGGACGCGTTAAGGACAATAATTGGCATCAAATAAAAATATCTTTTGTGCAACAAATCCGGCGCGTATGTTGGATGCGCTGGGGTGTGTGATTGACCGGGCGGGTGGTGATATTGCAGATATGCTGATATTCTTGCCCAGCAGGCGCGCCGTGCGAACCGTGGAAAAATATCTGGTTGCGCGCGCAGGGCACAGTGTTATTTTACCGCGTCTGGTCGCACTGGGCGAAGGGGACGATGACGATACCGCCGCAACAGATGCACCAGGCGAAATTTCAAATACACAGCGTGTTATAATTATGGCGCGTTTGTTGGCGGCAGATGCCAGTATTGGTACTATATCGGCGGCGTTGCCAGTGGCACATGATTTATTGCGAATGCAAGATTACCTGGAAAACGAAGGGGTGGATGCCGCGCAAATAAATTGGACAGAATTGGTGGATGAAAAATACGCCACACACTTTCAGCGCAAGGCCGAAATATTAAATATTATATCCCGTGCACAGAACGAATTTTATGGGGCGCGTATGACAAGCGCCCAGGTGCGTAATCGCGATATTCGCGCGTGGATAGATAAATTGCCTGCATACAGCGCAGTTATCGTTTGTGGTTCAACCGCCAGTGTTCCGGCGACCGCTGATTTGATGGCGGCCGTGGCGGCGGCAGAAAACGGGTGGATTATTTTGTCTGGGTACATTGGTGGGGAAAAATCTGAATTTGAATTAAATACAAATCCATATAATGCAGAATATAAATTTTTATCCCGTGTTGGGGTGCTGCCTGGTGATGTTATCCCGATTGATGTTGGCAACAGCGCGATTAAATTTATGAATGCGGCGTTTTCTAATAATCTATCTGTTGATATAAATACAGACGCGGTAAAGCACTGTCATTTAATCGAGTGCGACCGCGAAAGCGAAGAAGCATCTGTTATCGCCGAAATCGCATCGCGTGCGGTTAATGATAATAAATCGGTGTTGGTTATAACACCAGACGCCGCCGGAAACCAGCGTATCGCCACGGCGTTTGCCGCGCGGCAAATTGATGCGGATTTTTCTGGGGCGGTGCCAGGCACCATGACCGGGGCGGGGCGGGCAATATTGAATGCGTTTGATGCGTGGATTGAACGCGGTGATGATAGTGTCTTTAATGAACTGTATGTGCGCAATGGGTGTAATTTAATGCGCACAATCACGCAAATGGTGGATGATGGTGTGGTGGATTTAGCACCGGCGTTTGATATAGATGATGTGGCGTCTGTTTCTGTGTGGCGTGCGATTATGGATTTATCTGATTGTTTGGAACAGAATGATATGCGTGTAAATTTGTCTGATGCGCGTGCGTTCCTGGGTGATGTTATTGGTGGGACAGGGGTGCGTAATCCGATGAAATCTGATGCGCGTGTGTGCGTGTTGGGAACAATTGAATCGCGTATGCAAACGGCCGATGTTGTGATTCTGACCGGGTTAAACGATGGAATGTTTCCAGCGCGTGGATATGAAAACGCATGGTTGCCACGCGATGTCGCCCAAAAAATTGGATTGCCATCGCCAGATAGAAAAGTATCCTTGCAGGCGTTGGATTTTATAAACTTGTCGTGTGGGGCGGATGTATATTGGACGCGCAGTCGAGTATCTGGTGGGGTCCAGACAACTGTATCGCGTTTTTTATCGCGTGTGATGGTGCGGTGTGGTGCATATGATATAACGGTGGCAGATGATATCTTGCGCGCGGTGCGTAATCGCGATTGTCCCGCGCCACGGCCACTGGATTATTCTGTGCCAACGCCACCGGCAGATTGGTCGGATGTTTATGTAACGGAACTGGAAAAATTAATTCATAATCCGTATGCGTTCTATGTACAGCATATCTTGCGTTTGCGCGTGTTGGATGATTATTGGACAATGCCAGATGCGCGACATTTTGGGAACTTGGTGCATGGGGTGATTGAACAGGCGCGCGATTGGTCGCCAGATGCGTTGGTGCGTGAAATGGATGCGGCGGCATTAAAGTTATTGGGGCCAGACAGTGTTATGTTCCATTTCTGGCATCGGCGGTTTACTGAAATTGCCCCATTGGTCACAGACATAATGAAACAAATTCCTGGGGCCGTTCCAGAAATTGGTGGCATGGTAAATATCGCAGGACGCAATATTCGTGCACGCGCAGACCGCGTGTGGGATGGCGGTGTGTTGGATATAAAAACCGGGGCCGTGCCAACCAAGGCACAGTTGTTGGATGGTACAATGCCACAGTTACCATTAGAGGCATTAATGCTAAAAACTGGCGGATTTCATGTACATACAACGGAAAAATCACAAACGCCGATAATGCTGTTCTTGCAATTAAAAAGTGGTAATGTGCGGACAATCGAATACGATGCCCCGACCACAGATATAATGATGCGCGCCGCGTATGATAAAACAACAGAACTGGTAAATATGTATTCTGTGGGTGGGGCGGGGTATGAATATCGCCCAACGCGCGACAGAAAATACAAAATTTACGATGATCTGGCGCGTGTTGATGACTAGTCCAGTTCCAGTACCAGTCCACAATGGTCGGTGGGCTTGGCCGCCAAACGCGGGTTCATATCAATTTCGCATGATTTAATCAATTGCATTGCCGCCGGGTTTGCCAGAAAGTAATCCAGGCGCAATCCTTGTTTGTTCCCAATTGTATCACGGCCACGATATCCGTACCATGTGTAATCAATTGTGTCGGGGTGCATTTTGCGCCACACATCGGTCCAGCCAGCAGACAGCCAAGATTGCATGATTTCACGCGCCGCCGGTGCCGCAATCGCAATGCCAACATAATTAGATGGCTTCCATACATCGGCATCGGTTAGTGCGACATTATAGTCGCCGCCAATAATTACCGGTTCGGGTGAATTTATGTATTGTGAAATATAATCTGTGAATGCGCGCATCCATTCCAATTTGTACGGGAATTTCGGTGAATCAACCGTGTCGCCGTTTGGCATATAGACATTTATTATACGCACGCGACCATCAACCACGCATTCAATAAATCGCGCGTTTGGGTCAGAATAATTCGGCATGCCAATGGTTGTGTCTTCGATAGAATATTTAGAAAATGTTGCAACCCCATTCCATGATTTTTGGCCAAAAACTTTGACATTATATCCGTATTCATCAAACAGATTGTGGGGAAAACCCGCGGTTTCAACCTTTAATTCTTGGACCAATATGGTGTCATACTGGCCGGCGCGCAGTATGTCGATAAAACTTTCTGCGTGGGCGCGGATAGAGTTGATATTTAGTGTTAGTATTTTCATATTTGCAATCTTTTCCTTGGTGGATATAATATAGTCTGTCCAATATAAAAAACACAAGGGAATTTTTATTATGAATATGTATCAATTGCTGGAACGGACAACGGCCGAATATCCAGACAATTTGTTTCTGGTGCGTGAAAATGTTACATTCACCGGATTTATTGATTTGGTTCGCGCGCGCGCGGCATCGCTGCGTGATGCGGGGGTGAAACAGGGCGATGTTGTCGGGGTCTTGGCCCATAATATCCCAGAATTTCCAATAACACTGTTTGCAATATGGTATCTGGGCGGTGTGGCGTTGCTGTTGGATACGAATCTGACGCCGTTTGAATACGATAACATGACCGCAACCACAGATTGTCATCTGGTGTGCGCGGAAAAATCTTTCTTTTATAAAACCAAGAAATTCAAGTTTTATGATATAACCAAGAAAGATGGAAAAATAGATCCAAAATTAAAACCGGCCAAGGTGGAATCACTGGATACGGCAACGATGTCGTTTACATCGGGGTCAACCGGTACGCCAAAGGTGGTGCCGTTGACGCACTTTAACCTGATTGAGTGTGCTAATTCACTGGAAGATATGCATGAATGGATTAAACCGGGATTCATTATGTATGGATTCTTGCCAATGTATCATATTTTTGGGTTCGCGGTGGAAATATTGGCAACACTGCATTATGGCGCGGGTGTCTTGTTACAGCCCAGCATCAATCCCAAAGAAATTATGGAAGACTTCAAAAAATATCGCCCGCATGTGATACCGGCGGTACCGCGTCTGTGGGAAGTGTTGCGTAACCGTATTATCGAAAATATCAAGGCACAGCATAAATGGTGGCTGGCATCAATTGTGCTGAAATACGGCAAGACGCTGCAAAAAATCGGATTGGGCAAATTGGTGAAAAAAGTTCAAGAACCGGTGCTGGCCGTGTTTGGTGGGCGGGCAAAATTGCTGATTGCCGGCGGTGCCGCAACTAAGCCAGAGGTGGAAACTTTCTATGAACGGTTGGGACTGACATTTATCCAGGGATATGGATTGACTGAAACGGTGGGACCAATCTGTATCTCAAAACCGACCAAGAAAAGATATCCTTTTGCGTTTGGGGGACCAACCACAAACAATGAATGCGAAATTCGTGATAAAAACGAAGACGGTATTGGCGTTCTGTGGGTGCGTGGTCACCAGGTGTTCGGCGGGTATATGAATAACCAGGCCGTAAATGAACAGGTGTTTGACGAACGCGGATTCTTTAATACCGGGGATATGGTGTCGATGGACAAAAATGGCGAGTTGCATTTTGCCGGTCGCAAAAAGCAGGTTATCGTTCTGGATTCTGGGAAAAACGTCTATCCTGATGAGTTAGAGGCACTGTTTATGGAAATACCCGGGGTCAAGAATGTGGCTGTGTTCGAACACAAGGTTAAAAACAAAACCGTGACATACGGTGTGTTTAGTGTAGAGCCAGGCATGACCATGGAAAAATTGGCGGCGGCTGTGGCCCAGGCGAACAAGAAAGTTGCGTCTTATAAATGGGTGACACACTTTGCCATGACAACAGATGATTTGCCCACAACCAGCACGCAAAAGGTCAAACACCATGTTGTGCGACAGAATTTGATAGAGGGTAAATATCCAGATAGACACGAATAAAAATCGGGGCAAATGCCCCGGTTTTTTATTCATAATATAAAGTTAAAGCAAATTTATAACTTTAAAAATTATTTTGTAATTTTATATAGTTATTTTGTTTGTTTAATAATTTACTTTCCTAAACACAATTGTGAAAATGTGGCATCCAGGACATCCGTGGCGGTGATGGTTCCCAGGATTCGACCAATGGCGTCCGCGGCGTGGCGGGTGTGTTCAGAAAAAATATCATAATTTTCCACCGGTGCATCCAGTGCAGATTTTAATTCACCAGCGGCATTTACCAACAACTCGCGGGTGCGGGCGTTGACCGCAACACCATTTTCTGCCGTTTTTGCAATTGCAGATATTTTATCACATATGATTGCGGTTAGTTCACGAATGCCCGCACCAGATTTTGTGGATGTATAAATTACATTTTTATGTTTTTTGTTTGGTGATAAATCTGATTTATTTATTACATAAATTTCGTTCGGCTTTATTGTCTTTGGAATGCGCGGATTGTTTTCTGTGCTGTATACATTTATTATTATGTCTGCGTTTTCAATTTCAGATTTTGTGCGGGCAATTCCGATTTTTTCGACCTGGTCGGTGGCGCGGCGGATGCCCGCCGTATCTGATAAATTTACCATGTATCCGCCAATATCCAAACTGGCCGATACTACATCGCGGGTTGTGCCAGGGATGTCTGATACGATTGCACGATTTGCGCCCAAAATCGCATTAAACAGTGATGATTTCCCGACATTCGTTTTTCCAACCAGTGCGACATTAAATCCGCTGCGTATGGCGCGAACCGCCGTATAGCGCGAAATGGCCGCACTGATTTCATCGTATAATTTTTTTGTATGGTCACGGATTGTTTGACCGATGTTTGCGGGTAATTCATCATCTGCATAATCCAACATTGCCCCCGCGTATGCGGAAATTTCAATCATCTGGGTTCGCCATGCGTTGTATATTTCGCTGTCCCCGCCCATCATGGATGCCAGTGCGGATTTACGCTGGGCATCGGTTTGTGCATCCAGCAATGCGGCCAGGCCGTCAATATCAGTCAAATCCATTTTGTTGTTATAAAACGCGCGGCGTGAAAATTCCCCAGGCATTGCCATGCGACCACCCACAGAATTCAAATACGCAAAAATTTTATCAACCACCGCCGGCGCGCCATGGGAATGTATTTCAATAATATCTGTGCCGGTGAACGAGTGCGGCGCAGCAAAGTATATCGCGATAACCTGGTCAATTAAATCGCCGGATGTGTCACGAAAATTTGCAAAGTATGCGTGGCGGGCATCTGCGGATTTACGATTTGTAATTTTTAAAAACAGGTCGCGTAAATCATCGCCCGATACACGAATTACTGCCACACCGGATTTTCCGTGTCCTGATGACAGCGCAAAAATTATGTCATTATTGTTCATGTTTATTTATTCCCACTGATTTCTTTTAGTGCCATTGGGACCAGTTTGGATACATCCGTGCCTGGGTTCGCGGCGACCAGTTTTTGTGCCATGTCCACGATGTCCAGTCTGCGGTATCCCAATGATTCCAGTGCCGCCAGCAAATCGGGCAGGGTGCCAGATGTCGTGTTAGACGAAAAGCTGAACGCAGGGCCGGCAATTTTATTTTTCAGTTCGACAATGATTTTTTCTGCGACCTTTTTCCCAACGCCAGGGGCGGTGGCGATTGTCTTGGCGTCCCCTGTGGCGATTGCCGACATTAATGTGTCGGGTTGTATCGTTCGCATGATTGCCATGGCAATACGCGCGCCAACGCCGGATACACCGGTTAACTGTACAAACAGGTTTTGTGATTGCAGACTGGAAAAACCAAACAGGCGAATTGAATCTTCGCGGACAACGGTTTCAATCCATAATGATACGGTTGTTTTCGGGGTCAGGTATTCGGAGGTAAAAACCTTGTACCCCACGGGTCCCGCCATCAAGATAATGAAATCATCGCCGGCGTAATCAACAATTCCTTGCAATTTTCCAATCATTTGTTATCCTTTTGTCAGTAATTTTAATCCAAGATATATAAAAGGTCAAATTATGAGTGGACACAGCAAATGGCACAATATTCAACATAAAAAGGGCGCAGTGGATGCCGCGCGCAGCGGATTGTTTACAAAACTGGCGCGTGAAATAACAATGGCGGCAAAGTTGGGTGATAAAAACCCAGATAATAATCCGCGGTTGCGTCTGGCGATTCTGAATGCACGCAAAAATTCGATGCCAAATGACAATATTAAACGCGCAATTGACAAGGCGTCTGGCGCAAATACAGAAAACTATGTCGCCGTTCGGTACGAAGGGTATGGTCCGGGCGCGGTCCCAGTTATTGTAGAGGCGTTAACCGATAATCCACGCCGCACCGTGCCAGAGGTTCGTAATATTTTCGCCAAAAATGGTGGCAATATGGGCGAAGAAGGTAGTGTTGTTTTCATGTTCACACGCGCTGGTCAGATTTTCTATCCGGCATCAATTGGTAAAACAGAAGATGAAATGATGGAAATCATTATGGATGCAAATGCCGATAATCTGGAATCAGACGAAGAAGGTTTTATCATTACAACAAAGCCTGATGATTTTATCACGGTGCAAAAGGCGTTGGCAGATAAACTGGGTGAACCAGAAAAAGCAGAACTGACATGGATTCCGAATATGCCAATGGATCTGGATGACGAAGCATATGCAAAGTTGGAAAAATTGGTTGATGCATTGGATGATAATGACGATGTGCAGCGGGTCTTTACCGCGGCCGCGTAATTTTGGTTGTTTGGCAAAAATAAAGGTGTCGCATATGCGGCACTTTTTATATATTATATATGTATATAAATATATGGTGATATAAATGCGAATTTTAGGAATTGACCCAGGACTGTTACATACGGGGTGGGCCATAATTGATTCAAATGGTGGTGCGCGGCACTATGTTGCCAGTGGGGTTATTCTGCCAAAGGCCACATTACCATTGCCGGCGCGCTTGGCCACGATTTTCCGTGGGGTGGATGAATTGTGTGATAAATTTTCGCCAGATGCGTGCAGCATTGAAATTACATTCGTAAATAAAAATCCGCAAACAACACTGGCGTTGGGGCATGCACGCGCGGCGGCAATTGTGGCGGTGGCAAATCGCGATATACCTGTTTTTGAATATGAACCAAATGTTATAAAAAAAGCGCTGACATCGGCGGGGCATGCGGATAAAGAGCAAGTGTATAAAATGGTGCGAATTTTGTTGCCGGCGGCAAAACCAAAAACAGCAGATGAAAGTGATGCGATTGCAATTGCATTGGCACACGCGAATATGAGCAGATTCAAATTTTAATATTGTCTGATTTATGGTATAATCATTATGATGAACAAAAGGGGTGCAATATGAAAACAGATTGGGTGGAAATTCATAATATGAAATTGCTGTCGATACAGCGTACATTGATGTGCGCCTTTGTGGTGAATACTGTTTTAGTATTGCTGGTATGGTTATTGACATTTGTTCCCGGGTTTATATTTATGGGGGTGTTATTGACCGGGGTATCGGCACCAGTATTTTATGTTTATGCCGTTGGTACATTGGCAATGTGGGGGTTGGCCGGTGTGATTTTATTCTTGGTGCCTGCGATTGCCGTGTGGTGGGAAAGAAAAATGATGAAATAAAAAATCGCCCGTTTGGGCGATTTTTTATTAAATGGATTGCCACGCTGCACTCGCAATGACAAGAGAGAGGGTGTGGGGCAGTGTGGCAATAGTTTCTTGACCACTCTGACCACCCCGCCGCTGCGCGGCACCCCTCCATAGAGGGGAACTGGGTGTGGTGTTACATTTTTCCAGTGATTATTTTCGGAAACTGATTTTTGCGACCGCATCGCGACCAAAATATTTATTTATTTTATTTTTTATTTCATCTGACATATATGACAGTTGCAATGTAAATGCCGGATTTGTCGGGCGCAGTGTTATATTAAATCGGCCATCTTTCATTTTTTTTATTGCGGCAATGTTTGCAATGTTTGCAATTTCTGGACCCATTATTTCCGCCCATCGCATGACCAGGTCTGAATCAGATGCGCGAATTCCAAACATACGCAACAGTCCGCCCATCGCCCCGGCAATGGTCTGGGGGCGGGCGGCGCGTGACATGATTTTCTTATTCGGTTGGTTTGACATAGGTGTATTCCTTTGGCATCAGGATATACATGCGACCCTGGGCGTGTTGACCGTGGGCGAATTCGTATGCCTCGTCACCCTTGCCAAAGAATATGTCGGCGCGTATCCAGCCTTTTATCGCACTGCCGGTGTCTTGGGCAATCATCAGGCGGCTGAAACGGCGACCATCGGACAGGTTTGTATCAATATATACCGGCATGCCCAATGTATAAATATCGTCATCCATCGCAATTGAACGAATCTTGGATAGTGGGGTACCCAATTTGCCAATTACATCTGGCGGGACGGATTCATAAAAGTAAATATAGCGCGGATTGTTATATATAACCTCGCGGGCAAGTGTGGGGTTCTGTTTCAAATATTGCCATACGGCATCCGCCGAATATCCGTTTGGTGGGCGTATGCCGCGCGCGCGCAATTGTTCACCAATCGATTTAAATGGCATATCGTTCACCGCGGCAAAATTTAATTTTACCAATGTTCCATCATCCAGTTGGACCATGCCGCTGCCCTGGATTTGAATGTTTTGTACATCAACAATGTTGGCCCAATATAACGGCCGGCCGATTTGCTGTTCAACAATTGTCTTCTTTGGCACACCCTTGTAATTACGACCATCGGTTGGTACGCCCATCAGTGGTTCATTACACTGGGCCGTTTTGGTGCGACAGCCCGGAATTACCGGCGAATAATATCCGGTGTACAGTCCGCGATCGCCACCGTTGTCGTCCAATATCTGGTACGGTTGAAAATTCGATTCAAACCATGCGCGAATTGTTGCCACATCGGCCGATGCCGATGGTAACATGCGACACTTTTCTTCGAACAGGGCACGATCTGGGATAACGCGGCCGGTATATTGTATCTTTGCCCGGCATGAATTACGAAACGCCTGTAATGCATAGCGAACATCGTCATTACGCCAGCCCGGCAATTCATTATACGATACGCGTTTTAAATTTGATGGTATTACAGAATTATCACCGTGGTGGGTTGGGGTGGACAAATCGCACGATGTCAGTGCCGCCACACATGAAAAAACCGCCAATGTGCGAACCAGCATGCTTTTTATCCCAGATAACATTTTATTAGCCCCCCACTTGTAAAACCATATTCATAGTGTTATATTACCATAAAATGATGCGGAAAAAAAGGAGTAAACGCAATGGCAAAATTTAACATCATTTCACAATTCTTGAAAGATTTCTCTTTTGAAAGCCCAAATGTACCAGAATTATTCTTTAAAAATGATAATGGCCAGGCAAAATTAGAAATAAATATCGATATTCAAATCAAGGGCGCAGAAAACAATTTGTTCATGGTTGATCTGGTTACCAAGGTTCATTCAAAACTGAACGATGGTGATAAATCTATTTTCTTGATTGAATCAACATATTCGGGATTGGTTCAGATGGGCGAAGAAAAAGACGAAGAAGCAAAAAAACGCGCACTGTTGATCGATGTGCCGACAATGCTGTTCCCATCTGTGCGTGCGTTGATTACCCGTATGACCGCAGAATCTGGGTTCCCGGCGTTCGTTATGCAACCGGTTGATTTTGCAAAACTGTACGAAGACAGACAAAAACAGGCCCAAGGTCAAACGGCGGCGGCTGGCGTGCCAGCGAATAATAAATAAAACCCGGGTACAGGGTGTAAATAATAAATCCATCCGTGCGTGTGCACGGATGTTTTTATTTTTGTGTTTCTTGTGATATAATATGTCCGCTATGGCACGGGATAAATATATTTCTGTAAAAAGCGGGGTCAGCGGATATTCGTTTGCAAATCTGGGGCTGTTTACTGGATTCGCAGACGGTATTTATAATGCCGTATATTCGTTGGTTCTGATGGAAATATTTATGAATTCGGCGGTCGTTGGTGTCTATGTTGGTATTTATGCCGCGTTCTGCATGATTGTGGGATTGTTTGCAAACGAACTGTTGCGCCGATTTACAAAGGCGCGGGTCTTTTATTTTTGTATGCTGATGCTGGGGGTGTGCTATGCGATGATGAGTTTTTCTATCCGCCCCAGTACATTTATTATATTGGACTATACAACAGGTATTGCAATAACACTGGTTGGGGTTTTGATTCCGCTGTTTATGTCTGACTTTTCCCAGAAAATTGGTATGGCGCGATTAAACTCGCGATACCATTTGTGGTTAAATGTTGGTGCGCTGATGGCGCCAATGATTGCGGTCGCAATTGCAAATCAATATGGTAATAGGGCGGCGTTCTTTGCATCGGCATTGATTTATTTGGCCGGATGGGGGGTGTTTAAGTATTTTAAAATTGTTCAACCAGACAAAAAAATAAAACCGGCAGATCCACGCCGGACGGCGCGCGCGCTGTGGAAAAATGCGGTTGCGTTTTTTCGTCATCGTGGAATGCCGCGTGCATATGCGGTGAATTTTGGATACTATTCATTGCGGGCAATGCGCTATTTATATGTGCCGATTGTTGTTATTGAAAATGGTTTTTCCAAAGATGTGCTGGGGTGGGTGTTGACGCTGGGGATTATTCCGTATCTGATTTTGTCAGAAATGATGGCCGGCCTGGTTAAAAAGTATGGCAAGAAAAAATGGCTGGTGGCGGGCTTTTTATCGTTTGCGGTGTTTTCTGCGATGGCCACTGTTGTCACGGGGGTGCCATTGCTGGTTATCTTTATTATGTGGCAAATTTCTGGCGCATTGATGGAATCTGTACATGATTTATTGTTCTTTGACGGGACGAAAAAGGCCGAACAAACAAAATATTATGGAATATTCCGCACCAGTGTAAATCTGCCAAATATTATTGCGCCATTGCTGGGGGCGCTGTGTATCGCGACATTTGGGGCAACATCGGCGGTATGGATTGTGACCGCGGTAATTGGGGCGTTGGCGGCGATGGTGGTGGTTGCCAAAAAGTAAATATGTACGGCGCGAAAAAAATGGAATTTTCGTTGCGTGGGCGGTAAATAAATTGTATTATTTTCCTGAAAAGTAAAGGGGATTTTTATGGCAAAGAAAGAAGCAGTCAAAGATAGCGGCGCGGCGGCAAAAAATCCGGCGTTGGAATCTGCGTTGGCACAAATTCAAAAACAATTCGGCAAAGAAGCCATTATGAAAATGGGTGATGGTTCCCAACAGAATATAGAGGCGATTTCGTCCGGTTCGTTGGGGTTGGATATTGCGCTGGGGATTGGTGGATATCCGCGTGGGCGCATTGTCGAAATTTTTGGCCCGGAAAGCAGTGGTAAAACAACACTGGCGTTGCATGCCGTGGCCGAAGCGCAAAAAAAAGGTGGTACATGCGCATATATCGATGCAGAAAATGCATTGGACCCCAGTTACGCAAAAAAATTGGGCGTGGATGTTGCAAACCTGATTATATCCCAGCCTGATTCCGGTGAACAGGCATTGGAAATCGCTGATACATTGATTAAATCTGGGGCGGTGGATGTTGTTGTTATCGATTCGGTTGCGGCATTGGTACCAAAGGCAGAATTAGAAGGAAATATTGGTGATTCGTTCGTTGGGACAACCGCGCGTCTGATGTCGCAGAGTTTGAAAAAATTGGCGGGTTCTGTATCGCGCAGTAATACGCTGTTAATCTTTATCAATCAAATTCGTATGAAGATTGGTGTTATGTTTGGTAATCCAGAAACAACATCGGGCGGGAATGCATTAAAATTCTATGCATCGGTTCGTCTGGATATTCGCCGCACAGGTCAGATAAAAGACAAAGAAACTGTTATTGGTAATGAAACCCGGGTCAAGGTGGTGAAAAACAAGGTTGCGCCGCCGTTCCGTACCGTTGACTTTAAAATCATGTATGGCGAAGGTATTTCGCGTATCAGTGAAATTCTGGATATGGGCGTGAAATACGATTTAATCGAAAAGGCGGGCAGTTTCTATTCGTACAATAATGAACGAATGGGCCAGGGCGAAAATAATGCGCGCCAGTGGTTGCGTGATCATCCGGATGTGCAACAAGAATTGCTGGATAAAATTATGGCGCGTGCCAACGGAATCGCCGAAGAAATGACCACCGGTCCCGCAGATGATGATGTGGATACGCCGCAAGGTGGTTTAGATATGGAATAAATATAAAAAAAGGGGGATTTATGAATCTGGCGCGAATGATTGCGATGTCTGATGTTTTATTACGCGGACATGTGTTTAATTGGTTTTGGCGTGATCGGGCAACGCGCCGCGCAGTGCGCAGTGATGTTATATCGCGTATAATCCCCCACTATTTTAAACGATATTTGCCGGCCGCGGCCGCGGTGGTGGAACGGCCTGTGGTGCGCGATGATAAAAATGAAAAAATATGGTCAATATGGTTACAGGGTGAAAAAAACGCCCCGGATTTGGTTCAGGCATGTTTTCGCAGTATCAGAAAAAATTGTCGCCAAGAATTGGTTGTACTGGATGAAAAACAGTTGCGCAAATTTATAACTTTGCCGGATATTATTTGGAAAAAGCGGGCGGCCGGAAAAATAAAAAATGCACATTTTGCGGATATTTGTCGTGTTGAATTGTTGTATGAATATGGTGGTATATGGATGGATTCAACTGATTTTGCAACCGCACCAATTCCTGATTGGATTATCAAAGAAGATTTCTTTGTGTATCTGGCCGGTAAAAACGTCGGCAGTCCGTACAGTTTTATGCAGAATTGCTTTATTCGTGCGCGCCGCGGGGCATATTTGTTGGACGCGTGGCGTGCCATGATTTTTGATTATTGGACACATGAAAACCACAGTTTTGATTACTTTATGCACCAGTTGCTGTTCAAGACGATGGTGATGGGTGATCCGCGGGCAAAAAAATATTTTGAAAAAATGCCCCATGTCGACCAAGATCCAACGCATGCGTTGTGGTGGTCGTATCAGAATGAACCTTTTGATAAAAAGACTTTTGATGCAGTAACGGCGGGGGCGTGTTTTCAAAAGTTGACTTATCGTGGTACTGATAAACCAATCCCTGGCAGTTTTGCAGATGTGATGATAAACAAAATGTACAAAGATTAAAGTGGAGGGGGATATATATGCCGGCAATTTCAATAATAATACCAGTATATAATGTTGAAAAATATCTGCGTAGATGTCTGGACAGTGTGCAAAACCAGACTTTTCAAGATTGGGAGGCGATTTGTGTAAACGATGGCAGTCCGGATAATTCGGCTGCCATTTTGTTAGAATATGCGACGCGTGATGGTCGTTTTAAAATCGTGACCAAGGAAAATGGCGGCCTGTCGGATGCACGAAACGCCGGTATGCGACATGCGCAGGGCGAATTTATCATGTATCTGGACAGTGATGATTTTATCCACCCACAAACAATGGAAATCGCACACTTTTTAGCCGTACGTGATGGTTCGGATATTGTGTCTTTTACATATGACAGAATTTATCGGCCACAATTAATGGTGCGCCATATTCTGAAAATGGATACTGATGGCGTTGTGCCAGGACGCATGCATAAAAAATATAACCCGGCATCAGTTAAAACACTGGTCACGGATGATGTATACGCATATGCAACAGAACGCGCACATAATATGTTCAATCCACGCCGCCGCTGGTTGATTAAACATTGCCAGGTTTGGAAAAATATGTATCGGCGCAGTCTGATTGCAGATACGCCGTTTATCAAGGGTATATTATTCGAAGATTTTCCATGGTGGTCGGCCGTTATGCTGAAAAATCCGCGCGTCACAATTGCGCCGTTGCCGTTGTATTTTTATGTTCCAAATTTTGGCGGAATTGTTCTGTCGGCGAAACAGTTGCGCATACTGCACAGTTTGTGTGATGGAATAACAGATGCATATACGCGATATAAAAAATATGCCACAGAATATCAGATGCGCATGTGGTCAGTACAGTTTAAATGGTATTTTATAAAATGGGCGTTTCGCAAGGTGCGCTATTTGGATAACAAGGCTGATATCGCAGATGCGCGCCGGCGTTTTTGCGAATTGGAAAAAATTGGTGCACTGGATGCGCCGTCATGCCGATGGATGCGGCGGTTGCGCACAGATATTCACCAGTTTATAAAAGGGAAGTGTAAAAATGCCGCATAGTCATCCTGTGATTTCAATCGTGATACCAGTATATAATGTTGAAAAATATCTGCGTAGATGTCTGGACAGTGTGCAAAACCAGACTTTTCAAGATTGGGAGGCGATTTGTGTAAACGATGGCAGTCCGGATAATTCGGCTGCCATTTTGTCAGAATATGCGGCGCGTGATGGTCGTTTTAAAATCGTGACAAAGGAAAATGGTGGCCTGTCGGATGCACGAAACGTCGGTACAGCGGCGGCGCGTGGAAAGTATATCTTGTATCTGGACAGTGATGATTTTATCCATCCACAAACACTGGAAATAACATGTGGTATCGCGGAAAAGCAAAATGCAGATATGGTGCTGTTTCAATTTGATACGGTGTTTCATAAATTTGTAAAAAAAATGATGCATGCTGGACATGATATATCAAAATTGTTACCGCCAAAGCGGAATATAATTTACAATGTTCGGCACATTCGTTATTGGAAAACCGATTCGATTTTGATGCACAGCACAGAACGCAACAGGGCACTGTGGATGCGCCGTCCGGTGCGGCGGCATTGCTTTCCGGTGTTGGCGTTGTATCGGCGGGCATTGGTTGCACCTGTGCCATTTATTCGCGGTATTATTATGGAAGATTTTCCATGGTGGTCGGCAATTATGTTGCGTCGGCCACGGACGATGATTACAAAATTACCATTGTATTTTTATATGCCAAACCCATCGTCTGTGCTGAATAGTTCCAAGGCATTGCGTATGATTGAATCAATTGTCGTGGGATTAAAGTATACATTTGATTTGTATTCGAAAAATGCGACTGGGTCGGAATTTGCACACTTTCAGCGCGAGTTCTTGTGGCCCTTTATCATTATTTCTATGCGCAAGGTGCGTGAACTGGATAATGAAAAAGATTTAATAACCGCGGCGCGGGATATAAATAAACTGTATCTGCATGGCGTTATGGATAATCCACCAACGCGGCGTGCGCATCGATACCACCGGCGTATCCAAGAATTTTTGGTAAAATATGGAAAATAAAAATTTTATATATTTGATTTTTTTAATCGTGCCGGAATTTTTACAACGCGCTTTATCCCAAACATACCAGGCTTATCCAATGCGTATATTGGACGTGCAAATTTTTGCAGTGTGCGTGCGCGCGATAACCATTTTTCGTCATGCGCGGGCAGGGTGGTTACCGCATTAATTGTCCCATTGCCGCGCCGGCGCAGGTGGGCCAACCAATCTGCACCACGGGCGGCCGCCTTGCACGTCAGCATTTTCATATCAACCGCGCCAAAGTGTAACAGATACAGGTTTTTATCAATGTGAAAGTTGTGGCCAGATATGCTGTGGAATCCGCTGCCCCAATCAAGGGGGACTGTTTTTACAACTGGTTTGGTATAACGGGTTGACAGCAATGCATATTCACGATTGGTCAATATTGGCAGGTTCGCATCCAGTGTGGGTTCGCTGTTCATGTTTTGGCCGACATCCAGCCCCAGGCCAGATACCGTATTTTTTATTTTTATTTCTGATAAATATTCGGCCAATGATTTATTTATTTTGGGATCAACAATCAAAAATTCGTCACAGTCACATCCGATTACAATGTCATATTTTTTCAGTAATTCGCGTGCCAAATCATTCATTAATCCGATTCGATATTTATCGCCGGCGGCGCGTGACATGTCATGATGTGGCAATTTTTTTATATGCGCCGCGCCGGCGTTTTTGGGTATTACCTGGTCTGTGCCGTCTAGATATATATACAGGTTTTCCAGGCCAATTTGTTCGCCATAGTATTTTATCCAGCGGCCCAGAAAGAATTCATCGTTACGCGCCATTGTAATGGCGGCGATTCGTTTTAATTTTTTTTCTTGTTTTTTCATGGCAACGCACTGTTATGTTTAATAGTATATTAACCAGATTTTTTACTAAATACCAGTTGATATATTTTCATTATTAAACATCGGTGTTTTTGCGTGTTTTTTTTCGGATATTGCTGTCCAGTTCTTTCTTGCGCAGACGGATGGTTGCGGGTGTAACTTCGACCAGTTCATCGTCTTGGATATAGGACAGTGCTTCTTCCAGTGACATCTTGCGCGGTGGGGCCAAGAATAATTTTTCATCTGATGTAACAGAACGAATGTTTGTTAATTCTTTGCCGCGAACCGGATTTACCTCTAAATCATTTTCTTTGCTGTGTTCGCCGATAATCATACCAGAATAGACTTCGGTTTGTGGACCAACAAACAACACACCACGCGGTTCCAGATTGTGCAACGCGTATGTTGTTGTCATGCCACTTTCCATTGATACCAATACGCCTGGTCTATACTGTGAAATTGGGCCGCGATATGGTTCGTATCCAGAAAACACACGGTTCATAACACCAGTGCCGCGTGTGTCAGTACGGAATTCGGACAGGTATCCAATTAATCCGCGTGACGGGGCAGAAAATACAATGCGCGTTTTTCCGCCACCAGATGATTTCATTTCGGTGATTTGCGCCTTGCGCTTGGTCATTTTTTCAATAACAACGCCGGAAAATTCGTCATCAACATCAATAACAACTTCTTCGATTGGTTCCAGTTTTTCGCCGTTTGGTCCGTCTTGCATTACAACGCGTGGGCGCGACACGCTAAGTTCAAAACCCTCGCGCCGCATGGTTTCAATCAAAATCCCCAGTTGCAGTTCACCACGACCCGAAACTTCGAACGATTCGTTGTTTGCACTTTGTGTAACGCGCAGTGCGATGTTGGTTTCGGCCTCTTTGAACAGGCGTTCGCCAATCATGCGCGATGTTAATTTTTTGCCCGATTGGCCCGCCAATGGCGATGTGTTTACAAAAAATGTCATGGTCAGTGTCGGTGGATCAATCGGCATTGCCGGAATTGGTTCGGTTACAGATGGATCACATAATGTGTCAGACACGGTTGCCTTGGAAAATCCGGCAATAACAACAATGTCACCAGCAGATGCCGATTCGCGCGATACCTTTTCAATGCCGCGATGTTCGATAATTTTGGTGATTTTTGCATTTTCTATGAATTCGCCGTGCATGTTTATTGCCTTGACCGATTGACCAACGCGTACCGTGCCCGATTCGATTTTTCCGGTTAAAATTCGACCGACATATGGATCTGCTTCTAGTGTGGTGGCCAACATAGAAAATGGCGCGTCAATTTGGCAACGCGTGCCATTGCAATCTGGGGCCGGGACATGGTCGATAATCAACTGAAACAGTGGGGTTAAATCACGATGTTCGTCCGTTAAATTACGCACGGCCCAACCATCGCGCCCAACCGCATACAGGTATGGAAAATCCAGTTGGGAATCTGTCGCGCCCAGTTTGTCAAATAAGTCAAATGTTTCTGATAATACTTCGTCTGGGCGGGCATCACTGCGGTCAACCTTGTTAATACATACAATCGGACGCAGCCCCAGTTTTAGTGCCTTGGATAATACAAATTTGGTTTGTGGCAGGGGCCCTTCGGCGGCATCGACCAATAATACAACACCATCCACCATGGATAAAATGCGTTCTACTTCGCCACCAAAGTCGGCGTGGCCCGGGGTGTCAACAATATTGATTTTATAATCGTGCCACTGGATAGATGTCGGCTTGGCCGATATTGTGATGCCGCGTTCGCGTTCGATGTCACCACTGTCCATCACGCGTTCGACAATGCGTTCGTTTTCGCGAAATGTGCCGGCCTGTTTTAGCATATTGTCGACCAGCGTTGTTTTGCCGTGGTCAACATGTGCAATAATTGCGATATTTCTTATTTTCATAACCATTGATGATTAACCCCGTATACTCGAAAAATTGTAACCAACAGATTATACTATAATTTCGTATTTTCAACAAATATATACTAATTAAATGTAAATTTTGCTATATTAGAGCTAAGAAGTGTAAAAAACGATTGATTATGATGCAACCAGCAAAGTTTCTCGGTGTAAAGATGGCTTGGAAGAATTTGTTGTTGGTGATGATTTTGTGGTATCCAATAATTCTGTATATTTAACACATCGGAAGGTTATTAATCTGCTGCTGGATCTGCATGCGGAGTGGAATTCTCAGCACATGGGGTCACAGAACGGGGTGTTAAAAGCATTGAAAAAAATGAAGTATGTTAATTCATCAAATATACTAAAAGGTATTTATTATCCATTTTTATCGTCGACAAAATTTGCGGCAAAACTGCAAAATCAACGGTAAAAAAACCGGCATTTGCCGGTTTTTTATTGGTGTTTTCCACCAATTTTTGTGCGCCCCCCCATTAACGGTTGCAGTTTCTTGGGGATGTTAACACTGCCGTCTGCATTTTGATGATTTTCCAACAGCGGCACCAGTGCGCGTGGTACGGCAATGCCAGTGTTATTTAATGTTGCACAGAACTTTACTTCGTTCGTGCCATTTTCGCGATATCGCGTATTTGTGCGCCGTGCCTGGAATGTCCCGATGGACGAACAACTGCCCAGTTCTTTGTATGCGCCTTCGGATGGGACCCATGCCTCGACATCGTTCATCTTTACCTTGTTAAATCCCATGTCGCCAGTGGAATTTGCAATTACGCGATACGGCAATTCCAGATCCGCGATTACATCGCACAGATTGTTTAACAAATGTTCATGCATTTCGTCCGACTGTTCGGGTGTGCAAAATACATATTGTTCAACCTTGTTAAACTGGTGAAAGCGTGCCAGCCCACGGGTGTCACGACCGGCGGCACCGGCCTCTTTGCGGAAACATGGTGAAAATCCGGCGTATTTTATTGGCAGGGCGCTTTCGGGCAGTATTTCACCACTGTGCAGTGAATTTAAAATAATTTCCGCGGTCCCGGCCAGACATCTGTCTGTGCCCGCCAACATAAACACATCGTTGTTCATAATTGATTGATCGGCGCCCATAAAATGACCCGCGTCAAATATTGTTTGGGGCTTTGTAATAGATGGACATTCAATGAATGTAAATCCGCGCGAAATCAGTTTCTGGATAACATATGTTTCGATCGCCAGTTGTAATTCTGCGGCCTCGCCAACCAGACAGTATGTACGTGTGCCGCATATTTGTGCAATTTTTTCTGGCATCCACCAGCCGTTCATATCCAATAAATCCCATTGGGCACGCGGGGTAAAGTCAAATTCGCGTGGGGTGCCAACACGGCGTACTTCGACATTTGCGCTGTCGTCTGGGCCAATCGGGGCAGATGCGTCCGGAATTTGCGGTACGCGATGCATCAAGTCATTCAGACGCGCATCCTTGTCGGCCAGTTCTGCCATATCGGCGGCGATTTCGTCACTAATTTGTTTTGACCGCGCGATTAATGGCGCTTTGTCCGTGGCGGTGGGAATCTCGCGTGTAATTTTATTTTTTTCCGCCGTCATTGTTTGGGTTATTGTTTTCAATTCGCGTACGCGCGCGTCCAGTGCCAAGATTTCATCCACATGGTCGTCAAATCCCTTGACGCGACATGCATTTTTTACAATATCTGGGTTTTCACGAATAAATCTGATATCCAGCATGATTCTGTTCCCTTTTGTGAGTTTTGTTTGTATTTAGCCAATTTTGCTGTTGTATGTATATAATGTATATAAATTCAATCACACCCCAACAGGGGATGATTTAAACATAAAACAATTCAATGCTAATAATCTCATAACACTGTGAATTTTATTGTGATGTGTAATAAAAATCAACCAATTTTATGGGGCAGTTAAAATTATTTGCGCGTGCATCATGATTATGGTATGCTGGTGCCCGAAATAAATTACAAACCAGGGATTTTATAATGAATGAAATTATTATGTATGATGTGTTAATTCTGGGATCGGGGCCGGCGGGGCTGACCGCGGCATTGTATTGCGCGCGCGCCGGGAAAAAGACACTGGTGTTGGGTGGTGACCGCCTGGGTGGTCAGACGGCAGGGATTGCCGTGTTGGAAAATTATCCAGGTTGGGCCGGCAGTGGTCTGGAATTGGCCGAATTTATGAAAAAACAGGCTGAAATATTTGGTGCAGAAATTAAATTTGTATCGGCCAAAGAAGTCGCCGGTGACGCAGAAAGTGCATTTAACATATTATGCGATGACGGAAAACGCTATGTCGGCAAAGTGGTTATAATTGCCACAGGGGCATCGCCACGCAAACTGGAAATAGATGGTGCGCGTGAATTGTTTGGCCGGGGTGTTTCGTACTGTGCCACATGCGATGGGTTCTTTTATTATGGCAAGGATGTTGTCGTCATGGGGGGCGGTAATTCGGCACTGAACGATGCGTTGTATCTGGCCGACATTGCCAAGAATGTAAAAATTGTTTATCGCAAGGGCGCATTTACCCGTGCCGAAGAAGTATTGCGCAACCGTGTGTCTGAACGCGAAAACATTGAATGTTTGTTTAATACTGATTTGAAAAAAATTGCCAAAACAGATGACGATAAACTGTGCATCACAACCACAGCCGACCAAGAAATCATTTGTGATGGTCTGTTTGTTGCCATTGGGCATGAGGCAAACACAGATTATTTAACCGAAGATGTCAAGCGCGATAACATGGGGCGTCTGATTCCATCAGAAATGCCAAAAGGAATGTTTGTTGCCGGCGATGTTGAATCAGAAATAAAAATGCAAATCGCGACCGCGGTCGGAACGGGGTGCAGTGCGGCAATGGACGCCATCGCCTATCTAAATCAATTATAACCACGCATCTATGGACGGAAAAACTGCGGTCATGTAGCGTTCAGTACATTCCCTGCGTTTTTCCGCCCATATCTGCATGGTTCTAATTGATTTATAAATATACTTTTAATATTTAATAATTATTTTTTTCCAAAATGTTTTTTCAGTACATCGTATGCAGCAGAAACCCGGGCAAATTCTGCCGCTGCGTTTTTATGTTTTGCTGTGTCGGGGTGGTGCCGCTTGGCCAGTGCGCGGTAACGCGCCGCGATTTCA
The DNA here is from genome assembly GCA_944389525.1 of uncultured Alphaproteobacteria bacterium. Taxonomy (GTDB): domain Bacteria; phylum Pseudomonadota; class Alphaproteobacteria; order Rs-D84; family Rs-D84; genus Enterousia. The sequence continues at coordinate 62,874 of CALXMR010000001.1, read as the reverse complement.
CGCCAACTGGCACTGATTGGTAATTCAAATACGCGCAGGGCAGATAACACCGTGCGCGGCATATTTGTATTATTGCGCGGTGGAATTTTATCAAATGTGGCGCGCCCAGTTATAAAATCATTTAAAAATTTTGTATAATCGGCCGCATCACGGTTGGCAGTGTCTTTGTCTTTTAATGGTGCGCCAAATGTTTGTTGTTCCCAGTCGGCCTCTATCTCGTCCGGGGTCATGCCGGCGTAATAGTTCCAATTTTTATTATATTCAGCCGCATGTTCACGGCAGAACCACCAATATTCACGCAAGTCACGCGTTTTTGGCGCACGACATGTACCCGCACGGGTGCATCCCGGATGATCGCATTTTTTTATCATAATTCGTTTTCCCCCATATGCCCCAGCGGGTGATGCGCACGCACGGTTTCTTTTAATTTTTCGGGCAATACATGTGTGTAAATCTGGGTTGTTGAAATGTCTTCGTGGCCCAGCATCGTTTGAATCGCGCGCAGGTTCGCCCCGCCCGCCAACAGGTGGGATGCGAACGAATGACGCAGTACGTGCGGACTGACCCTGGTGGGATCAATTCCCGCCAATACAGCGCATTTTTTGATTATCTTGAAAAATCCATCGCGGGTTATGTGACCAGATTTACTGTTGGATGGAAATACATATTTTGATTTATCGTCACCACGAATTTCCAGCCATTTGTGTAACGCATGTTGGGCGCGTTCATGCATGGGAACGATTCGTTCTTTGGCACCTTTGCCATGAATCAGCAGTTTGTCGCCCAGATTTGCCGTCATCGGCAGTTCGCATAATTCAGATACCCGCAGGCCTGATGCGTATACCAATTCCATCATCGCGCGCAAACGCGTTGCATTTTTTGTATCGCCCGCCGAAGAAATTAACAGTTCTATTTCATCAACCGATAAAAATTTCGGCAGTGCACGTGTGCGTTTCGGCAATTCCAGATTTGCCGCCGGGTTTTCTGTGATAATTTTTTCCAACATTAAAAATTTGTAAAAACCGCGCAGTGCACTGGCGTGGCGGGCGATTGATGTCGCGCGCTGGGGCAGGTGGGACAGATAATTTTGAATATCCACAGCGGTCGCACCCATCAAACCGTTTGGCAGTGTTTCGTCTGCATGATGCAAATCACTGGCATAACTGGCCAGTGTGCGGCGACTGCGACCGCGTTCTGCGGCCAGTGATTCTAAAAAAACATCTATGTAATTCATGGGTATAAAACAATTTCGGTCATGTGTTGTGTCGCAGGAATTGATACAATCATCAATATCACCAGAACCACAATCAATGTCCAGATTATAATCTTGTTTCGTTTTGTGTTCTTTTTACGCAATGGCATAATTTTCCCCGTTTGTTTATCTTGTTATATGGTATCAAAACTGGCGATGAAAACGCCGGCGGCCGCAATAATAATCAGTGGCGGGGCAATTATTGCCAACAGTGGCGGTACAACCCCGGTCGCCCCCAGTGCATTAAACATGTTTATCAGAAAATATACCGCAAAGCATGTGATTATTCCAATGCCAAATTTTATGCCAAAACTGTAATTGCGGCGTTGGCGCGTTTGGGAAAACGCAACCCCTAATGTTGCCATGGCAACCATGGTCAGTGGTAAAAACAACAGGGTCCAAAATTGAACCAGGTGCCCGCGTACTGGTACGCCAATTGTGCGCATTTTATATATAAATTCTGGCAGATTCCAAAATGATATCTGGTCCGGTTGCAGATATCTGTCCAGAACCGTGCGTGGCGTTAACAATGTGTTTGTGTGCCATTCTTGGTGTGATGGAATTCCGTTTTTATCCCATATGGTCGCGTTTGTCGCGTTCAGACCAGATTCAGATAATGTTATCGTGTCTGATTCAACCCGCTGGGTTAATTTGAATGTTTGGTCTTGGATATATATGGTGGCGTCTTCGAATAATAATATTGCGCCAGATTTGTGCATACCCTTGGCGTTCATGGTGATGTATCTGTTGTCCGATGCCTCGCGCAGCCAGATTTCGCCATCAATTAAAACCAAGTGGTCAGATGTTATGTTTTGTGCGCTAAGCCGGACAGCATAAGGATTTATCAATGTTGTTGCAATAACACCAATTAATGCCGCACCAACCAAAAATGGGCGCGCCATCTGGTACGGGGACAGACCCGCACTGGCCACGATGATTTTTTCACTGGATTTTGTCATGTTGTATGATGCCAGCAATGTGCCCATAAATACCGCCAATGGTAAAAACAGTGGCACATATTCCAACAATCGTGTCCATGATTCAGACAGTGCCGCCAACGCTGTTGGATTCGATGGCAACCGTTCGACAAATGTGACCGCCATAATTATCCCGCATACGACCAGTAATACCAACCCGACACCGGAAAAAAATCGGCGCATCAGGAATCTGGTCAAAATCTTTGGTCGAATTCGCATTTTTATATCCAATCAGAAAAGTATACCCTGGAAAATAGACAATTGCAAAATTAAAATGAATGCGTATAATTCCCAAGACAAAGCATACAGGATTGAACATGAATAAAAGACCGATTTCACGGGCGGGTTTTGACAGCCTGATCAAAGAGTTAAAAGATTTAAAAGAAGTTCAGCGGCCAGAAATTCTAAAAACGGTCCAGTGGGCACGCAGTTTGGGTGATTTGTCTGAAAATGCAGATTACAGTGCCGCCAAGGAAAAACAGCGCCAAATTGATAAACGAATCCAATTTATCGAAGATGTTATAAATAATGCAGATATTATTGATATCGACAGTTTGTCTGGGGACAGGGTTGTGTTTGGTGCACATGTCGTTGCCGAAGACGAAGATGGCAATCGTATGCAGTGTCGAATTCTGTCGGATATCGAATCTGATGGGAAACAGGTTATTTCATGCACTTCGCCTGTTGGGCGCGCGATGATTGGGCGATGCGTTGGTGATACATGTATCGTCAAGTTGCCTGGTGGTGAAAAAGAATATGAAATTCTGGAAGTTAAATTCAAGGAATAACACAACAATATGCCGATTCGCGTTCTGCCTGATTTTTTGATAAATCAAATTGCCGCCGGCGAAGTGGTGACGCGGCCCGCCAGTGTGGTCAAAGAATTGGTCGAAAATGCGCTGGATGCGGGGGCAGATCAGATTGTGGTTGATGTCATCGATGGCGGTCGCACGATGATTTCCGTAATCGACAATGGGTGCGGAATGTCGCGCACTGATCTGGCGCACAGTATAATGCGACACGCAACATCTAAATTACCAGATGATGATTTATTAAATATTAATTTTATGGGATTTCGTGGCGAAGCGTTACCGTCAATCGCATCTGTTTCTGATATGACAATTGATACATTTAATGGCACCGATGCGAACGGTTGGCAGATTGACGCCACAACCGGTGAAATTCGGCCGTCTGATTGGGATGGGGGAACGCGTATCCGGGTGGCGAATTTGTTTGTCAAGACACCGGCACGATTAAAATTTTTACGCGCAGACCGGGCGGAAATGATGTCTGTGGTTGATGTGGTAAAAAGGCTGGCGATGTCGCGCACGGATGTTGGATTTGTATTGAATAATAAATGGTTCTTTCCGAAAAACCAAGATATGTTGGAACGAATTGTCGCGGTTATGGGCGATGATGTGCGGGGACGAATGTTGGCGGTTGATGCACAGTCTGGGTCTGATGCGTCAATGAAACTGTATGGGTTTATATCTGAACCGACACTGCGGCGTGCCGCATCTGTTGATCAATATTTGTTTGTTAATGGGCGACCGGTCAAGGACAAGGTCTTGGTCGGGGCATTGCGGGCGGCATACATGGATGTTATGCATGCGCGCGAATTTCCATTGTGTGCGTTGTACCTGGCGATTGACCCGCGGCGTGTGGATGTTAATGTTTCGCCCGCCAAGACAGAGGTGCACTTTCTGGAACCAACACATGTGCGCGCGTTTATTATAAAAACATTGCGTGACACATTGGCAAAAACATTGAATCAAAACCAGGCCACATCTGGTACGCGCCCCACAGGTGATGTCATGCCACGCGTGCAATCAATGAATTTTTTTTCTGGTGCCAGATGTTCGGGTGGCGCGGCGCACCGTGGGCCAGATCCGGCATTTATGTTTGTGGCGTCCCCGAATTTGAATATCGATGTACCGGCAGATAACGGCACAGAAAAATATGGCGCCCCAGATGATTCTGATTTGCCATTGGGACGGGCGGTTGGACAAATTGGTAACAAGTATATTTTGGCGGTACGTGGTGAAAACTTGATAATTGTGGACCAGCATGCGGCACATGAACGCATTACATATGAACGATTGCGGCGACATGTGATAAAGACGCAACCGTTGTTGGCGCCGATTGTTGTAAATATGCGCGGCGAAGATGCGGCGGCAGTGTTATCGATTGCGGATGATATGCGAAATGCTGGGTTACATATTGATGCGTTTGGTGATACGGCGATTGCGATTTTTGAAAAGCCCGCAGACTGGGATTTGAATTGGGCGGAACTGTTTCATGATATCGCGGACGAGGTTCGTGGCCACGGCCATTCGTCAAAGTTGGATGAACGATTGCACTTGAAATTGGCAAATTGGGCGTGTCACCACAGCGTGCGTGCAGGACAAAAACTGGATATGCGGCAAATGGATGCACTGTTGCGGGATATAGAAAATACCACGCGGGGTGGGGAATGCAATCATGGTCGGCCAGTGTATAAAATAATTCCATTTACGGAAATTGATGCATGGTTCGAACGCGTGTAATTTTTGGCGGATTTATAACTATTTTTCTTTACATAATCGGCTTTTTTTACTATTCTGACCACATAAATATCTGGAAAAGTTAAGGAGAATTTATCATGGAACAAACAAATACTGTTGCAGATGCTGTGCAGACAACAACACAAAATGCGACCCAAACGGGGGATTGGTGGGGATTGTTGCTGTACTGTCTGATTATATTTGCAATCATATATATATTTATGGTGCGGCCAAACAAAAAGCGTATGGCTGAATATCAAAAAATGTTGGATTCATTACAGGTCGGCAATCGTGTTATGGCGGCCGGTATCTATGGCGTAATCAAGAAAATTAACGAAAAAACAATAGAAATGGAAGTTGCCAAGGGCGTTGTTATCGAAGTAAGTAAAAACGCTGTGGCCAGTGTTGAATAATAAAGGGTTGTAGTATGTTTAAAAAACTGGCAATTATTTTTACTGCGGTGTTTGGTGTGTTGCTGGCGGTGCCGACAATGGCGCCCAGTTTGGCGCCTTATTTCCCATCGTGGATTCAGCCAATTCCATTGGGGTTGGACCTGAAAGGTGGGGCGCAATTGTTATTAGAGGTTGATACCGACACCATGATGACGGAAAAGGCCGCACAATTGTACGAGGAAGCACGCGCGGCCTTGATTGATCGTGACAAGGGTGTTATCAGATTTTCTAATATGCGTAACAAGGACGGCGTTGTGTCATTTATTGTGCGCAACGAAGATGATGTGTCGCGTGCGCGTGGGCGGCTAAGAAGTGTGTTTGGTGACACTGTTGATGTGTCGGTGGATGGGCGCAATATTACATTGGCGTATTCACAAAAGGCCAAGGATGAAATGGTCCAAGATGCATTGTCGCGCAGTATTGAAATTGTGCGCCGCCGTATTGATGCGCTGGGGACCAAAGAACCGTCTATTCAAAGTCAGGGCGGCAAATACATTATGGTGCAATTGCCAGGTGTCGATAATCCAGAACGAATCAAGGAACTGATTGGCCAGACGGCGAAAATGACATTTCATCTGGTAAATGAAGATGTGACGGCAGAACAACTGGCGTCTGGACATGCGCCCAGCGGTACAAAATTCTTGCCATATATGGACGCGCCAGATCAGAAAATACCAGTGTATACCCACGTAGAAGTATCGGGTGAATCGTTAAAGGATTCCCAGGCGGATTTTGATCAAAATAATATGCCTGTGGTGACAACGGTATTTGATGCCGCTGGTGCGCGTAAATTTGCCAGATTAACCACAGAACATGTAAATGAACGATTTGCAATCGTTTTAGATGATGTTGTTCTGTCGGCGCCAACAATTCGTGAACCAATCCCGGGTGGTCGTGGCCAGATTTCTGGTGGATTTACATTACAGGGTGCCAAGGATTTGGCCGTGTTGTTGCGCAGTGGCGCGTTGCCCGCACCGTTACAAGTTATCGAAGAACGGTCTGTTGGGGCCGGACTGGGCGCGGATACCATTGCCGCAGGCAAGGTTGCATCTGTGGTTGGCGTCATATTTATTATGATATTTATGATTGTTTGTTATCGCGGGTTCGGTGTTATTGCCAGTTTTGTGTTATTAATTAACCTGGCGATGATTATCGGAATTTCGGCATTGCTGGGGGCGACACTGACATTGCCGGGGATTGCCGGTATCGTGTTAACACTGGGGATGGCGGTTGATGCAAACATCTTGCCATTTGAACGAATACGCGATGAAATTCGTGCGGGGTCAACGCCCCTGCGCGCGGTCGAGGCAGGATTCCACCGTTCTATGAAGGCCGTGTTGGATGGAAACCTGACGAATTTAATCTGTTCGCTGGTGTTGTTCCAATTTGGTGCTGGACCGATTCGTGGTTTTGCAGTGACGCTGTCGGTTGGGGTGCTGACCACACTGTTCACATGCGTGTCATTGTCCAAGGTTATTATTGATTGGTATATGAACGGCAAAAATAAAAAAATTGGATATGTAAAAAGCAAGTAAGGGGATTTTGTTATGCAACTGAAATTTATGAAATATCGTAAATTGTCGTACTGGATTGCGGGGGCGTTTATTGTGCTGTCGGTGTTGTCGCTGTTGGTGCGGGGACTGAATTATGGTATTGATTTTGCCGGTGGTATATCGATGGAGGTCAAACCAGTATCGGCCGAATATACAATCGATAAAATGCGCGCGGATTTGGAACAATTTAGCCCGGAATTACAGTCTGTGGGGGATGATGGCGCGATATTGGTACGTGTCGGGTTGCCGCGTGGCGCAACAGATGCCCAGCAAAATGCGCGTGTCACAGAAATCAAAGATATTCTGGGGAACAATGTCGAATATTCCCAGGTGCAAATCGTTGGGCCAAAAATTGGTAACGAATTAATTCGTGGCGGTATTTTAGCGGTATTGTTTTCGTTCATACTGATGTCTGTATATGTGTGGGTGCGATATCGCGGTGGATATGCGATTGGATCGTTTATATCGCTGTGTTTGGATTTTGTTATAATGTTCGGATTCTTTTCTGTCACGGGGCTGGAATTCAACCAGACGGCAATTGCGGTTATATTAATGGGGGTGGGATATTCCATTAATGACAAGGTTGTAAACTATGATCGTATCGAAGAAAATATCAAAAAATATCACAAGATGCCAATGGATGATTTGATTGACCTGTCTGTGAATGAAATGATGCGGCGTACAATCATGACCGGGGTGTCTACAATATTGGCGATGGTTGCATTGTATTTGTTTGGTGGGCCGGCATTGCGCGATTTTGCAATTGCAATGACATTCGCCGTTGTTATGGGGACATTTACCAGTATTTATATTTCGAATGTAATACTGTATCACTTTAACCTGCGCGATGGTGACCAGAAATAGTCGTCATTGCGCCGCCACAGCTGGCCGGAGGGAAAAACAAAATGAGAATGATAAAATTCGTTGCATGGATGTTTTTAGCCGCTGTGGCAATGCCGGCGTGCGCAGATAGTTTGTTCTTTGAAGATGAACCTGTGCAAGATGGATTAAATGTTTTTGATGTTTCTGCAACCTTTGCCGATATTTATGAAAAGTTAGACGGTGTAAAGTGGGGCGGTAAAAATATTAATGTTGCGATTGAAAGCCTGGAAAGTTTAAATCCAAATGCGCATATCGCGGCCACCGATGAACGGGTTGTGTTGGTATGGCGGGATGCAATCATTGCAAATTATCCGCGCCCGGCAGACAAGGACTGGGATGCGTTTGGGGAAATTACAACAGCGTTGGTTTTAAAATTGCGTGCGAATGACCCGGTGTTGCGTCATGCATCAACCAGCGAAATGTACCAATTGGTTGTGGACAGTTTAATGCGCGGGATTGATGAAAATGGCCGGTATATATATTCGCGTGCCGCAGAAATTGCCGAAGATGGACGGCTGTTGACCAGTGTCGGCCTGACGGGGGCGCGTGATGCGCGTGGTAATTGGCGGGTGCATGGTGTTGTCAAAGGATCGCCGGCTGATACCGCGGGGGTGCGTGCGGGTGATTTAATTTCTGGTATAAATGGTCGGGTGGTTGCCCAGATGTCGGATGCGGAATTAGAATCTGTGATGAATGGGTTTAATTCTGGAACATCAAAAATGAAACTGTTGACGCCGGCGGGTGCGCGCGATGTTGTTTTGCGCCGTGCGTCAATTGTGTTGGCAGATACAGATATTGTGCATCGTACAAATTCTGATAATGGGGCAATATTGGAAATTGTGGTGCATCGTGTGTCTGATAATGCCGCCGCCATTATTAACGAGGCGTTGGCAAAATATCCTGATGTATCTGGTATCATATTGGATATGCGTGCGGCCACAGGTGATGATGAACGGGCTGCGGCAAAATTGGCAGGGCTGTTTATTGGGGCGCGGCCTGTTATGCGAATCGTTGAAACCGCCATGGACGAGGTAGAGGTTATCCCTGGGGGCGATGCAGTTACAGATGCGCCAATCGTTGTTTTGATGTCGAATATGACCCGTGGCACAGCCGAAGCGGTAGTCGCCGCGTTATATGAAAATGCGCGTGGGGTGTTGGTGGGAACGCCAACGGCCGGGGCCGCGCGAATCGCAACGCGTATAGATTTGGCCAATGGTGGTGCGTTGGAATTATTGAACAAATCAATCAAGACGGGCAGTGGGCGCAACATCGATGGTCGTGGAATTTTTCCGATTGTGTGCCTGTCTAATATTCGGTCCAGTAACCAGCAAGATGCATTTTTCTTGAATGTTATAAATAATGATTTTAATGCCCAGGATTTTAACCAAGATGATGAAATCGATGCAGATGTGGTTCGCCGTGGTTGCCCAGTGATTACCAGTGGTGCAGACGAAGACGCGCTGGCGGCGGCAGTCGCGGTTAAAATATTAACAGATGGCAAGGTTTATAACAGACTGGTGACAGCAGAGTGATACAGAAAAATAGGGAAATAATATGTTCTTGACCAAGGATAATAAAATTAAATGGAAGTGGATGGCATGGGGTGCGGTGATTACAGCCGCACTGGTACTGGTGGGAATTTGCTGGTTGGACAAGCCGCTGTATTTATTCTTGCGTAATTTTGATTGTTTACTGTTTCGGCACGTGTTTGAAAAACTGTTTTGCGCGGAAATGTGGATTATTGTTTCGGCGGTGGTTTTGTTAGTATTTTATATTAAAAAGGCGGCAATAGAAAAACCGCGTATCAGGGGCGATAAAAATAAATTTAGTTTACTGGTGTTCTGTAAAGATGGATGGAACAAGGTCAGAAATAGTTATGCAATATTTGTTTTGACATCTGTGGTTGCGGCCAGTGCGCTGGGGTGGTTTTTAAAAGTATTTATCGGTCGCGCGCGTCCCGTATTTTACGAGGCATTGGGTATGACCGGATTTTTCCCACCATCGTTTGAATGGGCGTTTAATTCAATGCCGTCTGGGCATACGGTGGCGTCTTTTGCAGGGTTGGTGATGCTGGGGCTGTTAGCGCCGCGGATAAAGTGGTTTACATGGTCGCTGGCGATTCTTGTTGGTGTATCGCGCGTATGCGCGGGGGCGCATTGGCCGTCTGATGTTATTTTAGGTGCATTTATCGGTATGGCGGTGGCAGATTTGACCAAGGCTGCACTGAAACATCATGGCGCAGATATTGCAAAATAATATGCAGTATAACTAACATTATTTGCTTTTTTGTGATAAAATATGTCGGATGGAAAAGAAATCTAGTTTTTTGCCGGAAAGTGTTTCTGGTGCGTTAAAGGCATTGTCAAAACGCGTGTGCGGGGGCGCGATGCTGGTAATCGCACTGTGGGCAGCGGTGGCATTGGTGCTTTTTAATCCGAACCTGGATGGGGTTGCGGCGGCCAGCACATTTGGTAATCAGTCAATAATGGGTAATATAGTTGGCGGATTAAGGTTTGTAATCGGTTTTATTCCGGCATTGTTCTTTATTTTATGTGTTGCGCGTTGGGGGTTGGTGTGGTTGATGAATTGGGATACGGATGCGGCCCCAGAATATAATTTTTTGCGGTGCTTTGTCGCCGTGTGTGTTGGTGCGGCGGGATTTGGTATGATTGTCCCCACATCATCATTTGGTGGTATGATTGGCGCGTTGGCGGCAACTGATGTCAGCAGTTTAATTGGTAATTGGACGGTGATGGTGGGGGTGGCACTGGTACTGGTGTTTGCGGCATTGGCATCTGTGTTGTTACATATAAAATGGGCACATATAAAAAGCGCGCTGTATGCATGCTGGCGCGGGGTGCGTTGGGTTCTGTCGGTGTTCCATTTGATGCCGATGAATGAATATCCCGCCGAAGATACAGATGAAGATGACGATGCAGACGCAGAATATGAAGAAGATACAGATGATACAGAACCAGATGAAAAACCTGTCGCGCGGCGCACAGAAAAAAAACGCGTTCGCCGTGCATCGCGCCGCAGTGGGGGTGTGCATGAATATGAACTGCCGGATCCGGCGTTTTTGGAACGGTCTAATTTTGGTAAAAATATTATTACACCGGAACTGAAACGCAATGCATCTGCGATGGAGGTACATTTTGCCGAATACGGTGTTCACGGCAAGGTGGTTGGTATTCGTCCTGGTCCAATTGTGACACTGTATGAATTTATGCCGGACAGTGGTGTGCGTATGGTCGATATCAGCAAGACTGTCAGTGATATGACGCGTGCCATGGCCACAGAAAATATTCGTATTGCACATATTCCAAATACGCAACTGATTGGTGTTGAAATGGTAAATATTACGCGGCAGACCGTGCGTTTCCAATCGTTGGTGGATAATGATACATTTATAAATTCAAAATCCAAAATACCGTTGGCCTTGGGGGTGGATATCGGTGGGCATCCAATGTATTATGACTTGGCCAAAATGCCACATATGTTGATAGCGGGTCGTACAGGATCGGGAAAATCGGTGTTTGTGCAGTCTATTATTATGTCGATTGTTTATCATTTTACGCCAGACAAGTGCAAACTGGTAATCATTGATCCAAAGGGTGTTGATTTTGGTTTCTGGGATGATATCCCGCATCTGATAACACCAATTGTAAAGTTAGATCCAGCGGCGGCGGTAAATGCACTGAAATGGGCGGTGCGTGAAATGGAAGATAGATATAAACAACTGCAAACGGTGAATGCCCGTAATATAGAAAGTTATAATGAAATCGTTGGGCAAAAGCGCGCGGCCGGTGAAAAATTAACACGCCAGGTTGCGGTTGGTACAGATGAAGAAACGGGCGAATTACTGTTCGAAACCCAAGAAGTCGATTTGTCGGATATGCCGTATATTGTCATTATTATTGACGAGGTGGCCGACCTGATGAGTATGGCGCGTAAAGAGGTCGAGGCGTGTGTCCAGCGTATCGCACAAAAGGCCCGCGCGGCCGGTATCCATCTGGTTATGGCGACCCAGCGACCAGATGCAACAACAATTACGGGCGTTATCAAGGCGAATTTCCCGACACGCGTTTCGTTCCAGGCGCGCAGTCGGATTGATTCTATGACAACACTGGGTGAAAAGGGCGCAGAACAGTTGTTATCGTGCGGGGATATGCTGTTTAGCGAGGCTGGACGCGTTCCGGTTCGTATACATGGCGCGTTTATATCAGACGAAGAAATGAACCGGGTTGGGGATTTCTTGCGCGGCCAGGGCGCACCAGAATATGCCGAAGGTGTGACCGATGGGGAAGATGGCGGCGTGGCCGCGGCAATCCCAGGAATGCCCCCAGCGGTGGCCAGCAAGGCTGATAAAGATGCAGACTTGTATACCCAGGCAAAAGAATATGTGTTGCGTGATAAAAAACCAACAATTTCATATATCCAACGCAGGTTAGGGGTAGGGTATAACAAGGCCGCCGGATTTATGGAACGGATGGAGGCCGAAGGCATCGTCAGCCCGCCTGATGCAAATAACAAACGACATATATTATAGGAATATTAGAAAACCCGCCAAATGGCGGGTTTTTGCTTTTATTACTTTGTTATGAGGATTTTTTATGGTATAATTTTTGACAAAAGGAGAATTTTACAATGAAACATTATTTGTCTTTGTTTGCAATTATGGTTGGGGTTCTGGGGGGTGTGCCGGCGATGGCGGCAACAAATTCTGGTGCCCGTGCGGCATCCAGTGCCGATTTAACAGGCGCGCCGGCCGTGCGTGAACGGACCCAGGTTAACTATGAAAAATATGAAACGCGCACATCAACCAAAACATATGATGCGGCGGATGCAAAAAATATTTATTATACACAGCCTGCAAATCGCAGCGCGCTGTATAAACAATATGCGGGCGGCAATTCATCGGCAAATGTTCGTACAACACGGGCGGAAACATATCGCAGTGAACTGAAACGCAAATATTATTTGGCGCACCCGTTTTTCCAGCCGTTGGCGGGCCAGTTTGGTTCTGTGACAGATTTGTCGTATACGATGAATTCGTACGATATTTTGTTAAAGCCGGACGGCACTGTGTCTGATCCAAATGGCAAATGGGATATGGGCCAGTTTTCTATCAAGGAAGATTTCAGTTATGGTATAACCGACAGTTTCGCTGTCTTGGCAATGGCGAAATATGATATTTCAAAGTATGAATTTGATTGGTCGACCGCACCAGACGATTCAATGGATGATAATGGATTTAATTTGTTTGGATTGGGGGTACAGTGGCGGTTTGCAGATACAGCAGATTGGATTGCAACGCTGTCCGCCTATTACCAGTACCAGCATGATGTATCCAACAATGTCATATTGGATTTAAAGGGCGGATATAAATTGGGACGTTCCACAATATATGGATTGGGACGTGCATGGTATGTGAATTTTGATGGCAATTCGTATGGCAATGGTATCAATGGCATTACCGCAGAAGACGAACCAGGAACATTCTTTTTGGCATATGATACAGATGTTGATAATGTGTTTTATGGCGAAGTTGGACTGGGGATATTTAGTGTGTTGGACGAAGACTGGACACTGAATTTCGAAGGTGTGTTCGGATACTATGACTGGCATAATCAATTGAGTATCAAGGCCGCACTTGGGTGGCAGCCGAATGATTGGTTTGCGTTAAATCTGTACGGCAAGATGGCGGTGTATGATTCCGCAGACGGTAAAGATTTGTCGTATTGGGGAACAGATGCGAATACCGGAATCTTTTCGCATATGGGTGACGCGAATATCGATAATTATTCCGAGGCAACCATCGGTTTGCAAGCGATATTCTTGTTCTGATAAACAGGTTGGATGTACGCCGGCCCCGTTTGGGGCGGCGTTTCATGAATTGTCCCAGTGTGGCATAAATAATAAATAAAAACACAAAAGGCAGAGAGAATGCGTAAACTGTTATATGGATTTTTAATCGCGGTCGCAACAATTGTGCCGCAAATTGGCGATGCGCGCGCAGACGGGGTTGGTTTGGATCGCGATACATCGGACCCATTGTATATGCAGGCCATAGGCGAAGTTTTATCCGAAACCACACTGACATATTGGGATAATGTTCTGCGTTTGGGTGAACGGTTATCATATGGGATAAATAACCGATTAGTTGTTGGATTGAATGTTCATTTTCAACAAGATTTTGACGGATCCGAAGATGGATTTTCCGCGCTGGACCTGGGTGGGATTTACCGCGTTGGTACGGCCAATGGTAACAGCGCACATATTATTTCTGATGTGTTGTTCGGGTTAAAGTTTGGCGGTTCTTCGCGGGTGCGTACGCCGTATTATGCGGATTCAACATACTATGCGGGGTATCGTTTTGGTCGTCAATGGGCAGGTATGACATTGGCCGCGACAATACAATCAAACTGGATTTTTGATGATGAACGCGGTATGGCGTATATCGATTTCGCGCCCGAGGCATATTTTCGCATAACCGAAGATTGGCGTTTGGGGGCGCAATTTACACTGCGCAAGGCAACCAACCCGCATTATGACCAAGAATGGTTGGGTGGAAAAATCGTTCGTCAATATGGGCGCACGCAATATGCCGGGCATTTAGACTATGAATTCGAAAGCGATGAATTACAGGTCGGATTCGATGTAAATGTATTGTTTTGATTTAATAATCCCCCAGATTTGGGGATATTTTTTTGTAATTATAAATATTGACATCTTTATTTTTGGTACATATAATATTGTACATGATAACAGAAAAGATTGCTTTTGTTTTTCCGGGCCAGGGCGCACAGCGCGTTGGTATGGCGCGGGATTTGTACGATGAATACCAAGTTGTTCGGCATACTTTTGAACAAGTTTCCGATATTTCTCATAAGAATGTTGCCCAGGCGTGTTTTTCTGGGCCAAAAGAAATTTTAAACAAGCCAGAAATGATATCGCTGGGGACATTTGCGCATTCGGTATCAATTGCCAAAATTATCGAAACACATTTTGGTGATACGCCCTTGTACAATATTGGCTATGCCGTTACTGGTCATTCAATGGGGCAATATTCTGCACTGCATTGCGCGGGCAGTTTAACAATGAAGGACGCAGTTGTGTTATTGTCGGCCCGATCAACATATATGTCAATGGCTGGGCAAGATGGTGGTGGTATGGCATGTATAATCGGACTGGACAAGGGAACAATAGAGAAAGTATTGCTGGCGGCCAGTGGACATGGGTTTGCGGCAATTTCGAACCATAATGCGCGCGACCAGTTTATTATCAGCGGGCAAAATGATGCGCTGGATGTGGTTGTGGCGCGTGCGCGTGCAATGGGCGCGAAAATGGCACGGCGTTTGAATGTTTCTGTGCCGGCACATTGTGCATTGATGCAAAATGCCGAATACTTGTTGCGTGCGCGTTTGGAAAATATAGATGTAAAATCACCAAAAACAAACTGGTTTTCTAATCAAACGGCGAATGTTATGTCGAACCCCCAGGACGTGAAAGATGCCTTGGCCGATCAAATGACGCATGGGGTGCGTTGGTTGGAAATAATGGAAAAATTTCCAGAGTATAATATTACATGTGCATATGAATTGGGCCCGGGCAAGGTTTTGTCTGGATTGATAAATCGCGCAAATGTCGGATGCCAGGCGTATGTGACAGATAATCTAAAAAACGTTCGGGCAATGCTGGCAGAGCTGGAAAATAAAATATCACGCTAGTCAGATTGTTTGTTTAATTTTTTTCGCAAAGTATCCCAATAGTCCAGACGCTTTTTTATTTCGCGTTCAAACCCGCGTTCGATCGGGTAATAAAATTTTTGTCGTGGCATCGATTCAGGAAAACAGTTTTGGCCACTGAACCCAGATGCGGTATCTGGTTCATATATGTATCCAGCGCCATATCCCATGTCTTTCATCATGCGGGTTGGGGCATTTAAAATATTTTTCGGTGGCATCAAACTGCCAGTTTCGCGGGCCGCGCGGTATGCTGCTGTTTGGGCACGATAATTTGCCGTGCTCTTTGGTGCCGTCCCCAGATATATTACCAGTTCGGTCAGGGCCAGGTCGCCTTCGGGACTGCCCATGCGTTCATATAATTGCCATGCCGCCAGCGCGATTTGCATCGCGTTTGGATCGGCCAGGCCGACATCTTCCATTGCGAATCGCGACAGACGCCGGAATAGATACATCGGATCTTGGCCAGATGTCATCATGCGCGCGGTCCAATACAGGGCCGCATCCGTATCGCTGGCACGCAATGATTTATGCACCGCAGATATTAAATTATAGTGTTCGTCCCCCGTCTTGTCGGACAGTGGTGCGCGTTTTTGTATCGCGCTGTCCAGTGCGTCTGGGGATAGTTGCTTTTTAAAGTTGGCGTTTGTCAGGTATTCAATTGTGTTTAACAAAAATCGTGCATCGCCGTCTGACATCTGGGCCAGATGTATGCGTGCATTTTCGTCCAGTGGCAATTTTTTGTCCAAGAATTTTTCTGCCCGTGACATTAATGTTAATAAATCTTCGCTGGACAGTGGTTGCAAAACACCCACATGACAACGCGACAACAATGCGTTGTTTAAATTAAAACTGGGGTTTTCTGTTGTTGCCCCCATAAAGACAACTGTTCCATCTTCGAGATATGGTAATAAAGTATCCTGTTGTGTTTTATTAAAACGATGAATTTCATCAATGAACAGCAATGTCCCACGACCAATTTCACGGTTCATACGCGCGGCATCCATCGCACGCTTGATATCTGCGGTGCCAGAAAATACCGCCGACATGGCGACAAAATCCATATCAACAGATTTTGCCAATGCGCGCGCAATTGTTGTTTTGCCGCATCCTGGTGGGCCCCATAAAATTAAATTGGATAATTTATGGTTGTCAACCATACGGCGTACCAGACCGTTTTCGCCCAATAATTGACGCTGACCCACGATTTCGTCAATCGTGGCCGGACGCATTAAATCGGCAAGTGGTCTGTTTTCAGATTGCATTTTTTATATTTTACTTTGATTTTATTTAATCTTTATTTGTGATATAATGAATTTTAGTAAATAAACAAGAGGATATCAAGTTGGTTAATTCGACCAAAGATTCTGAACTTACATTGGCGATTGCTAATCTGGCGGCGGCGGCAATTGCGGCAAATCCAGCGCTGTCGATGGCAGAGGCAGTTCGCGCCGCGCGGGAAAGTTTGCGCGGGGCGTCAATCAGTCGCCAGCAGATTGCTGCGTCAATTCAGCCTGACAGGATTCAATGTTTGGAAGATGGCACATGGCACATTATGTTGCGTCGGTATATTAAACGCAAATTTAATATGACGCCACAGCAGTATCGTGAAAAATGGGGATTGCCAGATGATTATCCGTTTGTTGCGCCAAATTATGCCGCGCGGCGATCTAAAATTGCAAAAAAAACAGGACTGGGGCGCAATAAAATAAAAGGGAAAAAGTAATGGCAGAAAAATTTAGAAAAATTGTCGCAACGCCAGAGGAAGCAGCAAAAAAATTGCGCCAGAAAATTGCCGAAAAAAATCCAGTTGAATATATTCGGGCGCGTCGTACTGCAAAAAATGCGGCAAATCAAATTGACGAAAACGCTGAAATAAAAGATGCGGCGGCGATTATGGGATTGCGGACCGCCAAGGGCGCGGCATGGCTGGCGGCGGGTGGGGCGCAATTTCTGTTAATGCTGGCGCGATGGTTGACGCTGGATAATGCGGCGTTGCGCAAAATGGAAGAAAAATTTGCACAGTTAAATGTCGGAAAAAATAAACGCGGCAAGCAAAAAAAATTATCCAGTTTTGCAAAAAAATATCCGAATTTGTCGGCACATATTTTGTGGTATTTTATGTTGGCGTCTTTGATTGGGGGTGGACGGGTGGCAACCCAATATGGGCCAGATTTATTCCAAGAATATAAAGAATGGAAAATTGATGACCAGGCAGAAAACCAAGCCCGCGGTACATACAAGGCGTTTTTGGATAAAATGCGGCCGATAACACCGTTCCTGATCGCAGACCTGATTGTCAAAGAAGGGGTACATGTCGATGAAAATGGTATGCATGTGCCATATCGCGATTCGCGTGGGATACCAACAATCGGATTTGGATCTACGATGTTGAAAGATGGCAGCCGGGTTACCATGGATACACCGCCCATGACCACGGACGAGGCATATGAACTGGCGCGTTGGCATCTGGAAGATGGTGAAACTTACTTTGTTCTATATTGTTATGATGTCGCAAATGGTGCAGTTGATATAAATACAACTAATGAAGCACTGGGGATGAGTTCGGTTGTATATAATGCATATTCAAAATTAATCGAAAACCCGCGGGATAAAAACCATCAAATGCGCTTTGATGAATTGCGTAAATTGTATGATGAATATGGATATGCGGTTCCAGACAGTCTGGTTAAAAATGTTTTTGCCAAGTATCCGATAACAGATGCCACCAGTTTCGGCAAGGCATGGTTGGGGCATGCGGATATAAATACGGTCGCAGATAAATTGGGTGGATTCTTGGCAGGGGGGCGCGGATTATATTGGCGCCGCTGGTTAGAGGCAGGATTACTGACCGGTGATATAATGCCACAAATGTTGCTGGATTGCCCAGTTAATGGAATGTACGAATTCTTTAAGGTCATGGGACAAAAGAAAAGTGCGTTCTTTACAGGTGATGAAAATAATCGCCGTGTGAATAAAAAAACATATGAAGTGTTTAAACAATGGCTGGAAAATCCAAAAAATGAACGAAACCAATCGTTGAAAAATTGGCCCAAAGTCAGTAACTATTTACCGTCAGATATTTTAGCGTTTTGCAGTACTGGGGAATGCGCGTTGGGAAATAAAGAATTTGCAAAACTGGCGGAAAACAAGGCCGCTGTTGAAACAGAAACATATGTCATCGGGTATGATGAGGCGTATAAAAATGCAATCGCATCGTATAAAACAGAACAATATACTGTGGCCGCGATGCGTTTTGAAAAAATGGTTCATGATTATCCTGATAACGCATTGTTGCGTAATGATTTGGCGGCGACTTATAACCAGTTGGGGCGCTATGATGATGCAATCAGCCAGGCGCGTGAGGTTCTGTATCGTATCGCAGACAAAAGTCAATATGCCGCCGCACAGTATAATGCTGGGTATGCATATGAACGACAGGGGGATTTTAAACGGGCACTGAAAAATTATGAATTGTCTGTTGCGAATGGTAATCGGCGCGTACAAAATGATGTCAATCGGTTGCGTAAAAAAATAAAAGATAAAGAACTGACAGCGTTTAATCGTAGTGCAGATAATCTAAAATCAAAACGCGGCGATGTGAATTTTGCAGATGTTATACATAATAAAAATTATATAGCATAACAGGTGTAATAAAAATGAAAGTATGTGTTAACTATAATGATGCGCGGTGGCGTAAATATAAAATTGACTTTGAACGCGTGGCGTGCGCCGCGGCGATTGATGTTGCACCGTGTGCCGAAGTTTCGATTACGCTGACGAATGATGCAGAAATACATGCGCTGAATAAAAAATATCGTGATATTGACAGACCGACAAATGTTTTGTCTTTTGAACTGGGGGACGATATTTTACTGGGTGATATTTATATATCGCTGGATACAGTACTGCGCGAGGCAGGGGAAGAAAATATACCTGTTACAGACCATGTGGCGCATATGGTTGTGCATGGAATGTTACATCTGCAAGGCTATGACCACATAGATGATAACGATGCAAAAATTATGGAAAATACCGAAGTGAAAATATTAAAACAATTGGGTATAAAAAATCCCTATGTGCACGATTCCGCCGTATGCAGCGATTTATCATGTTGCCCAGGACAAAAATTTTTGTCGCGTTTGCGCAAGTTAAAAATCCCAACAAGTGGCATTATACCTGGGACAATAATGTTTGTATTGGGGGCAATTGCCTCACTGGGGTTTGCGCCGTTTAATATGTGGTGGGCGACAATGTTGGCAATTGCGGCGGCGTATAAAATGGCCACACGCAGTGTGCCTGGTGGTTTTTTGGGCGTGTTTTGGCGAACCGCACCGTTTGGCGCGGCCTATGCCATGGCAATGTTTTGGTGGGTTTTGAATTCTATATATGTTGTCCCAGAATTGGCCGAACAATTCGCTGTGTGGACCGTGCCTGCATTGGTGGGAATTGGTATCGTGGGGGCGGTTATATTTTCTGTGCCGTTTGTTGTTATTTCGTGTATACGCACATTTCCGGCATGCAGACCATTTTTGTTCGCCGCCACATGGACATTTGTTCTGTGGTTGCGTGAATGGTTGTTGACCGGATTTCCGTGGAACCCGATTGCAAATATTATGTTGCCATATCCTGTAATAGCGAATTCTATGTCGCTGTGGGGGGCGTTGGGGTTAACCTTTGTTATAATCGGACTGATTGCCGCCGTGGCAGAAGTCTTATCAAATCGCCGCAGTAAATTGTCTTGGGGTGTGTTGGGGCTGTTTGTGGTATTGGTAATCTGTGGAATATGCGCGGGGCGCGAAAATATAATACAGGCGGCGCATGAAAATAATTCGTCACCTGTTATCCGGGTGATACAGCCAGCGCGCAGCGCGACGCAAAAAGCGTCTCATTCCCGCGAAGACGCCATGCGAAATGCGGTTGCGAATATAAATTCGCTGATGTCATTGGCGGAAAAAAATGGAAATCCTGATTTAATCGTTTTCCCAGAAACATCGTATCCGTTTGTTATTGTTGATGGTGATAACATCCCAATGGCAGATGCGTTGGATAAAACTATAATATTGGGTGCTACATCGTATTCTGGGGATGGGTTATTTAATTCCATGATTGTTGCCAACAAAAATGGCGTAATACAACATGTATACAGTAAATCACACCTGGTGCCGTTCGGCGAATACAGACCATTTGGTGATTTAATTCCAACACCGGGCCAGTTAACCCCAGGTAACGGACCAACTGTGATAAATATTGATGTTGGTGGGCATAATTTTTCGTTCGCGCCGGCAATATGTTATGAAATTGTGTTTTCCGATTCGTTGGTGCCAATGAATCAAATGCCAGATGCAATTGTTAATATTACAAATGACACATGGTTTGGGCGAACACCGGGAACATATCAACACCTGGATATGGTTCGCCGGTATGCAATCGAATCGGGGCTGCCGATTGTTCGTGCAAATTATTCGGGTATCAGTGCATTTGTGGGGGCGGATGGTACGATTAAATCAGCAATTCCAATCGGTGCATCAGGCTATGCCGATGATACTGTGGCGGGTGCACATATAACGCCGTATCGTGCGTTGGGACGTGATGGTTGGATGATAATAATATTGCTGTTTTCGTGCGTGATGGTAATAGGTATTGATTTAGTAAAAAAGAGAGATTAAAAATCGCTGTATATGCATTATTTTCAGCATATACAGCATTTTTTGAAAATCCAAACGCGTATCGCAGATGACAAGTTTTCATCAGCATGGCGCGCCGCGTCAATCTGTTCAATAATTGATGCCACAGATTTTTTTTCGCGCATTGCGATTTTGTGTAATGCATCAATGAATTCTGGTTCCAGTGAAATGCTGGTTTGGTGACCTGATAAAGATACAGACAGTTTTTTCATTGTTATTATAATTTTCCCGCGATTAAACAGTCGGTCATTGCGCGCCATGGATCATCGTATGTGCGCATCGCCGCCAGTGTTATGTTATCCAGCATTTGACACACACCAAATGAATCAAACGCAAACAAAAATAAATCATTGCGGCCAAAAATTGTTTTACCGCACAGTGCCAGTATGCCCGCGGTATCGCGATTAATCTGGACAATATCTGGCACAGGGTAATTCTTGCCACGATTAATTTCAGACGGACCGAATATATACCCGGTATCCAGTATTAATCCGCCACATTGCGAATACAGTTCAATCATAAATTTCGGCAACATTGCCACACGCAGTTGTTGCAAGTTGGTTGTCGCAATCAGAGTATTATTCTGGGGCATCGGGGGCGCGATATATGCGCCGTGCGTTTTCATTTGTGATAAAAATTCTGCGCATGTCATTTTGTATGCCCCCATGTTTATTCCATGCCGCGATTGGCGACAATTTGCGCGGCAATCTGGCTGAGTCTGTCTGATGTGGCGTTTCCGCCGTCACCACCAGATATGTTGTGTAATGGTATATATATTTTCTTGGCCGGATTCGGCAACCAGATGATATCGTTACCATATTGGTCGAGTATAAATTTGTCCAGTTTTTGTGAATGGGGAAATGTGCGACACATGAACATGTTATCGATACTTAAATCGCCGCCCCATATCAGTGGAATTCGCATACGTAGTGAAAAATTATCTGGCAATGCGCGTCCCATTATAAGTGCCATAAATTCATCCTGGGTCAGGTTCATCATCGCCAATAACTCTACTGAATCTGTCAGCGACATGATAAATTCGCGCCGTAATTTTTTGTATTTTTTAAACCAATCTGAATCAATGCGCGCCGGGTTGGGGCGATACTCTATCACAGGCATATCGCCCATATTCATGTCTGATAATCTTTTTTCCGCGTTATCGCGCGTTAGTTGTTTCATATCTTGCCTATGTGACTGATTACCGCATCTATGTAGTCAGAGTATGCATCAAACATACCATCGTCATCTGTCAGTACTGGATTCGATTTATCGCGCATGTATTCGCGTAATTCAGACATGGAATTAAACATTAATATGTCTGTAAATTCAGATGTTGCCGCATCTGGGGCCGCAATGACAAAGCCAGTTACATCTATGTATGTTTCGTCCAGTGTGTCGGAAAATATTTGTTGCAGTCTGTCTATGGCGGTTCGCATATCCGTTGTCTTGATACCAACGCCACCAATCCACAATGTTTCATTTGTGCCGATTGCCAACAGTGCAATCTGGATACCGTTTATTCGTGGGGCGGGTTTTACCACATATCCGGCGGATGCAAAAATTTCGCGCAGTTCGGGCCAGTCTTGGGGCTGGGGGGTGGGTGTGGTCTGGGGTTGAATGTTGGGGCCAGCCTGGCGTGGGGCAGGATGGATAGCCCCAGAATTCGTTGTTGGCAGTACCAGACGCGGTGGTCGCGTGGATGCATATGGCGACTGGGGGCGCGCAGATGTTTGTGGCGGCTGGTTTTCTGCGGGCAGTAGGTCCAGCGTGGATGCATCTGACCGTGTGGTGTCTGGGGCAGATTGTTGAATTTTTGTGTCAGAATTTACCCCAGGCTGTGTCGTGGTGCGACCCGTTTTCATAATTGGTAATCTGATTTTGCGTAATTTTGGTCGTGCAATCAGATACAGGCCAAATATCGTGGCAAAAATAATAATCACCATCGATATATAAAAACCAACGCGTACCGGCATACGCGATGCCTGCATATAAGATAAATATTGCCAATGCGATGATGAAAATATATCAAAACTGTATGCCGTGTTAAACCAGAATGACGCCCCCAGTGTCATCGCCAACAGCCATAATATTCCCAGTAAAATATTGTCGTATCGGATTCTCATTTGCTTTTTATTATAACATATTTGTGATAAAGTAAAAAGTGCAATGATAGATGGTGAAAATATTCTGTTGGATACAAATGTATGTGTAGGCACGTGGTGCACAGGTGGTGGCGATGCCACAGATTTGGCGCGCGTGGCGGAAAATGTTATCGCACAAAAAATTCCAATTGTATCAATGTTGCCAGAAAATGTCGCAACAGTATGGCCGTGGTTGGAAAACAGGGGGGTGAAAATATATGCCCGTTTATACCTGGGGGCGGATGTGGCGGATATCACACAAAAAATAAATACCGTTTTTAAACGCGGCGCCGATGGGGTGCAATTGTTTGTGCGGTTTAGTGATTTGGCCGATTTTGTATCCCAGATGCATCTGATTCGGGATGATTTGTTTTTTAACAAAGATTTATTCATCGGGATAGACATTGACGAGATAGGACCATTTGATTGGCCGGTGTTGTTTGGGCTGTTAAAAAAAATACGCACAGATGGACTAATATTGGCACTGACACACGATAATGGCGATGATTCGGATTTTGTTGGGCGCGTGTATGCCATGCTGGGGGTGATTGAAAATAATTTTGATGGCATGATACATTTTGCAACAGGATTGACCACATCGCGCATAGACCAGGTCGCGCGTCTGGTTCATTTAATTGCCCCAGATTATTTATCGCGAACAATGTTTTTTATTAGTTCTGTTGGGCGTGGATAACCAGATATTTTGGTGCCGATGTGCCGGCCATATTTTTATTTTGATAGCGGGTATGAATGGTATTTATATCTGGTGTGGATGCATGTAATCCGGCATTTTTTGCGTTTTCAACAATCCAATCAAAATATTCCCAGTGGTCAGTGCCGATGATGATTTCGCCATCTGGGGTCAGATAATTTAATAAATTTTTTAAAAAATCGGCATGTAACAGGCGGCGTTTTTCGTGTCGTGCCTTGGGCCAGGGGTCGGGGTGCAGAATCCAAATTTGTTCAAATTGCGAATCGGTTTGTCGCAAAAAATCGCGCACATCGTCTGGATATACGCGAATGTTTTTATATTCATCGCGAACAACGTTCGATTCGTTCGTAATTGCCGATAATAATGATGCAACGCCATTCATAAATGGTTCTGCGCCAATTATGATTTTATCCGGGTTTTGCCGGGCAATTTCACGCAAATGTTCGCCCGCACCAAAACCAATTTCCAGTATTTTACCGGTATTTGCCGGCAAATTTGTTGGTGAAATTGTCGGTAAAACCCGGTCAATCAGCATTGTTTGACGGGCGGATAATTTTTTGCCGTGTCTGCGGCCAAATGTTCTTATTTCTTGTTTTTCCATATATTTAGTATAAAATTCAAAAGTTGATAAAACAAGGATTTATAAAATGACTGATTTTCCAAAAACAATAGACTGTGGTGATTTCCGTTTGGAAAAAGTCGCGCCAACGTTCGATACGGCGCGTTATCTGTTTGAATTGGTGGATTCCCAACGTGAGTATATGGCCGAATGGTTGGGATGGGTGGATAAGTCAAATTGCCCAGAAGATATGTATCCGCATTTGTTGAAGTCTTCTGAAATCACGACATCGAATTACTATATCATTATGGATGGTAAAATTGTCGGTTCGATTGACTTTGTAAGAATTTCTGAAAGCCATAAAACGGCCGAGATTGGGTATTGGCTATCGCGTGATTATAATGGGCGCGGAATTATGACGCGTGCGGTGCGTGCGATGGAAAAATTGGCGTTTGATATGTTGGAAATGCGTCGGGTGGAAATTCGCGTGGATGTGCGCAATAAAAAATCATGTGCGGTGGCTGAACGTGCCGGATACGTGGCCGAGGGTGTTTTGCGTGGTGCGTATATTTTGCGCGATGCATCGACTGATGTTGCGGTGTATTCGAAATTAAAATCAGAATGGGAAAAGGAAAATAAAAATGCGTAAAGGTTTATCGGCTGATTTAATTGCACGTGTGTTGGGCGGCGCGCCAAAATATACTTTGGCGGAATTGGAGGAAAAATTCCCGCCACGCAATTTGCCGGATGGTGCGTATGTAACGCGCTTTGCACCCAGTCCAACAGGATATATGCATATTGGTGGTCTGTACCAGGCATTGATTGATTGCAAATTGGCGTATGATACGGGTGGTGTCTTTATGTTGCGCATCGAAGATACGGATACCAAGCGCGAGGTTGCAGATGCCGTAGAAATTATAAAAAATTCAATGCAGCGATTCGGATTGCAGTATAATGATGTCCCAGAATATGGACCGTATTACCAGTCCCAGCGGCGCGATATTTATCACAGTGTGGCGGCGGATTTATTGGCGCGTGGGCTGGCGTATCCGTGCTTTTTGACCGCGGACGAGATGGCGCGCATTCGTGAAAATCAAAAGGCTGCGGGATTTGCCACCGGCATTTATGGTGAATTTGCGCGCGATCGTGATATCACAGAAGAAGAGATAATTCGCCGTCTGGACGCAGGTGATGTGCCATCGATTCGTTTATATTCGACCGGTAACCCACAACAGCGAATTTTCTGTAAAGATGCCGTGCGTGGTTCAATCGGGTTCCCAGAAAATAACGAAGATATTGTTTTAATTAAATCAAATGATGGTTTGCCAACATATCATTTCGCGCATCTGTGTGATGATCATTTTATGCGCACAACGCATGTTGTACGCGGTGAAGAATGGTTGCCATCATTCCCGCTGCATGTTCAATTGTTTCGTATGATGGGGTGGACCCCGCCGATGTATATTCATACATCAACAATTGACAAAATTGATGCGGATACTGGAAAACAGCGAAAATTATCCAAGCGTCATGACCCCGAGGCGAATGTTGCATTCTTTCTGGCCGATGGTTGGCCGGTCGAGGCTGTGTTGGAATATCTGTTTAATATTGCGGCATCTGGGTATGAAGAGGCAAAAAACAAAGGTCAGGTTAAAAATATTTGGGAATACCAATTGCGACCAAAGAAAATCCCAATGTCGGGCGCGCTGTTTGATATGAGAAAGTTGGAATGGTGGGCGCGTGAATTTATTGGAACAATGTCGGTTGAGGAATTAGTGCGGCGCGTTCGTGATTGGGCAAACGAATACGATTCGATATGGGCGGCGCGAATCGGTGGTAATCCAGAATATCTGAAAAATATTTTGGCAATTGAACGCGATAATCCAAAACGCATTCGCAAAGATTTTATTACATGGAAACAGACTTTGGATGAAGTGTCCTATTTCTGGGACGATTTGTTCGCACCAAATACTGAATATGCATTCAATCATGATTTATTGCGCGCGTTTTTGGAAACATTTGATATTTGCGATGACAAGGACACTTGGTGGAATAAAATTGTTGCGATTGCCGCAAATGCGGGTGTTAAAAATGGCGATGTTGCGATGAATCTGCGTGTGGCGGTAACGGGGCGCACAAATACCCCGGATTTGTATTCGATTATGCAGGTTATGGGACAAGAACGTGTTGTGCAAAGAGTAAAAAATGCAATTTAAACCAGACGAAACTTTCATTGATATGGGAAAGCCAATGGAGGCTGGTATGCGGCGGCCACCGTATGTTGCAGTATTTGAACGAGACGGAAAAAAATTATTTTATTTAGCGGAAACGCATTCGACTGTCGAATCGTTTAATATGGTTAATGATTGCTTTAAACATAAAGATTTGCCTGATGTTTTTGTTGTTGAGTATGAAAGTTCCGGGCGAAAACTACATGATTTAGATAGCGATGCATTGGTATCTCGTATAAAGTTTTATAACATATTATCGGCGATGCAAAAATTGGAACCCGGTAAAGAATTTACAATTAGTAGTGATAAGAGTTTGAATACATTAGAGTACGGAGCGGCTATGGCCACAAGTCTGGGTGTTCCAGTCGTCTTGGCAGATATTGGGCACGATGCGCGTCAAGCGGCATTAAATGATGCATTTCCTGGGCATAAAATAGATGTTCGGGCAGCGGTTGCGGCGACGCCGAAAACTGGATGTACTAATATGGTTGAGGCGTTTGAGCTTCAGGTTTTTAATGCGTTGCAAGAAATTTATCCCGGTTATAAATTTGATAGGCAGAAATTATTGCGTGTTTTTAATGCTGGATGCGGGGAAAATTGTAATGTAGCGGATATTTCGGTTCAAAAGTTATTACGACGAAATATGGTACGCGCATGGAATGAAAATTTCCCAGATTTACCAATTGATATTAATGGTATGAATAATATTTTGAATTCAAAGTGGGTTCAGGATTTTGAGTTTTTGAAACAAAATCCAAATGCATATCTGCAAATGACTATGCTGTTTCGTGATCCGTATATGTTGAATCAAATTGCTGATGCGTTAAATAAAAATGATACTGTATGGTGTCATTTTGGTGAAGGGCATTTCCGCAGCCAGTATAAAAATCTTGTTAAGTGGATGGGTATGCCAAAATATTATATTGATTATGCGAATAATCGTAAAAATAAAGTAAATTTAAAGCAATTGGAACAGGAGTACGATAAATGACAAAAACAACAAAAGTTATACGTAAAAAATTGAAAGAAGTTAAACACAATCCTCGGGGTAGTCGTTTATTACGTATTCTACGTGCTACGGGCTTGTTTCGTTGGGAAAGACCAAGTACGAAGTCGGAAGAAGTCTTAAATATCTTGACGCATGGGATTGGTATTGGTCTTGCAGTAGCCGGTTTAACTTTATTGGTTGTCTTTGCGGCTTTGTCTGGTAATGCGTGGTCAATTGTTTCTTGTGCTATATTTGGCGTAACTATGTTTACGTTGTACTTTGGGTCAACAATGTGCCATGCAACAATCGGCAGAAAAAGTGAATGTTTTTTTGAAGTGTGGGACAGCGTTGCTATCTATGCGTTGATTGCCGGTACTTACACGCCTTTCTTGCTGGTTAACTTGCGTGGTTGGATTGGTTGGACTGTGTTTGGTATTTTATGGGCAATTGTTATTTTTGGTGCGGTGATGAAAATGCGTAACCCAAAGCAACAACCAAAATGGGTTGTTGGTCTGTATTTGTTAATGGGGTGGGCGTTGCTGTTTATACTGCCAGCGATGTTGCATAATATTCCAACGCGCGGTTTGTGGTTTATCTTGGCGGGTGGATTGTCGTATTCATTGGGGGTGATATTTTACCTGTGGCGGAAAATGCGGTTTTCACATGCGATTTGGCATCTGTTTGTAATCGGGGGCAGTGTGTGTTTCTTTTTCGCCGTGTTGTTTGGTTGCATAATTGATTTTTAATCAGATTGACTTTTTAAAGAATTTGTACTATTGTTAATCCTGTTATGAAAAAATATTTTGTTTTCTTTGTCACAACAACTACAACCCCCGCGGGGGTATAGATTTCTATTTGCGCATTTGCGCGTTCAATGTAATAATTAACAAAAATTCATAATTTAAAATACAAGCAGAGGCGTTTATTATGTCATATCCAATTGAAACTGTACGGCATTCGCTGGCCCATGTTTTGGCGGCGGCGGTGAAAAAATTATATCCAGATGTTAAATTCGCAGGGGGGCCCGCCATTGAAAATGGGTTCTATTACGATTTTGATACAGAACACCGTTTTTCCGAAGATGATTTTCCAAAAATCGAACGCGAAATGCGCGAGTTAATTAAATCAAACGGTCGGTTTGAACAGCGTAATGTATCACTGGACGAGGCCAAGGAAATATTCGCAGCCCAACCGTATAAAATGGAATGGTTGAATGAATATGATGCAGCGGGGGAAGATTTATCAATTTATACTTTCCGCGATTTTGTGGATTTGTGTCGCGGACCGCATGTGGATAGTTCCAAAGATTTGCCGCGTGATGCGTTTAAAATTCGCAGTGTTGCCGGCGCATACTGGAAGGGGGACGCAAAAAATAAAATGCTGCAACGCATTTATGTTGATGCGTTTGCAACCAAAGATGAACTGGACGCGTTTTTGAAAATGCAGGAAGAGGCCGCCGCGCGTGATAATCGCAAATTGGGCAAGGATATGGATTTGTTCCATTTTGAACCAGACTATGCGCCGGGCGCGGTGTTTTGGCATGACAAGGGGTATAAATTTTATCGCAAACTGATTGAATATATTCGCCATCGCCAGGAACGCGCCGGGTATCAGGAAATCTCAACCCCATCGGTTATGGACCGGTCGCTGTGGGAACGCAGTGGGCATTGGGCAAAATATGGTGAACACAATTATTCTGGAAAAACCCAGGATGGAAAAACATTTTGTGTAAAGCCGATGTCTTGCCCGGGGGGAATGTTGGTGTTTGGCCAGGGTATTAAATCGTATAAAGATTTGCCGATGTATCTGGCCGAGTTTGGCAAGGTTAATCGGTACGAGGCCGCAGGCGGTCTGTCGGGCCTGATGCGTGTGCGCGAATTTACCCAGGACGATGCACATATTTTCTGTACCGAAGAACAATTGGAGGACGAGGTTGTAAAAATCCTGCGTTTTATCAAGGATATTTATGCGAAATTTGGTTTTACTAATATTTCTATGAAATTGGCAACCAGAAAAGAATCAGAATTTCGTATCGGGTCTGATGAAATTTGGGACAAGGCCGAAGGCGCGTTAAAGCATGCGTTGGATGCCAATGGTATCGAATATGAAATTGCCCCAGGGGATGCCGCGTTTTATGGGCCGAAAATTGATAACTATCTGAAAGATGCGCTGGGGCATACATGGCAATGTGGTACAGTGCAACTGGATATGAATTTGCCGGAACGGTTTGATTTGTCCTATATCGGTGAAGATGGCGAAAAGCATCGTCCGATTATGTTGCACCGTGCTATGTTGGGGTCGATTGAACGGTTTATGGGGATATTGCTGGAATCAACGGGTGGTAATTTACCGTTGTGGTTGTCGCCGGAACCAGTTGTTGTGACGCCGATATCTGAAAAATATCGTGATTATGCGTTGGAAGTTGTTGATGCGTTGCGTGATGCGGGTGTGTATGCGCGTGCGGATTTGCGTGATGAAAAGGTTAATTATAAAATCCGCGAATTGTCGTTGGCAAAAACGCCAATCATTGCCGTCGTTGGCGAAAAAGAAATGGCGGATAAAACGGTTACATTGCGCAAACTGGGCGTTGAAAAACAAGAAACGGTTGCGCGCGATAAATTTATCGCAGATATGACAGATGCAGTGAAAATGCCAGCATAAACGCAAAAAAATATGGCGCGGCGTGTCCGCGCCATTATAATATGTGTACAAGCAAAGGAATGGAATTATGAAAAAAGTATTTTTATTGTTGGTAATATTAGTCGCGCCAATCGTTTTAACGGCATGTGCGGGTTCGTGCGAGACCGAACCAATTGTCGAAGAAAATCATAAATTGATTGTGCCACCAAACTTTGGGCAAATGCCAGAATAATTAGCACAGATATTCTTTGTTAATTGTCGTTTTTTATGATATAATGTGCACAAAGAACGATGGGGGATTCCAGATGAATAATGACGATAACTTGGATCTGTTAGATTTAAACGATGATTCCGATTCGATGGATACGCTGCCGGATGCGGCACCGTTTGCGCAACCGCGCCCAAAGAAACCGTGGTTGTTGTTGGCGGTTGGTGTGGTTGTAATTATTCTGGCGACATACATTATTATTCGTACGATTGGTGGGGATTCGTCATCAACGATGGAGGTTGATTTAGACGCGCCGGCCATCATGGTCGAGGGCGAAGGCGGTATGCCTGTGAATGTTAATGTTCCGCCACAGCCAGTGAATGTTGCGCCCGCGCCAGTGCCTGCACCTGCGCCGGCACCGGCCCCAGCGGCCCAGCCACAACCGGTCGCCCCGGCACCCGTGGCCCAGCCACAGGTACAAACCACACCTGGGGTGCCTGTTCGTGTTATCGAAGATAGAAAAGATGTGACATTTAACCCGGACAAGCCGGCGGCAGAAAGACCAGCGGCAAAACCGGCGTCAAAACCCGCCGCGAAAAAGAGTCAGCCCGCCCGCCGCACGGCGGCACAGCCGGCCCGCAATACACCCAGATATTCGTGGTATGCACAGTTGGGCTCGTACAGTACCCGTGCATTGGCCGAAGCGGGCCAGCGGCAGTTGCAAAATGGGCATCGCGCGTTGTTTAACGGGCAACAGTTTGTTATACTGGCCGCGCAATTGCCGAATGGATCCACGATGTACAGACTGCGTGTCGGGTTTGCAACATCCGCGGATGCAAATGGTTTTTGTCGTAATGCCAAGTCCGATGGTCTGGATTGCTATGTAACAAAGTAAAAATATATAAAAACAGGGGAATAAAATGTTTGGACGCTTTGGTTGGGCCGAAATACTGGTTATTGTTGTTTTGGTTCTGATATTGTTTGGGCATAATAAAATTCCAGGCATGATGAAAAACCTGGCCGATGGGATAAATGTGTTTAAAAAAGAACTGAAAAATACCAAGGCGAAAAAAACAGACGCGGGTAAAAAGTCTGATGCGCCCGCGGAAAAAATGGCGGCAAAGTCAGCGCGGCGACTGGCGGACAAAAAGACATCTGTAAAAAAACAGGTTGTGAAATCCGTGGCAAAGAAAGCGAAAAAATAAAAAATGAAGAGATGATTTTATGCGTGGCGTTTGCCGCGCATTTTTTATGATTTACCGGCAAACGGCACATCTTGTATGCAATGTCCGCGTAATTCGTATTGTGTCGGCGGGGATTTTGGTGTATCGACAGCGGATGTGGGTATAATGTCATGTCCCAATAATACATATTCCCCGGCGGGGTCAGATAGTTCGGATGACTGTGGGCGTATATTGCATATTGGTGAATATATATTGTATTTACGAACAGCAAAATTAACAACGCCATCATTGAATGTTCAGATTGGCAATACCATATATTATGCTGATATGTTTCCAGTATAGCCAGGAATTGTTGGTGGTGTTGGTCTGGGTGTTGGGGTTGTTGGTAATATTACAGAAAGTATATTAAACGATAAAAATAATGAAAAAAATATGCGCATCAAATGATGCGCATAAATAATAGTGGGATTTCTATTTCCGTTTTTCGTATTCTTCTTGTTCTTCGATTGTCATGGTGGCCAGTGGGCGCGCCAGCATTCGTGACAGGCCGATTTCTTCGCCGGAAACAACGCTGTACCCGTATGTGCCGTTTTCAATGCGTTCCAGTGCTGCATTTATTTTTTTCAACAGGTTATTGTCGCGTTCAGACATGCGTAAATTCATTGTGATTTCTTGTTCGAATGTTGCATTGTCTGAATCATCACCCACGCCGGCACTTTCTGTTTTATCCGCCAGACGAACCGCGTTC
Organism: uncultured Alphaproteobacteria bacterium; assembly: GCA_944389525.1. GTDB lineage: Bacteria > Pseudomonadota > Alphaproteobacteria > Rs-D84 > Rs-D84 > Enterousia. Next base: position 30,372 of record CALXMR010000001.1, on the reverse strand, counting down.
AATACGGAATCAGAATCTTGTAATAATTCTTCCTTTTGCGCCGTTAATAAATGGTAAAAGTACGCCAACTGTTGCGGGCACATATATGGCTCTGACTTCTTGGGCGTATATTTTGGGGGTAATTCAATCGTCTTGTAATTTTCTTTTGCCATATCAAGATCCTTTTAGTTCGCCAATCCAATTCATTAATGTTTCTTCGTCCATCAGGCCGGTGCGGGCCGCAACCAATTCGCCATCACGAAATGCCAAAACGGACGGAATGCTGCGTATGCCATATTTCGCCGCCGTGCGCCGATTTGATTCGTCAATTTCGAATTTTATGAATTTTACATCTGGTACGCGGTCAGATACAGATTCAAAAATTGGGCCAAACATACGACATGGACCGCACCAAGGTGCCCAGAAGTCCACTAATGCAATGCCCGAACCCACCAGCGATTCAAATGTTGCGTCATTTGCATGTTCCAGTGCCATCTTTTTTCTCCTTCCTTGGTTGATATTTGCCCAGAGTGTATTATAATCGCCACAAAATGCAAGAGAAAACATAAAATGAATAAAATCATGTACTTAGATGCCGCCGCCAGTGCATTGAAATCCGAATCTGTTATCCGGGCCGAAGTGGATTTTTTGCAGAACGGATATGCAAATGCAGGGCGGGGGATTTGTGCACGTGCCGCCGCGGTCGATGATATGATTGCGCACGCGCGCGCGGATGTGGCGCGTTTTATAAATGCACGGCCGGACCAGATTGTGTTTACGTCTGGGACAACGGATGGCATGAACAGAATCGTGCATATAATAAATGATCGCGCGTGTGGGGCGGGGATAAAAAACAAAACGGTGATGGTGTCTGATTTGGATCATCACAGTGCACGTTTGCCGTTTGAATTATTATCTGATTCTGATATGTGTAAAATTGTCCTGTGCCCGATGGACGAAAACTGCAATTTAATATGTTCTGATTTACCCCGCGCAGATGTGTTTGTTATAACCGCCATGTCAAATGTTATAGGCATGCCCCAAGATGTTGCCAGTCTGGTTGCCGCGGCGCGTAAGAAAAATCCAGATGTTATAACTGTGGTTGATGCGGCGCAATATGTTGTGCATAACAAGATTGATGTGCAAAAATGGGATTGTGATTTTATGTGCTTTTCGGCGCATAAAATTGGGGCGGATACTGGTTTGGGGGTTATGTATATGAAAAATCCAGAACGCTGGGGCTGGCCCGACAAATTTGGTGGCGGAATGGTTTCAAAAATAACAGGCAGTGCCGCTGAACATAATCTTGCATTGCAATGGGAAGATGCACCGGCCAAGTTCGAAGCGGGTACATTGCCATTAACCCAAATTATTGGGTTGCCGGTGGCCATTGATTATTGGTCTGCGAATCGGCCTAATTTGGATTTGATAAAGTATTTATATGACAGGCTGTCTGGTAATTCGCGGATAAAGATAATCACACCGCGGGATGCAACATTATTTACTTTTTATGTCCCAGATATGCATATACTGGATTTTGGGGCGTCTGTTGGTGCGCGCGGGGTATGTTTGCGTGTTGGTAATATGTGTGCCAGTTGGATTCATAAAGTGCTGGGTATTCGTGGTACTGCGCGTGTGTCTGTTGGGCCATGGAATACAATGGACGATGTGCGCCAGGCCGCGGATATAATCGAAAGTGTGGTGAAATAAATGGAACAATTACGCGGGCGAATTATAGATGCGTTAAAATCTGTCTATGACCCAGAAATCCCGGTTAATATATGGGATTTGGGGTTGGTGTATGATATTTCGGTTGGGGAAAAATCTGTGGATATAAAAATGACATTTACCAGTCCGACATGCCCCATGATGGAAGAATTGTTACAACAGGTACATGATAGTGTCGTGGCTGTATCTGGTGGGCGCGATGTGCATATTGAATTGGTATGGGATCCACCGTGGGATTTATCGCGTATGTCAGATGCCGCGCGGTTGGAACTGGATTTAACAGAGCAGGGATGGTAGAACACATGACTTATTCTGATATGAAAAATATGCTGGCGATGATCCCAGACCCTGTGGACAGGTTGGACATGGTTATGGATTTTGGGCGACAAATGCCAGATGTCCCAGAATCTGCACAGTGTACCGAGATTGTTGGTTGTGCATCGTTTGCGGAAATTTGTCGTGATGGTGACCACTTTTATGGGCGCGCCGATTCGGCGTTGGTGCGCGGAATCGTTGCGATTATTACCGCGATGGTTGATGGAAAAAGCCCAGACCAGATAAAGAAAATGGATTTGAATGGGGAATTTGCATCGCTGGGGCTGAATCTGGGGACGGGCCGCATGGGCGGGGTTAATTCAATGATTCGTTTTTTGCAAAATTTGTGATAATATTAAACTTGTAAATGGGTATTTTATCTGGTGGTGGAATATGCGTGAAAGCGAAATAATGTTTCGGGTGGGATGGATTTCAATTGCGGTGGTCGCGATGTTGCTGTCCACATTACAGGTTTGCTATGAAACGCAAAATGATGCCAGAAATCGTGTTCGGGCCCAGATTGTTGATACACAACAGGAAATTGCCGTGGCCCAGGCAAACTTTGCATCATATGTGCGGCCGGAAATATTACGCAATCTGGTGTCCAGTATTCGGCCAGATGCAGAAGTCGTCAGTTTTCACAAGGCGATATCGATAAACGATTTACCACAACAGCCCCAAGGTGCACAGCAATAAATGTTCGAAGTTGGCAAGGATGTTTTTAAACATGGATTTATGGGTGCATTTGGCGATCGTGTCGGGCGCCAGCGGTTGCGTATAATATACGGGTGCTTTGTCGTGGCGTTTGCCGTATTTGTCAGTCGGACATTATATCTGGGGATTCAGGGTTCGGACCAGGCACGCCGCGCCGGGGCGGATGGTGCGTGGACCGTCCAGCGCGCAGATATTGTCGACAGAAATGGTGATATATTGGCAAAAAATATAATGTCTGGGCATATTATATTGCGTAATTCTGTGGTCACGGACAGGGATGCGGTCGCGGCCACCATACACCAGGCGGTGCCATATGAATATTCGCTGGCAGATGCGTTAAAATTGGTAAATTCTGGGCGGCAATTTAAATATGTGAAAAAAAATGCAAGCGATGGTGAACGAAAAGTTATCGAAGATGCCGCATTGACCGGGTTGGAAATAGAATCTATTCAAAAGCGCCGCTATCCAAAACGCAGATTGTTTGCACATGCGGTTGGTGTTGTTGGGTCCAGTGGTCGTGGCCTGGAAGGCGCAGAATTGATATACGATGATTATCTGCGTGAAAATACGGATCCGTTGCAACTGTCGCTGGATGCGCGAATTCAATCGGTGTTTTATGAACAACTGTCGTTGGCAATGCAAAAATATCAGGCCAAGGCTGCGATGGGATTGTTAATGAATTCCCGTACAGGTGAAATGATTGCCATGGTGTCGTTGCCAGATTTTGATCCAGAAAATCTGGGGATGGATCCAACGCGCAATCGTATGTTTATGCCGGTGCGTGGTGTGTTTGAAATGGGGTCTATCTTTAAAATATTTAATACGGCCATGGCCATGGAAAACGGCATAACAAAAGAATATTATGTCGCAGAACCATTCAAGATTTATGATAAATTTGGTCGGGTGGCGGAAATTATACGCGATTTACCCAGTTTTAAACCAGTGCGGCCGAATCTGACAGTCGAAGAAATAATGTTGTATTCTTGTAATGTCGGCAGTGCACAAATCGCACTGGATTTGCCAGATGGGGCGCAACGTGAATTCTTTCACCGGTTGCATTTTGACGAGGCATTAGATCTGGAATTTGGTCGTACAGAACGGCCACTGATGCCTGGCCAGTGGGGGCCAGTGGAACGCGCAACAATGGCGTATGGGCATGGTATCGCGGTATCGCCGATGCATGTGTTGCTGGCGGTAAATGCGGTTACAAATGGTGGTATTTATATTTATCCAACATTGCTGAAACGCGGTGTTGGCGTGGTCCAGGGTGAACGCGTGTTGTCAGATGAAATATCGGCCCGCTTGCGCGAAGTGATGTTCCATGTCGCCGAAGAAACCAGTGGTCGCCAGGCGCGAATCGCCGGTATCCAGATTGGTGGTAAAACGGCAACAGCGGTTAAATATACAAATGGCCGTGTCGATGCAAAAAGAAACTTGACCGCGTTTGTGGGAATATTTCCAGTAAATGCGCCACAGTATACTATATTGGTCATATTAGATGAACCACATGGAACCAAGGAAACTTTTGGATGGCGAACCGCGGCGTGGAATGCGGTGCCAACAACGGGAAAAATTCTTGATAGTATACTGCCGTTGCTATTTGAATAAATTTCAATTATAATTATTCTGATAATAAAAAAGAGTATAGTGTGAGAAAGATAGTAGATAGGTCCATGCTGGGGCGGGCATGGGCGGTTGCCGCATATCCGGGCCAGGATGTTGGCGACAGTCGTGCAGATAATTTATTACAGAATATTTTAATTGGTCGTGGTATCGCCAATATGGCGGATATGGAAAAATTCTTGAACCCCAGCGTCAAGGAATATATGCCAGATCCATCTGTGTTGCGTGATATGGATGTGGCCGCCGCATTGATTGCGGACAGCGTTTTAAATCATGAAAAAATTGCGATATATGGTGATTACGATGTTGATGGAATTACATCAACCGCAATATTTGTGAAATATTTGCGTGCGCTGGGGGCGGATGTGATGTGGCATCTGCCAACACGCGAAGGCGAAGGTTATGGATTGAATACCGATGCAATCGATGAAATTGTTTCCAGTGGCGCAAAGTTGTTGATAACTGTTGACTGTGGTATCAGCGGCCGGGACGAGGTTGCATACGCCATGAACCATGGTATGCGTGTCGTTATCACCGATCATCATTCCCCAGATACAGAACTGCCCGCGGCAAATGCGATTGTTAATCCAAAACGCGCCGATGATACATCGGGGTTGTCGTATCTGGCAGGGGTCGGGGTTGCATTTTTGACATTGGTGGCGTTGCGGCGCGAGTTGAAATCGCGTCAAACAACCCCAGAAATGACCGCGGCGTTGCGTGATACAAATTTGATGAATTATTTGGATTTTGTCGCACTGGGGACGATTTGCGATACGATGCCATTGATAGAATTAAATCGCGCCTTTGTTGCCACAGGGTTAAAGGTTATGGGGTTACGCAATAACCTGGGGCTGCGTACACTGATGGATGTGGCGAAAATAAAAAAGGTATCAGTTTATGCGGCGGGGTTTGTTTTGGGGCCGCGGTTGAATGCGGCGGGGCGTTTGGATTCTGCGGCGCCGGCGTTGGAATTGTTGCTGACGGATAATCCATTGATTGCAAATGACCTGGCCCAGCGGTTGCATGAAATGAATCACGAACGGATTGATATTCAAAATGCAATAATGCTGTGTGCGAACGATATGGCGGCATCGGCATGTGCAGATGGACATTGCAGTCTGTTTGTATGTGGCGATAATTGGCATGGCGGGGTCATGGGAATTATTGCCGGGCGACTGAAAGATAAATATAACATGCCATCTTGTGTGGCGACACGGTCTGATGGTGTGATAAACGGTTCAGGTCGGTCAATTCCCGGAATTGATTTGGGAAAAATTATTCACGATGCATTGGCCGCAGGTATTATATCCGAAGGTGGCGGGCATGCCGCGGCCGCGGGGTTTTCGTTGCCGGCCCAGAATGAATGTGCGTTTTGTGAATTCTTGGAAAATGCTGTGCGGGCACAGTTAGATGGCGTGACGCCGCATACAGAGATTGTGGCAGATGCGGAACTGGATGCTGGCGCGGCAACACTGAAATTGGTGAACAAGTTAAGTGCGCTGGAACCGTTTGGCCAGGGTAATCCAGAACCGACACTGGTTTTGAATGGTGCAACATTGCGGTATGCCACAACAATGGGGGGTGGGGCGCATCTGCGCGGATCGGTCGCCACCAGCAGTGGGAATCAATTGGCGTTTGTTGGATTCAACCTGGTTGGAACGCCCGTGGGTGATTTTTTGCTGGACGATGCGAATACAAACACTACAATAAAACTGTTGGGGAAATTAAAAGAAAACGAATATAACGGTCGCGTCAGCGCACAATTCTATATAGAAGATATTGCATTATGAAAAAAGAATTAAATTTATTGGTTGAAAAAATTCGTGGCGCGAATTCTATCGTGATTGTTGGACATAAAAATCCAGATGGTGATTGTGTGTGTGCAACATTGGCATTGGCGCGATTGATCGAATTAAATTTCGGCAAGGTGCCAGTATGCATGTATGATGGAAATTTCCCAAACATATTGGACAATGTTCCAAACCGTCCCAATATGCGATATTATGGGCATGTTGATGTGACGCGTCCGTTTGATTTGGCATTTATATTGGACTATGGCACAGAAGTAAATATTGGTGGGCTGAAAAACATAGTTGATAATGCCGGGTACAGAATTGAAATCGATCATCACAAAAACGATAACCCGGTTGCGAATCTGTGTTTGAATGATGATGCCGCCGCGGCCACGGGCGAGATTGTTTTTAAAATCGCAAATGAACTGGGGTGGACGCGCGATGATACAATAAATGATTTAATTGCCCTGTCGTTGCTGACGGATACCGGGTTCTTTAAGTTTGCACGCCGTGGAACAGTGTTGCGCATGATGGCGGATCTGGTGGACGCAGGTGTGAATATAGAACAGTTGTCTAATTTATTGAACAATAAACCACGCAAGGCCGTATTGACCGAGGCGGCGGTCGCATCGCGTGCAGAATTTTTCTATCGTGGTCGGGTGGCGTTGGCAACAGTGATGCGTGATGATTATAAAAAACTGGATGGACGCAGTGATACGATTTTAAACCTGTTGGGACATATTCGGGGCGTGGAATATATTGTTATGTTGAAACAGCAAAAAGATACACAGACCAGTGTGTCTTTGCGCAGTCGTGCAAAGCCTGTTAATACTGTTGCCGAAGCGTTGGGTGGCGGTGGTCATGCATTTGCCGCCGGGGCGGTTGTGCATGATACATTGGAAAATGTGCGGGCGCGGGTGCTGGATTTAATTGGGGGGGAATTAAAATGATAAAAAAATTATTTTTGATGCTGTCTGTGTTTGTGTTCCCAGTGGTTGCAAGTGCCGCTGTTGATGCGTCATATGTCGCATCCGCAGAAAAATATTTGAATTCAATAACTGGATTGACCGGAACTTTTGTCCAGACGGCGAATGGAAAACAAGAACGCGGAACTTTTTCAATGCTGCGTCCGGGGCGGGTGCGATTGGACTATGATAATATGCCAGTGCAATTGATTGCCGATGGGGATGATTTGTATTTTTTTGATAAATCACTGGACCAGATTACAACCGTGCCGCTGACCAGTACACCGGCCGGGATATTAATTCGTGAAAATATCGATTTAGAAAACGCAGATATTAATGTTATGGAAACAGGGGACGGGGATGGTACATTTTCGTTAAAAATGAATCTGCGTGGCCAAGAAGGAATTGGCAATATGACAGTTGTGTTTGATAAACAGCCGGTAAAGTTAAATTCTTGGACGGTTGTTGATGCCACAGGGGCAAAAACAGATGTTGCGTTTTACGATTTAAAAACAAAAACAAATTTTGGGTCTGATTATTTTCAGATTGAACGACACAGAACCGTCAGCACCAGTGGTGGCGATTCGTTCTATGATTAAAAATGTTTGGTATAAGTTGGGCAGAATTTTTAGTAATTCTTGTGGTTGGGATTGTTGTTATCCCCGCGCGTATGTGGCCAGATGTGGCACGGTTCTTGGCACGCGCAATAACCTTTGTCCGCAAGATGATTTGGAAAATTACGGATGCATCTGAACAAATTAAAAACCAGATTGATTTAGAAAAACCAATTGATGAAATAATTCGTACAACAACGGATGATATGCTGGACGGGATTTCTGAACCATTGAAAAAAATATCGCGTGGGAAAAAATATACGGCACCACGGTCGCGTGTGCGGCGCACTAAACCGGGGGGGCGTAAATGAAAAAGATGACATTGGGGCAACATTTTGCAGAATTACGCCGCAGAATACTGTGGACGCTGGGCGTGTTTGTGTTGGCACTGGTTGCAGGATGGTATTTATCACCATGGATGCAGATGGTAATTACCCAACCACTGTTTAATGTTTGGCCAGATGGCGAACTGTTGTACAGCGGATTGGCCGATGGGTTGATGATTCGGTTTTCTCTGTCTGTGCTGTTTTCTTTGTTTGTTACAACCCCGTTCGCACTGTGGCAATTATGGGCATTTGTTGCGCCCGGACTGCACCAGGGGGAACGGCGCACCATATGGCCGATTTTGATATTTTCACCATTGTTATTTGTGATGGGGGCGGCGTTTGCGTTTTATATTTTGTTCCCATTTGTGTTTGGTTTCTTTATTGAATTAAATCAATCGGCCCCAGTGCCAACAATTATTTTGCCGGCGGCCACAGATTATCTGGCGTTTGCAATTGGCATGTTAAAAGTCTTTGGTGTTGCGTTTCAATTGCCGTTGGTGTTGGTGCTGCTGAATCGAATTGGTATCTTGTCGCGCGCGCGCGCAGTTCGTATGCGGCGATATGCGATTGTTCTGATTGTTGTGGTGGCCGCCGTCTTGACACCACCAGATGTTGTGTCGCAGATTGTGTTGGCATTGCCGATGTGGGGACTGTTTGAATTAAGCCTGTTATTTATGCACGATGATAAAAAATAGATTTTGTGCAGTTTATTTGCATCATAATTTATGATATAATTAGCGTGTGAAAAATTTTTATGCATTTTTTTTAGGTCTGGTGGCGGTAACACTTACCGCGTGTGATTTGCAACCAAAGATAGTATCGTTGCCGGATTCGGTGGGTGAATTTATTTCTGCACGATATCCTGCATTGTTGGCAGACCCAGAAACACAGCCGGAAATTTATAACTCGGCGGCGATGGACTATGGCGTGTATGCGTCACCAACGCTGTATGGTTCGGTTGAAAGTGCGGACTATGTCGAATATGCCAGTGTGGATGATTATATCGTGCCACCGATGGCGTCTGATATGTATGGTGCGGTGCCGTCTGATGCGGCGGTTGATGCTGGGGCGCCAATTGTTGCGGATGCGGGTGCGGCCAATGATATCCCAATGGGGGATTATATTCGTGTGCCGATGTATGGTGGTACGGCGACCGTTCCAACCAGTACGGAAATAACGGTTGTGGCGGGTGATACATTATATTCTTTGTCCAAAAAACATAATATCAGTGTTGATGAATTGGCGCGCGCGAATGGACTGGTTGCGCCATACGGATTGTATATAGGCCAAAAACTGACAATCCCCAGCAAGAGTGAGGTTCCATTTGTCCAAACCGTGACTGTGCCGACACAGGCGGCGGGGGCACAGACAAATACAACAACGCGGGTTGAACTGCGTGAAATAACGGTTGTGGCGGGTGATACATTGTATTCGCTGTCGCGCCGGTATTCCGTGCCAGTGAATGATTTAGCGGTTATGAATAATTTGACGGCACCATTTACACTGTCTGTTGGGCAAAAGTTAAAGGTTCCGGATTTAAGTGCCGCGCCAGTGCGGACCACGGCGACATCGGGGGCAACAACGACCACGGCGACCACAAGTGCGACCGGCACCAGTACAGCACACGCACAACCAAAGCAAAAGATTTCGTCTGATCCGACACAGAAATTGCCGAAAATCAGTGCGCGGTCATCGTCAAAGTTTTCATGGCCAGTGCGCGGCAAGATTTTATCCCAGTATGGCGCAAAGTCTGGTGGGTTGTTTAATGATGGTATAAATATTGGTGCCGCGCGTGGAACCAAGGTTGGTGCCGCAGAAAATGGTGTTGTGGCATACGCCGGGAACGAAGTCAAAGGCATGGGAAATCTGATTATTATCCAGCATTCTGGTGGATGGATGACGGTGTATGCACACCTGGATACGATGTCTGTACGCCGCGGGGCCAAGGTGTCAGTTGGACAGAAAATTGGAACCGTTGGTGCAACAGGCAAGGTGGATGTCCCGCAATTACATTTTGAAATTCGCAAAGGGACCAAGGCGTATAATCCATCGTCTTATTTAAAATAATTAAACGGCTGTATGTGCAGGATTTTATACACATACAGCCGTTTTTTTTATGTAAGTAAAAGCCACACTTTGCACAAGGTGGCGCATGGTACTAAAATTTCTTAAACTCACTGCGTTCGTTAACGGAATTTTGTGGTGGGCGCGCAGGGACTCGAACCCTGGACCCACTGATTAAGAGTCAGTTGCTCTACCAACTGAGCTACGCACCCGGGTCGTCATTCTGTAATATATGTCAAACTGGTTGACTGCGTGTGATTATAGACTGTTTTTCAATAAATGCAAGGGGTTTTGTGATGTGGGGCTGGAACGCTGTGAAAACAGGTATCCATACCTATGCAAAGTTTATATTTAGTTTGATACAATAACAGTGTTGACATGAAAGTTTTGTTTCATAAAACAAGAAAAGGAGAGAAAATGAAAAAAATAGCTATATCCACACTGGCGGTGCTGATTGCATGCCCGGCGTTTGCAGGGAATTATGGCAGTGGCAGCAGCTGGCAATTGTTTGGACTGGATCCATATATCGGTTTGCGTGGTGGCGCCGGATATACCAGTTTGAATTACAATTATAACAACCACAAAGAATCTATGGGTGACATGGTTTTCCAAGGTCGTGCCGCACTGGGGTTGGAAATTTGCGATACTGTACGCAGCGAAATCGAATGGTCTATATACAGCAAGGCCAAAGATAACGCAGATTTTGGTACGGTTGCAGATGTCAAGGTTGATACAAAACTGCAAACATTGTTGTGGAATACATATTGGGAACTGGGTGGGTACCAAATCGTTCGTCCGTTCATCGGATTGGGCGCAGGTGTCGCGTTCACCGATGTTAAACGCGAAGTCCCGGCAATTGGTGACCACAGCGAAAGCAAAACGCGTTTTTCTGCAATGGGCGCGTTGGGTATAACATTTGATATGGAACGATTCGCAGTTGATATTGCGGCGCGTTATAACTATATCGATGTTCAATCTGGTTTGCACAATATCGGTGGCGATATTGGTATCAGATTTATGTTCTAAGATTGTATGTCGCACAAATATCGTCATCATATTTGATGACGGTATTTTTTTTGCGCTATGTGCATGAAATCCGGGATTTTTTAAGTTTTTCATCCTATGCATTTATAAAAACTAAACTGATATTATTTTATCGTTAACCAAATAAAACCAAAGGGGGATTGTCATGACAAAAATTGGAAAAAGCAAAATCAAGCGGCGTGGTGCAGACTCCAATGTTTATATGATTGGTTCTGGGATTGGGACGTTGGCGGCCGCGGTATATTTAATTCGCGATGCCAAGGTTCCAGGCAAAAATATACAAATATTAGAAGCGTTAGATACAGACGGGGGCAGTTTAGATGGTGCCGGTGATGCACGCACCGGATTTATGATTCGTGGTGGGCGCATGTTGAATATACCAACATATGAATGCTTGCAGGATATTATGACCGCGATTCCATCGCTGGAATTTGATGCTATCAGTCTGGAAGATGAATTTTTAAAGTACAACGAAGAATTTAAAACACATTCTAATGCGCGTTTGGTTGATAAAAATGGAAACAAGATTGATGTTACAAAAATGGGCTTTTCTGCCGAAGACAGAATGGATATGGAAAAATTAATCCTGATGGAAAGTGAAAAATCGTTGGGGGCAAAACGAATCGATGAAGTTTTTGGTAAACATTTTTTTAAAACAAATTTTTGGTTAATGTGGCAAACAACTTTTGCGTTTCAGCCATGGTCCAGTGCAGCAGAACTGCGCCGGTATATGATTCGCTTTATGCATGAATTTCCCCGCATACATACATTGGCCGGTGTTGCCAGAACTGCATATAATCAACATGATTCAATTGTAAAACCGATTGTTATGTGGTTGCGAAATCACGGGGTGCGAATAATCTTTGGGGCCCGCGCAACTGATATAAATTTTGAACAGACGCCCCAGGGTGACTATGTCGCCGATAAAATTGTATATAATCGCGGTGGCAAAGAACATAAAATATCCGTTGCACCAACGGATATAGTTATATTTACAAATGGATGCATGACCGATAATTCAAACGAAGCCAGCACAGACACTGTTGCCAAGTATATCAAGGATAAGTCCGCACCATCATTTGAATTGTGGCGCAAAATTGCCAATGGACGCCCAGAATTTGGCGACCCAGATGTGTTCTGTGGTCGGGTGGATGAATGTATGTGGATGTCGTTTACAACGACAATAAATAAAAATCCACGGCTGTTGGATTATATCCAGCGATTTAGTCAAAATCACCCAGGGGGCGGGGCCTTGATGACATTCAGGGATTCTGCATGGCGATTGTCGATTGTTGTCGCGCGCCAGCCGCATTTTAAAAATCAACCCATGGATACACAAATTTTCTGGGGGTATTCGTTGAATATGTTCGTTGATGGCGACTTTGTGAAAAAGCCTATGTATAAATGCACAGGGCGCGAAATAATGACAGAACTGATGGGGCACTTGCAAATACCAAAGTCAGAACAGGCGGATATGATGCGTGGCCTGGTTTGCAGAACATCAATAATGCCCTATATCGATTCGCAATTTCAACCGCGCCGTCCAGGCGACAGACCCAATGTTATACCAGCCGGATATGAAAATTTCGCATTCGTCAGCCAGTTTGCCGAAGTCCCAGATGATGTTGTCTTTACCATGGAATATTCTGTGCGGGCCGCGCAACGCGCAGTGTATTATTTAATGGGGGTGGATAAAGATTTGACACCAATCAGCAAACATCAATATTCGCCACGAACAATGCTGAAAGCGTTTTTAAAATTGCATAGTTAAAAAATGCGCTATGTGCATGATTTGCTGGGGTTCCTAGGGATTCATACCTGGCGAAAAATGCAAAAAAATATTGTAGAATGTAATTCGTAACCAAAAGGAAAAAAGGAGACCTTTATGAAAAACATAGTCAAAAAAATGTTAACTTTATCATCTGTATTGGGGGTGATTGTGCTGTTGTCTGGATGTACCGGATGTGGCAAAAAGACCCCAAAACCACAACCAAAACCACAGCCACAGCCAACGGAAACGGTTGTGTTCTATCAGACATATGAAAATTCTGATGTCAGCCATGTTCATGCAAAAATGTACACGCACAGCAGTCGCGGTGGCGAATCCAGAATGGGATATATCAAGTTCTATGAAACAGATGCAGGCTTAAAGATGGAAGTAGATGTTAAAGATCTGCGCCCAGGAAAAGTGTACACCGTACGCGTACATCAGTGCAGCAGTTGCAATAACAACAGCATGTGCTGTGACAAAGAACCGATGTCTGTGAATTTCCCGACATTAAGTTCAAATGCACATGGCGGTAAATTAAAAGAATCATTCATCATCCGTGGTCTGACGGCAGAACAGCTGAATAATGCCAAAATCTATCTGGAACGCGATGGCGGATACAAGGCAGGTTGGGGCACATTAGAAAAAGGTATGATGTTATAAAATTGTCCGGCATGAGCAAAAATCCCAGTCTATCTGGGATTTTTTTATAAAATTGCTTTAAGAAAAAAATCTTATATGCTAGGCTGTGAATACTATGAAACTGCTGTCGTTTGCATTTTGTATTATGACGATGTGTTCTGTATGCACCTGGGCCAGGGCAACAGACATCAGCAGCGATTCGTTTTTACCATCTTATGATTTAACTGGTGATGTAACAATTGCCAGTGGTGTTTTGTGGCACATTGGTGACGCATATGTTCGCGATTCGGTTTCTGTGATAAATAATGGCACGATAAATACTGTGTTTCATGTGTGCGATGGGTGTGAATTATTCTTGCACAATCGCAACAGCATAACAGCGACCTTTGATCTTGGTCGGGACGCGTCTGTGTACCAGGTAATAAATACATCTGATGATTTGAATCCCATAAATGGGGCGGATGATTTTAGTATCTTGGTTCGGGGTAATAATTCCATTTCGTGGAATGCCGTGCGTGGCCTTGCCAGTGGCGCGGATAAAATAATATTGGATGATGCAGTACTGATGGTTGGTGCGGATGCGCCCGCGACCAGTGCAGCACGGCGTGTTGGTGATGCCGGGCCAGAAATAGAACTGGTTGGGGATGTGATTGTTCATGCAAATTCTGTTGATGATTTGTTAGGGCACGCCGTCTTTTCAAATGCATATGGGGACGGTGCGGTGTTTTTCGTGGCGGATGATGTTGACCCGTTGTATATGATTCGTACCAATGTGGTTGGTGACGATATTTATGCAGAACTGGTCCGAGAGACTGATTATCTGAAAATATTTAATAATAAAACTGGCGAATTCTTGAATATGGTGCGCGCAGAAAATCCGGATAGTTCACTGATGTCTGCATTAGACCGTGCCACCACGATGGGTGAATTAACCGATATTATGAACAAATCTATACGATTTAATCCGATGCGGTTAATGCGGCCCGTGCGTATGTTTAACAGTTTTGAAATTTCTGGCATCGGGATGATATCAGATGGGCTGGCTGTGCGGCCAACATTTATATTCTCAGACGATGTCGAAGTGATGGGTGCAAATCTGGATGCGGGTTTTGCAATCAGTGACAATACTTGGTTGGCGTTGTCTGGGCATGTTAGTTGGATAGATGTTGCCGATGCAATCGATGAATACAGCGCGGTTATGTATGGCGGGAATTTGCATCTGGGCTATGATGGTGATTTGTTGTTTGCGCGTTTAATTGCAGGCATGTCTGTGACAAATTTTGATACGGGCATTATTTTATCAGGCGATGACATTACAGAAAATCCGCGTGGTGTATCTGTGTATGGTGCAACAGATATTGGAATAAAACTGCGCGCGGGGAAATTTGTATTCGCACCGTTCTTGCGTGGTGGTGGGGATTATGTGACAATTTTGGACGCGTCAGATTTTGATTCTTTTGCCGGGGTTGGTGGTGATGTATCAGTGCGCTTTGGTAATGATATTTCTTATGAATATGGTTTTGGGGCGGCCATTGATACACGCGGTGTTATTGATGCAGATGTGCGGATGAATATTATGTCTGTGGCGGATGGGGCCGGTGGCAACCTGGGGCTGGGGATTGTGTATGATGATGATTTTGGTGTGTCTTATAAAGTTCGCGTTGGTGCCGGATTTATATTTTGATAACTAGCCGATGATTTCGCCGCGCAGTGACGCCTTGTTCGCCGCGGTTATTTTTATTTTTGCGATTTGTGGTGCGGCATCTGCGGGAATATGCACAATGCATGTTTGCATATATGGTGTGCGATAAATGGTGTATTTGCCCGTTTTGTCAGGACCCTCGGCCAGGCACTCTAGTTCGCGGTCGATGCACGATTCGTTGAATTCGCGTTGTATTTCATTTAACAATGCGTCCAGTTCATACAGACGCGCCGATTTGATTTTTTCAGGAATCTGGTTCGGCATCAGTGCCGCCGCCGTGTGCGGGCGGGGCGAATATTTAAATGAAAACGAATTGATATATTTTATGCGCCGTGCGATTTCCAATGTCTGGTTAAAGTCATCATCCGATTCGCCGGGAAAGCCGACAATAAAATCACTGGATATCTGAACATCAGGGCGGGCAGACTTTAATTTGTCAACTATATCTATATATAGATCCAGTGTGTATGGACGGTTCATCTTTGTCAATACATTAGGCGACCCACTTTGTATAGGCATATTCAAAAAGGGCAATAATTTCGGTTCGGTGCGGAACATGTCAATCAGGTCATCTGTCATTTCGGTTGGATAGCTGGATGTAAAACGAATGCGTTTGATGGCATCCAGTTTGGCGGTGGTGCGAATTAAGTCCGACAGGCGGTATGTTTTGCCATTTTCGTCCGTGTATTTATATCCGTTTACATTTTGCCCCAAAAAACATATTTCAATTGCACCAGTGTTGGCGGCATGAACGGTGTCGCGCATGACATCATCAAATGGGCGCGATATTTCACGGCCGCGCGTGTACGGCACGATGCAGTATGTACAGCAATGATTGCATCCTTCTTGGATTGGGATATATGCAACCGCGGGGGACGCATCCATTTGTGGCATTTCATCGAACTTTTCCAGTCCGCCCAGGTCGATGTTAAACAGCCGAGAATCCGGATTTTCCAAAATTTCCGGCAATTTATGATAACTTTGTGGACCCAAAACAAAATTTAGTTCGGGTACGCGGCGAAATGCATCCGCGCCCGATTCGCGTGCCACGCATCCGACAATACCCATCAGTGCATCTGGCTTTTTTTCTGTGCGAATGCGCCCCAGTGCGCTGAATACTTTGTCCGTTGCCTTGGCACGAACCGCGCATGTGTTTAATATGATGATATCCGCATCGGCGTAATTGTTTGTTTGGGTGTATCCACGGCCACGCAACATGGACGCAATGCGTTGCCCATCATATACATTCATTTGACAGCCAAAGGTATGAATGAAAAATTTTTTCATTTTTAACCCAGTTTTTTACGCAGGATTTCATTAACCACGGCCGGGTTTGCTTTGCCGCCGGTTGATTTCATAACCGCACCAACAAAGAATCCAAGCAGCCCTGTTTTGCCGGATTTATATTGTTCAACCTGGGGGGCGTTTTTGGCAATTACATCGTCCACAACCGATTCGATTGCGGCGGTGTCTGTTATTTGCTGCATACCGAATTTTTTTGCAATTTCGCGCGGGGTGCCTGTTTCACCATCTAACATTTTGATAAATATTTCCTTGGCTTGTTTTCCGTTGATTGCATTTTCGGCAATCATATCGACCAATTCAGCCAAATCAGATGGGGTGATAATTCGCGCTGTGTCGCAATCAGATGCATCCAGCGCGTTTTTTGCATCCCAATTTTCGGGATGTGCAAACAATTCAGAAATCATCCAATTCGCGATGGATTTCGCGCGTTTTGGGTTGTTCCCGACCGCTGTATCAAACCATTTTGATATGTCTGTTGTTTCTGTCAGACGCGCGGCATCATATTCAG
Source organism: uncultured Alphaproteobacteria bacterium (assembly GCA_944389525.1). Classification (GTDB taxonomy): domain Bacteria; phylum Pseudomonadota; class Alphaproteobacteria; order Rs-D84; family Rs-D84; genus Enterousia. The sequence continues at coordinate 13,282 of CALXMR010000001.1, read as the reverse complement.
ACAGACCGAAATCATGCACATAGCGCGCGCGAGTCGCCGCCGGCAATTCGGGCATATTGCTGCGAATGCGTTCTATTGTTTCTTCGCTGATTTCCAGTGGCAGCAGGTCTGGGTCCGGGAAATAGCGGTAATCCAACGCGTCTTCTTTTTTACGAGCCACAGAAGTTGTTCCATCTTCTTGATTATAGTGCATCGTATCTTGGGACACAGTGCCACCATTTTCATATATTTCGATTTGACGGCGGGCTTCGTATTCGATAGCTGTACGTATAAACTTGAAGGAAACCATATTCTTTGTTTCAGTTTTTGTACGAAATTCTTTGCTGCCAACTGGGCGTACTGATACATTAACGTCAGAACGCATGGATCCTTCCTCCATATTTGCCTTGGACACACCCAGGGCGCGCGCTATTTCACGAATTTCACGCAGATAGCGTTCCATTTCATCTGGAGACGATATATAAGATCTGTTATCTGGGTTCTTTGTATCCAGGTAAGTTATAATTTCTAATAATGCAACCCCTGTACGATTAAAATCTACGAATGATTTTGTTGGATGGATATCGTGTTTTAATTTTGCTGCGTCTTGTTCCAGGTGTGCGCGTTCGATTAAAATCTTTTTTGGATTGCCATCATCGCCCATAATTTCAACCCAGCCACGACCAACGATTGGTGGTTCTTCGACTGGTTGGGAAATTTGATATCCCTGGGGCAGGTCAGGGTAAAAATACTGTTTACGGGCAAATTTACTGCGGCGGGATATTTCTGCGTTCAGCCCCAGTCCCATTTTTATCGCCTGCTCAACACAGTATTCATTTAATACCGGCAACATGCCAGGCATGGCGACATCAACCATTGAAACCTGGGTATTGGGGGCGATGGTCGGGTTATAGTCCGCGGACGCGCCACTGAACAGTTTGCTGCGGGACAGAACCTCTATATGAGTTTCCAGTCCGATAACCAATTCCCAATCTGTTGTTTTGCCCTTTATCGTAAACATTTTTATTTTTCCTTGCTTTTTATATTTTGGTATCTTATTATTGCCTTCGTTGGCCAGATAGCTCAGTTGGTAGAGCAAGGGACTGAAAATCCCTGTGTCAGTGGTTCGATTCCACTTCTGGCCACCATTTTTTATTTCCCCATTATTTTTGTTGGACGATTATCGATGCCTGCAAACTGCTCGACATGCTTGGCCAATTGCATTACGCGTATGTCGTCAAAGCGGCGACCAACAACCTGGACCCCCAGTGGTAATCCGTTTTCGGCAATCCCGGCCGGTACGCTGCATGCAGGAATTCCGGCCAGGTTCATTGCAACCGTGAATAAATCCAACGCATAATATTCCAGTGGCGATAAATCCGAATCCAATGGCATTGCAGTGCCCGCGCCCGCCGGGCACAGTATCAAGTCGCACTGTTCAAATGCGGCGTTAAAACTGTCCGATATCATGCGGCGAACGCGCGCAGCCTGCATAAAATAAACCTCGTACGATTCGCTGGACAGCACGGCCGTGCCGATAATCATACGGCGTTGAACCTCGGTTCCAAATCCAGCGGCGCGCGTCTTTTTATATGTGTCGATTAAATCGGCACCGTCCACACGCAGACCATAACGCATGCCGTCATAGCGCGCCAGGTTTGACGATGCCTCGGCCGGGGCGATGATGTAATATGCCGCCAATGCATCCAATATATTTGGAATTGATACTTCGACCACATCGGCGCCCAATGATTTTAAATCAGCAATTCGCGCATCAAATATCTGTTTCATGTCTGGTGAAATTTCGACATCGGCAAATTCTTTGATTATACCAATACGCAATTTTTTGCCGTCACCCAAAATTGGTGAAAGTGGTGTATGTGCATGAAATCCGGCATCTGCGCTGGTTGAATCTTTTAGATCGTGGCCCGCCATTGCACTTAGTAATAATGCGGCATCGTCAACCGTGCGTGCAATTGGTCCCGGGGTGTCCAGGCTGGATGCGAATGCAACGCATCCCCAACGGCTGCACAGACCATATGTTGGTTTCATACCGACCAGGCCCGTGATAGATGCCGGGAAACGAATCGAACCACCGGTATCGGTTCCAGTGCCAGCAATTGCCAAGCCGGATGCAACTGCACTGGTTGTGCCGCCGGATGAACCGCCCGCGGTTAATTTGCGTTCCATTTGCCATGGATTAATGGGTGCGCCAAAGTAACTGGTCTTGCTGAATGTACCCATGGCGAATTCGTCCAGATTTGATTTCCCCAGCAATACTGTGCCGGCATCAATCAAATTCTGCGATACTGTTGATTCGTATTGCGGAACAAAGTTTTCCAACATGTGTGATGCCGCGGTTGTGCGAATGCCGCGGGTTGCGAATAAATCCTTCATCGCGATTGGAATGCCGTCCAATGGTAATTGGGTGCCAGATGCATATCGGGCGTCAGCCGCCGCCGCATCAGCCAATGCGCGTTCAGGCGTGACCGTGATATAGCAATTTAATTCCGTGCCGTATTTTTCAATTCGGTTCAAATACGCGCGTGTCAGTTCGGTTGCGCTGATTTCGCGTGAGTTTAATTTTTTTAATGCTTCTGTTATTGTTAAATCGATCATCTTTATTCATCCATTACTTTTGGTACAGCAAAGTATCCGCGCGATACGCCGGCGGTGTCTGGGTCGTTTGCCAAAACGGCATCGCGAATGTTGCCATCGGTCACCACATCCGCACGGCGGGGCAGATTATGTTCAGCCGGGTTTAACATCGGTTCAATACCCGATGTATCGATTTTTTGCAATTTGTCCAGCCATTCAATGACCGAATCAATATTCATCTGGTCCAGTTTTTCGTCCGAAATTTCGATCTTTATCAAATCGGCGAATTTTTGTAATTGTTGCTTGCTAAATGCCATTTTGCATCCTATTCTGTTCTGTATAAAAAATAACAGGGGAATTATACAATGATTTTGCCGAATTTCAACGATTTTCCGCGCAGCGGGCGCATTATTGGAATTGATTGGGGTGCGCGCCGCACCGGGGTGGCCGTGTCAGACGATGCACGCGAATTTGTTTTTGTGCGGCCGGCAATTTTATCGGGGCGGGGTGGGGAATCCATTGCACAACAAATTGCAGATTTGGCACGCACGGAAAATGTGGTTGGAATTGTTGTTGGGTTGCCATTGCGAATGGACGGAACAGCGTCTGATACAACAGATGCGGTTCGGCACTGGGCCACGGAACTGTGCACATACACCGATTTACCAATTGTTTTTATTGATGAAACATTAACCAGTGCCACCGCCCAACAAGATATGGGACGGGTGCGTGTTTCTGATATAAAACGCGGGTTAGATTCAGAATCTGCACGTGTTATTTTGGAAAATGCAATTGCCGTTATGGCGCGGATGCACGCTTAAAAAAATCCCAGATTTCATGTATCCAGCGCGATTTATTCATCGCGCTTGTCGGGGATTTTCCCGTCCGCAGACAGCAATACTGCAATCCAACGCGTTGAATCAAATTGCGCCGTGGTAATGAATATAGCCACCAGCAGGGGCACGCTGAAAAACATGCCGGCAATGCCCCAAATCATTCCCCAAAATACCAGGTTTATTAATATCGCCAGTGTCGACAGGTTTAATGTGTATCCGGTCAGTTTTGGTTCCAAGATATTCCCAAATAATATTTGTAATCCAACCAATCCAACGGCGGTTAAAATTGGTTGGTGCAGGCTGGGTGCGGTTATCAATGAATACAATATTGGTAATGCGCATGCTACAATCGCGCCAATTGTTGGAATATAACTGGTTATAAATACAATAAATGCCCAGATGCCTGCAAATTCAACACCAATCATTTGCAGCCAAAAGTATGATAGAACACCCGTAACCCCAGATATCAATGTTTTCATAAACAGGTATTTTTTCATGTTGTCGTCAATACTGTCGATGATATAGCGAACCTTTTTATATTTTGTCTTGTTCGGAAACAGGGCAGAAAATTTTTTGTTAAATGTGCTTTGTTCAATGAACATGAACAGCATATAGACCAATATCATCCCTGTTGATGTAACTATGCCCGCCACAGACGCACCGATGTTTGTCGCAATGTTTGTGATGTTTGGTAACATGCTGGCATCAAAACGCAGCCCCAATGAATCGGATAAATAGTTTCCAAATATAACCAACTTGTGTTGCAATACTGGCATCGCCATCATTAATTCACGGAACATTGGCTGTATCTGGGTCGCAAACAGATACAACAGTCCGCACATCGCCATAACAGACAGTATGTTGGATGTCCAATCGAATGTTCGTGCCACTGCTGGGCGCGCCTGGCGTGCGTTGTCTGAATTAAATGGGAACAGTTTTCGGATATATGTCGCCGTTGCATTTATCAGATACCATAAAAATGTTGCGACCAGCAATGGGATTAGTATAGAACGCCCCAACCATAAAAATAGAACCAGTCCTGCAAATAAAATTATACCGTTCATAAAATCCCCCTGTGCCTTTGTTTCGTGTATCCAGCGCGTTTTTTAAATCATCATCCCATTGGACATTAACATGGCTGAATGCATGTGCCAATATATCGCCAGTGCAACCAGCAATATGATGTTTACAATCACGGCCGTGGTTGCGTATTTTGCACTGAACCCACGGCGAAAACTTTTGTCACCAACAATGCGGAACCATATCATGAACACCGTGGCCAGTAGTAATGTTAATATCGTGGCCTTGTATCCGAAAAAAGATTCTGAAAAAACGGTCATGATTATGAATGACAAGACGGTTGTGATCGGATTTTGTATAATCCAATTTGTAAATCTGGTATACCATTTTGCGCGGATTGGTATGACATAGTCGGGATTATGATTGTCTGGTAATAAATATCCCGGTGTCCACAGTAATGCAAAGCCCATCGGCATTGAACAAATAATCTTCCATGCGGGGACACCCATCGCACGACAGCGGCGATACTTGGCATACAAATTCGCAAAAAATATTCCGCATATATATAAAAAGAACAACCCAACCAATGCCATTACAGATGTAAACAGGGCATTTGAATGGATGTTCAGCCACATCATTTTTAACACCAGCCAATCTTCGTATTTTTGTATTAATAAAATAGATACAAAGAATAATACAGACGCCACAAGAATCTGGGCGTTGGTGACGGCAACAAAACTGCGCCGGTCAATGTTTTCCCGTGGCATCCGCCAGAACATGATGCCCAGTGCTACAAAAAATGCAAATACCAACAGTATGCTGCTGAGGGTTGGGATGGTTTGTTCCGAGACCGGTATCCAGAACGATATCATGCCCGCAATCGTCATAAGCACCAACGAGAGAACCGCAAATTTTAATGGATGCCATAATATCCATGATAACATCGGCTTGGTCTTTACAGGTTTCATATTTTTCCCCTTTGTATAAACACTGTTTATTCTATCATAATTTTCCCACCAGACAAAATAGTTGTCGCGGTTGGTTCAATCATGTCCGTGAAATTTTGTTGATGGCTGATGAACAAAAATGTTGTGTCTGGCATTTCGCGAATTGTATCGGCGATTTGTTTCTGTGTGGTGGCGTCTGCCCCAGAGTCTGGTTCGTCCAGTATCGCCAGGCGCGGCATGGTCATTACCAGGCGCAACAGCATCAGTCGTTTCCGTTCCCCACCAGAAAAACCAACATTTACACTGCGATTCAGCCATTCTTTTGGTATGTCTAGTTTTGTGCGCGCTGTATCCAGTTTAGTTAAAAATTCGCCCATTGATAAATCGTGGCCTGTATTAAAATGTGTGTGTGCGGCCATTGAATGTTTTAAAAAACTTAGTACCGTCAGGCCGGGAATCTCGGGAACATTTTGTGCACCGATAAAAATACCCATCAGTGCGCGGGTGGTGGTGTTTTCATGTGTTATATCACGACCGTCAAAAATAATTTGACCATTATCAATTGTATATTGTGGATTTCCTGCAATCGCGGACACCAATGTTGATTTTCCAGATCCATTGCGCCCTGATAACAAGTGACGCGCACCAGTGTGCACAGACATATTTATATCGGTCAGTAACTTTTTTCCGTCCAACGAAACTGATAAATTTTTTATTTCTAGTAACATTTTTATACCCGTTTCTTAGTTATGTTCCAGCGCCATCTGTATCAATTGTTTTGATTCTACTAAAAATTCCATCGGCAGTCGTGATATAATTGGCGCCGCGGCCGCACCGATTATCAGTGCGGTTGCCATATCTGAACTGATACCAGACTGCATTAAAAATTGTAATTGTGCTGCGTCAATGGCGCCGGTGGTGGCCTCGTGACTTTGGGTGTTGTCATTGTTATTGTGCACAATTCGTGGCAGTGTATTTGCCACCGCATTATCGCCAACCAGGCGTGTATCACATTTAGACGCGTTCTTGCCACCGTGGCCAGAAAATGCAACCAGACTGCGAAAAGTTTGGCGCGAATTATCCAGTGCAACACCATATGACAAAATGTTTGATGTGGTATTGTTGCCAATATGTATCATCTTGGTGCCGGTATCAGACTGTTGTCGGCCACGGGTGATTGCCAGCGAGTAAAAGTCAGATGATGCGCCATCGCCCGCCAAAATAGTGGATGGATATTTCCATGTCATTGCAGAACCAATTTCTACCTGGGTCCAGTCCAGACGCGCGTTAGTTTCGCATTTGCCGCGCTTTGTAACAAAATTTAAAATCCCCCCAGAACTTTTATGCGTAGATGAAAAATCCCCGGCGTACCAGTTCTGGACGGTTGCATATTTTACCGTTGCATTATCATGCGCAATAATCTCTACCACCCCACTGTGCAGTTGGTGGCTGGGGCGCCGCGGGGCAGAGCAGCCTTCCATATAACTTAATTCTGCGCCGATGTCGGCAATAATCAATGTGCGTTCGAATTGGCCAATTTTTGCGGTTTCTATGCGGAAATAACTGGCCAAGTCAATGGGGCATTTTGTGTTGGGCGGAATGTATACAAATGTGCCATCGGAAAATACCGCGGCGTTCAAGGCCGCAAAAAAATTATCAGTTGCCGGCACAACTGTCCCCAGGTATTTTTTTACCAGTTCTGGGTATTGCTGCACAGCGTCAGACATGGGCAGAAATATTATCCCCAGTTTGTTTAATTCGTCTGTATAAGATGTGTGGACCGAACGACTGTCGATGACTGTATCGGTGGCCATACCCATCAGGGCGTTTTTTTCACGGTCTGGTAATCCCATGCGATCATATACAGACGCCAGGTCTGAATTATCCACCGCGCGTGGTTCGTTATAATAGTTTAACTGGTCATAATCAATTGGTGGGTAATTAATTTCGGCCCAATGCGGTTCGGTCATATTTTGCCATGCGTCAAACGCGTCCAGTCGCCATTTGGTCAGCCATTCTGGTTCATTGCGTTTTGCAGATATTTCACGAACAAGATTTTTATTCAGTTTTGGCATGTATTTGTTAACTGTTTGTTTGTGCGGCCAGTTGTTTTGCCTGGGTAAAAAATGTTAATGATTGCCCCAACAGTCCATCGGTAAATGTTGACGCCAAAATCCCATCAGGGTCGGTTGTAGATATATGGTGCAGAAAACTGTCTGCGCGTGACATATAGTTGTCGATGCTGCGCGCCACTTCGGAATCCAGTTTTATGCATCGGCGTAATTTTTCTAGTGCAAATGGATTTTTTGCGTATTCGTCCATAATGCCGCCCAATGCGCGCCACAGTGGGTGTTCTGATGTGTTGCGGGGCATAACATCAATCGCCGCCATAATCGGAATCAGATTTTGTAACAGATCTTGGTATATCATTTCTGCATTTTCAGCAACAGCATTTGTCGCGGATTTATTTTTCAGTACGGATTGAATTTTTACAATCAAATTATATTGGTGGGTCAGTGTTCGTCTCACCTCGCGCATATGCGTGCTTATCCCGTATATCAATACCAGTGTGACAATACATAATAATCCGATAATACCCAGACCAATTAAAATAAAGATGTTTTGCATATCTGACCCCTGTGATAGAATATCTTTTTGCGTCTAGTATAGCATCTTTTGCCGATTCGCGCGATTTTATATTCGTATGTGCGTTTTAATCTTGCACAGATTCGGTCAACTTGCTATAATAATTATAATTATAATGATGAAACATTCAGGAAAGGACGCGTTCATGTTTCGCAAAATTTTAATTGTCGCAATGTTTGCAACGGCGGCGGGATATTGCTTTGCGGCGGAAAATCTGCCGCAACAGGTCGTCACGTCAGAGGTTTTTTATACCGAAGAAGTGGTGCCGTCTGTTGAACAAACAGCAGAATATGATGCATCGCAATATGCGGTGACAGATGTGGCGCCAGTGGCCGTGCCTGTTTGGCCGATTGCCGGTTCGGATGCCGATGTTGAAATTGCGTGTGACGATGGGGCATGCGCGGGTAAATCTGATGACAATATTCGTATTGTTTCCAAAATTGGCGCAGACTTGGTGGTTGAAAATAACTTTAACCTGGGCGCGGACAGTACGGGATATGGTGGTTGGTCGGGTGGTGCAAATATGCTGCATGGAACCCAGATACCGGCTGGTTTTGATGACGAATGCAATGGGTCGGAAATGCCGTTGTTGAATCGTGAAATGCTGGAAGATGATGGGGCGTCCATATTGACCGTGTCACGCAGTGGGCGTGCAGATTGTACCCAATATCGCGATGGATATGATGCATTTGTTGCCAAAATGGGCATGAGTGAAGAAGAACTGGCGGCGGTGAACGAACAGGCGGCCGCCCTGGACGCGGAAATCGCGGTCGATATGTCGGCAGATGCAGAACCAGCGCCCGTATTAACAGATCAGGTGCGTTCGTGGGTTGTTGCCAATGGCCAGACATTACGCGAAGTCTTGCAGGATTGGTGTAACAAAGAAGGTTGGGATTTGGTTTGGGCAACATCGCGCGAATACCCGATTGAGGCCAGTGCCGTATTCAAGGGGCGCTTTGTCGATGTGGCATCGGCGTTGGTGCGGAACTTTGCCCGTGCAACACCAATTCCATATGCCAAATTCTATAAGGGCAATCGTGTGTTGGTGGTGTCTACAAACGAAGAATAATTTGCAAAATCTGTGCGCCGTAGGAGATGATAGAGATGAGCAAACCGATGAAATTTTTTATAATGTGTGGCCTGTGTGCGATAATGGCGGCATGTGCCAAGCAAGAATCTGCCCAGGTTGCGGCATCGGTAGACCAGGATTTTATAAACGCGTATGACGCGTTCGAAATGGCGAAAAATCCCCCGGCCAAGGTGGCCAGTGGCGATACTGTTTCCATGTCCGAAGGGGTTTGGTTGGGCGCATCATCGACATTACTGGCGCATCGAAACAATCTGCCGGGGCAATATGAAACGGATACCGGTATTACAATATTGTTAAACGAACCGGTCAGTCTGCAACAGGTGGCAAATAATATCACCGCGATTACAAATATACCGGTAAAAATTGATAACCAGATTGATTCAGAAAAACTGAAACGAACGATAAACATCGCATACACCGGCAGTTTGTCTGGATTACTGTCCCAGATTGCGACCGATTTAGATTTATTGTGGTACTATGATAAATCATCTATTGTGTTCTATGAAACAGAAACCAAGACATTTACATTATATGCATTGGGGACTGATGTGTCGTACCAGACAGCGGTCGAAACAGATGATGGTAATGCGGTGTCGTTGGAATCGACATTAAAAGAATGGGATGAAATTGAAAGTGCGCTGGAAACCATTATCGGGGACAGTGATAATGCATCGTTTACCGTATCGCGCAGTTTGGGCACAATAACCGTGACGGCGCCGCCATCGACACTGGCGCGCGTGGGCGATTATATCGAACGCCAGAACAAGCGGCTGTCGCAGTTGGTGACCATCGATGTCAAGGTGTTACAGGTTTCGATATCTAATGATTCGGCGTTTGGTCTGAATTTGGCGGCGGCGATTAATTCGGCATCGGGGCTGAATATTGTTGCCAATCCAAAGAATAACTTAACCACGACCGAGGCCAGTTCCATGAACATCGCGGTATTGTCAAATACTGTATCGGCCGTGACGGGCGCCACCCATACAGAAGGGGGCAGTACGGTTTCTGGTGCATATACCCAGGATCAAATTCAAAATGGTTCATTGGCTGGATTGGCCGGCACAGACGCATTAATCCAGGCGTTGGCCAAACAGGGCAAGGTTTCTTTGGTCACAAATGTTGGTGTTACAACGCGTAATAATCGTGTTGCACCGGTGAACAATACGCGTACGACCGGATATATCAAGCGGTTTGAATCGCGTAACTTTACAACCGTGGAATCCAGCACTGTTGACCAGGATGATTTGGAAACCGGATTTTCAATGCAGTTGTTGCCAAATGTTCTGGAAAACGGCAAGATTTTGTTGTTGTTCAGGATGTCGGTGCGCGAACTGTTGCGTATGTCAACCCAGACAATTGGCGAAGTTACCCTGCAATTGCCAGAGGTTGAAGAACGCAGTTTCATGCAAGAAGTAATCATGGAATCGGGCCAAATGTTGGTTGTGTCTGGGTTTGAAAAACAAGAAAATAACGATACGCGTTATGGTTTGGGTGATCCAGACTTTATGGCACTGTCGGGCTCGCGCGAGACATCGTCAACGCGTGATGTATTGGTTGTAATCTTGACGCCCCAGGTGTTAATCAGTCCGATGGATACGGAACGCACGATACAGCAGCATTGGGGTGCGCCACTGAATTAACAATGAAAACCCGCCGCGCGGCGGGTTTTTTGTTGCGATTTTTTGCCTTGCGTAATCGATTCGTTTTTTTCTATAATTGTGCCAAGAATATATTTGCATTGTGCCTAATTTAAACGGTCAGTTTTTTTCCGCATAACCAGGCACAAAAAACGCCCAAAATTCCGCACGGTTTAAACTTACAAATATGCCTAAAACAAACCACCGTTTAGATTAGGCATATTTATTGTGTGTGAGGGGATAGGTAGAGAATAGCTGTACATAAATGTTGCGCTGGGGATGGTTGGTTTTGCTGGTTTTGATATTACCCGTCACAGACGCACGTGCCAGTATCGCCAGTGCGGGATATGTTAACGAAATTGTTGATGCATTGAAAATCCAATCAGATTGGGCGCAATCAGACCCCGGCGCGTTGGATTATATTAAAAACAAGCCACAAATCCCGTCTGTTGATGCGGTTGAATATGTCGCGAACAAGGTGTCGCAAATATCGGCCAGTGCCACGGACAGTCAATATCCATCGGCGGCCGCGGTGCGCAGTGCGTTGGATACCAAGGCCGATACAGACGATGTCCGATTTAACACGATTTCAACGACTGTGCCCACGGGTACGCCACCCGCAGGCCAGGTATTTATATGGTTTAACTAACAGCGATGCCGGCGATACATATTGATGATATCCAGATTCCTGTCCAGATGGTCCAGCAAACGACACCATCGCTGAAAATAATGGATGCCACAGGCACTGTTTATTACGCCGATGCAATGGCCGGGGCGTGTCCCGACAGTGTCAAGGTATCAGACGGCACCAATGTATACAGTGTCGGAACCCAGTATTTGTACTATGAATCTGACAGTGTTAATTCATGCGATACGATATCTTTGCCGCCGGGGTGTTATTTTGTCCAGGTTCGCGGTGGTCGTGGTGGCGCGGGCGGTGGCAATGGTGGGGCCGGTATGGACGCCGTGGCCCAGACATACAGTTTTACAATAACCCAGCAAACAGACGCAGTTGTTTTTCGCGGCGGTGATGGTAATGCTGGCGCGGTTAATGCTAGTGGTAATGCCGCATCTGGTGGTGGGGGCGGGGCATCTGGGGTGGCCAGTATGTTTGCAATTAACGGTGCGGTGGTGATGTCTGATGGTGGCGCGGGCGGTCGCGGGGCGGGTGGCATTGATGCGAATGGCGATGCGCACGATTGCGGCGCGGGTGGTGGCGGTAACGCCGGTGATATGTCAAATGCGCTGGGCGGGTATGCAGATTCTGGGTTAGGCAATGGATTCTTTTTGTGTGGCGCGGGTGGCGGTGGCGCGCCCAGTGGCAGTGGTGGCGATGGGGTCAGTTCGGGGGCATATCGGGCCGATGCGGGCGGCGATGGCACGGGTACAGGCGGGGGCGATGGCGGTGCCGCGCACAGAATGCTGAGTGAACGGTCGGGTGGTGATGGTGGTGCGACACTGTCGTTTTCGTGCGGGGGTCAGATGCTGTATTCATATGGCGGCGGCGGTGGTGGCGGTGTCCAGGCCAGTTCTAATGTACCGTATCGCGATGTAAATGGTGGGGCGGGTGGCACAGGGTCCACAGGGGCCAGTGATACCAGCTTTGTCAGGATATATAAATTTGGGAATGTATAGTGTGCCCACATGGATTTGTGCCACCCAGTGCCACGGGGTGACAAAAGAGAGTGCGGTTGTTATTCGTTTCTTGTCATCGCGAGGGAGCATGGCGACCGTGGCGATCCAGTGAATGCGATATGTGTCGCATTCGCGACAAGTTAATTGACTGGATTGCTTCGCTATGCTCGCAATGACAAGAGAGCGTGGTCGTTATTCATTTCTTGTCATCGCGAGGGAGCATGGCGACCGTGGTGATCCAGTAATGCGATATGTGTCGTGTTGCGACAAGTTAATTGACTGGATTGCTTCGCTACGCTTGCAATGACAAGAGAGTTGTGGGGCGCGGGATGACAAAAAAGAAAGCCCCAGGATGACAAAAAAGAAAGCCCCAGGATGACACGAGAGGCTGAATTAAATTCTTGCACGACGGGCTGTTTTCTCATATAATACAGGGCATGTAGGGCGAAAGTTACTGCCTAATCTGAACGGTCGTTTATTTTCGGCAAAAAAGGGGACACAAATGCAGCAGAAATTGGGGATTTTTCGTAGTAAAAATATTGCTAAAAAAATCCACCACTTTTTTTTCTCTTTTACACTATTGCTGGTGTTCGTGTTTTCTGCGGCGGAAGGGGCGGGTTACAGTTGCCCTACATACAAAAAATATACATCGTGCAGCACAGGTTATTATATATCCAACTGTGGTACCAACAGCACTAATTGGAACGGCCAAACCATTTCTTCAAGCAGTTTGACAACAGGAAATTCATGCAACACATGTCCATCTAATTACACATGCAGTGGCGGTTTGGCATGTCCAAAGGCATCAACCGTGAGAATTACGTATAATTTGAATGGTGGCAATGGGACGACACCCGATTCAACATCTTGTCCTGCGGGTGAACCTTGTGATTT